>JBASWX010000580.1:0-9216 GCA_049276695.1 Planctomycetota bacterium
AGCGCCCTCGGCCCGCCGCCTCGCAATCGCCCTCGCCGCCTGCGTGCCGGCGGCGGCGCTCGACGCGCAATGCAACACGGTGCTGCTGCCCGGGGGCGGCGTTCTCGGCGCCGATTCCAACGTGTACGCCGCGGCGGCCTGGGACCCGGACGGTGCCGGGCCCCTGGGTACATGCCTCGTCGTCGGCGGCCAGTTCACGATGCTGGCCAATGCGCTCGGCAATCCGGTGTTGTTCGATCCGATCGCACGGACCTGGTCGGCGTTGCCCGGCCTGCAGCCGACGTGGATCAGTTGCTTCTGTTCGCGGCCGAACGGCGAACTGGTCGCCGGAGGCCTGTGGGTCGGTTCCAGCATGCTGGCACGCTGGAACGGCACGGTCTGGACGCCGATCGCGCCCGCACTGACCCAGGAAGTGCGCCGCGTGGTCGCGCGCGGGGTCCGGCTCGTCGCTTCGACCTACTACGCAGTCTACGACGTCGATGTCGCGACGGGTTCGTTCACGTCGATCCTGCCATCGCCGGCGCAGGCGTTGCTCACCCTGGCGAACGGCGACGTGCTGCTGGGCCTCGTCGGATCGATCCTGCGATGGGACGGCAGCGCGGTGCTGCCGTTCGCGACCACGAACGGCGTGGTGTCCTCGCTCACGACGCTGCCGAGCGGCGGCGTGCTCGCCAGCGGCGACTTCACGGTGATCGGCGGCGTCGCGGCCGGGCGCCTGGCGCGTTGGGACGGCACCGCCTGGCATGCCGTGGCACCGGGCGTGTCGACATGGGTGCGGGCGGAGCCGATGCCGGATGGCAGCATCGTCGTCACCGGCCCCTTCACCGCGATCGGCGGCGTGCCAGCCAACTACATCGCCCGCTGGAACGGTGCTTCGTGGTCTTCGCTCGGCGCCGGCCTCAATGGCCTGGCCGCCGGCCTCGCGGCGCTGCCGAGCGGCGATCTGTTTGCGATCGGCAACACCTTCAACACTGCGGGGGGCGCCACCACCAGTGGCATCGCCCACCATGACGGCACGGCCTGGCAACGCGTCGGCGGCGGCGGGCCGAACGGGCGGACCACCGACGTCGTGCAGCTGCCGGATGGCGACGTCGTCGCGACCGGCTATTTCAACGAAGTCGGTGGCACGCCGGCGCTGCACGCAGCGCGACGCCTCGACGGCCAGTGGTCGCCGATGGGCAGCCTGGCGCTGACGCCAATGGCCGTGATCTGCGGTCCGTCGGGGCGCGTGTTCGTTGGCGGCTACTCCGACGTCGCGCGCTGGGACGGCACCCAATGGCTCTCGACCAACCTGGCGCCGAACCCGAACGGCTACGTGCTTGCCCTCGCCGAACTCGCGAACGGCCACGTCGTGGCCGGTGGCTGGTTCACTGCCGCCGGCGGCAGCGCCGCCCTCAACATCGCGAGCTGGAACGGCACCACGTGGAGCCCGCTCGGCCCGGGACTGGCAGCCAGGGTCACGTCGATCGTGCCGATGCCGGATGGCACCGTGTTCGCGGCCGCGCGCCAGGTCTACCGCTGGGACGGCAACACCTGGACGCAACTCGGCTCGATCGCGGCGGGCGTGAGCGTGAGCGGCGCCACACGCCTGTGCGCGCACCCCGACGGCCGTCTATGGGCCACGGGCGAACTGACCCCGGGTGCCGTCGCGCAGTGGAACGGCGCCGCGTGGTCCGCAATGCCAGGCCAGCCCAACCACGGTGGCAACCGCATGGCCATCCTGCCCGACGGCGATGTGGTCGTGTTCGGCACCAGCTACACGTACCCGTACCTGCCGGTGGGATCGCGTTGGAACGGGGCGGCGTGGTCGCCCCTTGCTTTCACCTTCCAGTTGTCGCCGGTGAGCGGTTTCGAAGCGATCGAGGAGATCGAGTGGCTGCGCTTCGGCGAGCTGGTCGCGGTCGGGTACTTCAACGTGGTGAACGGGCAAGTGGCGCCGTGGATCGCCAGCCTCGGCACGACCTGCCCGGCGACGACCACGAAGTACGGCGTCGGTTGCAGCGGCTCTGCCGGCCCGGTGCAACTCACCGTCGTCGAGCCGGCGTGGGTCGGTGGCAATCTGCGGGCGATCACGACGGGCATCCCGAGCGGCGCGTTCGCGATCGGCATCGGCGGGCTCGCGGCGAATCAGGTCCCGCTGTCGTCGATCCTGCCGACCGGCCTGCCGGGCTGCGACCTGCTCACCACGGTCGAGGCGCTCTACCTGCTGGCGCCGGTCGGCGGCAGCGCGCAGTCGACGATCCCAATCCCGAACGCCCCGCTGTATCTCGGCAAGCAGTTCTTCCATCAGGTCGTGGTGCTCGAACTCGGCCCGGCCGGCGCCCTCGGTCCGCTGACCGGTTCCAACGCCATCGAAGTGCACGTCGGAGCCTTCTGAACAGGCGTCGCCGCGGCCCCACGACATGAACCCCAAGGTCGCCGCCGGCTACGCCCTGACGATGGCGCTCGTCGCCGCGGTGTTCGGCGCGGTGAGCAGCTTCGGCACGGCCCTGGCAGCGCCGCCACCGCCCCCCGGCCAGCCGCTGTTCGACCGCTCGGCTGCCACGGAAGTGGCGAACCCGCTGGCCCACGTGCTGCTCGCGGTCGCGATCGTGATCGTCGCCGCGCGCGCGATCGGCGCCTTGTTCCGGCGCTTCGGCCAGCCGCCGGTGATCGGCGAGATGCTGGCCGGCATCCTGCTCGGGCCGTCGCTGCTCGGCAGCGTGTTCCCGGCCGCCAGCGCCTTCCTGCTGCCGCCGGCGGTCGCGCCGCAGCTCGGCATCCTGGCGCAAATCGGCGTCGTGCTGTTCCTGTTCCTGGTCGGGCTCGAACTCGACACCGAGGTCGTGCGCCAGCGCTCGCGCACCGCGATCGCGGTCGCCTGGGCCAGCATGACGGTGCCGTTCGTGCTCGGCAGCCTGATGGCGCTGCTGCTGTACCCCGCCACCGCGACCAGCGACGTGCCGTTCGTGCCGTTCGCGCTGTTCGTCGCGGTCGCGATGTCGGTGACCGCCTTCCCGGTCTTGGCGCGTATCCTCGGGGAGACCGGCCTGCAGAAGACGGCGCTCGGCGGCATCGCGCTCGCCGCCGCCGCCGCCGGCGACGTGACCGCGTGGTGCCTGCTCGCGGTCGTCGTCGGCGTCGCCAAGGCGACCGCCGGCGCCGCGGTGACGACGGTGGCGCTGGCGATCGCCTTCACCGCCGTGATGCTGCTGCTGGTGCGGCCGGCGGTCGTGCGCTGGGTCGGGCGCCAGTCGGGCACTGCAAGCGCTTCGGCCCACGCCATGGTGGTGCTGCTGGTAGGCCTCTTGGCGACCGCGCTGGCGGCCGAAGCGATCGGCATCCACGCGCTGTTCGGCGCGTTCCTGTTCGGCGCGATCATCCCGCACGACTCCGAACTGGCGAAGGTCGCGACGCAGAAGCTGACCGACGTCGTCGTCGTGCTGTTCCTGCCGGTGTTCTTCGCCTTCACCGGCCTGCGCACCCAGATCGGCCTGGTCGAAGGCGGCGGCAACTGGCTGTTGTGCGCGCTCGTCGTCGCGGTGGCGACCGCCGGCAAGGTCGGCGGCGCCTACCTCGCAGCGCGGGCCAACGGCCTGGACCGCCGCGAGGCCGGGGCGCTCGGTGCCTTGATGAACACCCGCGGCATGATGGAACTGGTCGTGCTGAACGTCGGCCTCGACCTGCGCCTGATCTCGCCGCTGCTGTTCGCGATGATGGTGACGATGGCGCTGGTCACCACGCTGGCGACGACGCCGCTGCTGCACCTGCTCGGCGTCACCGGCACCGCCGGCGCGGCCACGCCGCAGCCGGTATCGTGGCGCGCGACGAACGGACCACGGTGACCCCCGACACCTTCGACCTGCAGGACGGACCGGCGCTGCTGCGCGCCACCCCCGCCACGCTCACCGCCTGGCTGTGCCTGCTGCCGGCGGGCTGGCTGCACAGCGACGAAGGCCCCGACACCTGGAACCCGCTGGTGGTGCTGGGCCACCTGATCGAAGGCGAACGCCACGACTGGATCCCGCGCGTGCGCCACCTGTTCGCGTTCGGCGAGACCCGCGCCTTCACCCCGTTCGACCGCTTCGCCCAGCTCCGGCAGCCGGAACGTCCGCTCGCGGACCTGCTGGCCGAGTTCACGAGCTGCCGCGCGCAGAGCCTGCGCGACCTCGCCGCGTTCGACCTGCAGCCGGCCGACCTCGCGCGCCGCGGCCGGCACCCCGAGTTCGGCGCCGTGACGCTGGGGCAGCACCTGGCGACCTGGGTCGCGCACGACCTCACCCACATCGCGCAGATCGCCCGCGCCATGGCGCAGCGCTACCGGGACGCGGTCGGCCCGTGGCGCGCGTACCTGCGCATCCTGCGCGAACCACCCGCGAAGTGAACGGCCGCAGGCGCCGCCGCCGCGCCGGTCAGCCCTTCGGCTTGACGATGTGCTGCGAGATGAGCTTCGTCATCTCGAACATCGTCACCGTCGACTTGCCGCCGAACAGCGGCCGCAGCTTGTCGTCGGCGTTGACGTTGGTCCGGACCTTGGCGTCCTGCAGGCCGTTCTTCTTGATGTAGTCCCACAGCTTCTTGGTGATCTGGCTGCGGGGCATCGGCCCGTTGCCGACCACGGCGGCGAGCGCAGCATCCGGTTGGACCGGCATCTGCAGCGCAGACGGGCCCTTCTTCTTGGAATCCTGGGGTTTGGCGGCCATGCGCCGAAGGTATCACGGCGGCGGCCGGTTGCCATTCCCGGCCGCCGAAGTCGGGCCGGCGCCGCCAGCCACACCCCATGGCGGCCCACCGCCGGTAGCATCGGATCCATGACGCGCCTCCCGTCTTCCGCGTGCGTCGCCCTGCTCGCGTTCGCCGCTCTCGTTCCATCGCCGCGCTGCCAGTCCGACCCGGTGTTCGACGACTTCGAACGGCACACGCTCGGCCCGAACTGGCTGCGCCTGGGTGGCTCCACCGCCGACATCATCGCCAACAGCGACCTGGGCTCGCCGCAGGCGAACGGCTGCGTGGTCGCGTGGGTCGGCAGCGTGTTCGCGGCGAACCAGTTCAACGAGGTGACGACCGCGACCAACATGAGCCCCGACATGCTGACGCAGGTGTTCGTGCGCCAGCGCCTCACCGACAACGCCCGCTACGGCTTCCACTGGAACGGCGACGGCACCAACAGCCGCTGGGAGATCAAGTTCGACGGCGTGCCCACCGCGCAGACCCGGCTGATCGCGACGCTGCCGGGACCCGGCCCCGCTCCGGGCTCGACGCTGCGGCTCGAGGTGTACGGCAGCGATCCGGTCGTGCTGCGCGCGTTCGTGAACGGCCAGCCGCTGCTGGCCGGCACCGACCCCGCACCCAACCGCATCACCGGCGCCGGCCGCCCGGGCCTGGTCGGCCGGCTGCGCACCGGCGTCGCTTACACGCCGCCGATGCCGATCTTCGAACAGTGGCGCTCTGGCTCGCAGTACTGGTTCGACGAAGGGCAAGCGCTCGCCGGCACCGGCGGCCTGCCGCGGCTCGCCGGCACCGGCGCCCTGGTCGCCAACAACCTCGTCGGCGTCGACCTCGCCAACGCGCTGCCGCAAGCGCCCGCGTTCCTCGCGGTCGGCTTCGCGCGCCTCGACCTGCCGCTGCTCGGCGGCACGCTGGTGCCGTCGCCCGACATCGTGCTCGCGCGCGTCGTCGGACCCGCTGGTACCGACACGGTGACGCTGGTGTGGCCGGCCGGCTTCCCGAGCGGCTTCAGCGCCTGGTGGCAGCAGTGGATCGTCGATGCCGGCGCGCCGCAGTCCGTCGCGGCGTCGAACGCGCTGCTGGCCCGGGTGCAGTGAACCCGCGGCCGGTCGCGGCCGCCGTGACTACCGCGGTTCGAGCAGCCACAGCTCGCGCCGCGGCCCGTGCAGCAGCCACGGGCACTTGCCCAGCACGTCGCGGCCGAGCAGGCCCTCGCCCTCGCGGCGGTTGACGACGAGGTCCACGAACGTGCGGCCGCCCAGCGCCAGCCGCCGCAGGTGATGCCGGGTCGACGCTCCGATCACGCCGTGCACGCCGACGTTGCCCTCGCCCGGCACCACCTGCACCTGCGCCTGCACCCCCTGCCGGCGCAGTTCCTCGGCCATCGCGGCGGCCCGCTCGTCCGCCTGTCGCCGCGCCAGTTCGTCGCCGGAAGGCATCTGCAGCGCGTCGACCACCGCCGCCGGCAGCGACGTCGCCTCGGCCCCGGTGTCGAGGAACAGCGTCACGTCGACAGTGTCGTCGAGCCGCACGGTGACCGTCGGGCGCCCACTCGTCCGGTCCCAGGTCGAGGCGTTCGCTGACCCGGTAGCCGGCGGCGACGAGCTGCTCCGCCCCAGCGGCCGGCGCCATGTGCACGACCAGCCGCGGCGCATCGAACAACCAGGCGCCCAGGCGCAGCAAGTCGAAGACGATCAGGCCGTCGCCGAACGCCACCGGCGGCCGCAGGCAGACGGCGGGCCCGCGGAACGTCGTCGAGCCGAGGCGCAACGCGTAGTCCACTTCGCCGTCGGCAATGCGGCTGGCGCCGGTGCTGTCGGTGATCGACTTCGCCGAGCTGCGCACGGTGAGCCCGGCGCGTTCCGCCGCCGCGATCGCCAGCACCCCGGTCTGTGTGCCGGTGTCGATGCCCAGCCGCACCGTCGTGCCGTTCAGCGTGCCGTCGACGCGGAACCCGGCGTCCATCGCCATGCGGTCGGCGACGATCCCATCCACGGCGCAGGCCGCGAACCCAGCGGCGACGGCGCCCGTACCCAGCCACGAACGGATCGGGTGTCGGTTCACGTCGTCCAGTCTACTGCTGCGGCTGGCGCTCGACTCGCGCGTGACCTGCTGGCGCGCCGGGCCGCCGACCGTTGGTCCGACGAGTGACCGCGCGCTCGCAACGCAACTGCCCGGCGGCGGCGATCCGGTCGTGGCGCAGCCGTTCCGGTGAAGGGCTATCGCCGGAGCGATTCCCGCCACGCCAGGAGATCCCGGTCGCCCGGCCGGCGCGCGATCATCTCATCCAACGTCTTGAACGCGGCTGGCGCGTCGCCGAGCGCGAGCCGGGCGATCACGAGATTGCGACCGGCCTCCACGTAGTCAGGGGCCAGCTCGAGGGCCCGTTGCAGGAACGTCACTGCCTCGGCCGTCGCCCCGAGGGTGTGCAGGCAGACGGCCAGGCTGTTGTTCAGTTCGGCGCTCCGCGGCGCCAGGCCAACCGCCGTCCGCAGCAGGCGTTCGGCCTCACGCAGGTCCCCCGCCCGCGCCTCCGCGTTCGGCGCCGCCCGGTCCAGAACCAGCAACGCGAGGTTGCCGTGGCCCTCGGCGTAGTCGGGGTAGTGCGCCACGACCTTGCGCAGCATGGCTTCGGCTTCCCGCGTGCGGCCCTGCTCGCGCCGCATGTTCGCGATGTTCAGCAACTCGTGCTGGCCGAGCGCCTCCGCCGCGGCGGCCCGTTCGAGCAAGGCGAACGAACGCTGCTTGTCGCCCGCCTGGTAGAGATGCCGCGCCCAACTCGAGAGGATGCGGCCGGACATGAACGAGCCGTTCGACAGCGCGTTGGCCGCGCCGGCGGAGTTCCAGAAGGTCGCCTCGTCCCGATAGGCCGCGGCAACGTGGCGCGTCGTGACGACGAAGACGACGACCAGCGCGGCCCACGCCGCCACGAGCGTCCAGGTGCGGCAGCGCGGAGCGACCCAGGCGAACAACGCGAGCCAGAGCCCGACGCCAGCCACGTAGACGCGGCGGTCGGCGATCGGCTCGCTGACGATCGGGACGATCGTCGACGTCGGCGCGAGAAAGAGGAACCACCAGCACACCGCCAGACCGACCGCGGGTGCGCGCCGCCAGGCGAACACGCCGGCGATCATCACGGCCAGGACCGCGAGACCTGGCAACCACGCGTCACGGAGGTCCCGAACGATGGCCTGATCGTACACGCCGCGCAGGTCCGACGGGATCCACAGATTCCACAGGTAGTGCGAGACGGCATTGGCCTGCGTCATCAGCCACTGCCATGCCGAGCACTCGGGCACCGTGTGGTAGCCGATCGTCGGATTGGCGGGCCCGAGCATGATGCACGCGAGGATCACCGACCAACTGGCGAACCAGCCGCAGTAGACCGCCGCTGGTGGGATCGTCGACGGTCGCGGCGCAGGGACCATGACTGCCGCGAGCAGCATCAGGATGGGTAGTGCGAACCCCTCCTCCTTGATCGCCATGGCCGCCCAGCACCCCGCGATCGACGCGACGGCCCAGGCCGTCGTGCCCGCTGTCCGCCACTTGCACACGGCGAGCAGCGTCGACCAGCTGGCCAGCCCGAGCAGGAGTGCCGACCGCTGCGCGATGTACGCCACGGCCTCGACGTTGATCGGGTGGATCGCCCACAGCACCCCGAGCATGCCGGCGAGCAGCCAGCAACGGTCGGCATTCCACTTGGGCCGGACCAGGCAAAGGACGGTGCTGCCGGCCCAGACGACCATGATGCAGGCGAGGGCATGGAGCGCCACGTTGACCGCGTGCATGGTCGAAGGCGAGGCACCGTGCGCGACCTCGTACCAGTACGCGATCGCCGTCAGCGGGCGGTTCGTGCACGGGGTCAGCCCGCCGAAGACCGCTTGCCACAGGCTCCCGGACCGCAGCCCCTCGTTGTCGACGATCAGGGAGTCGTCGAACACGAAGCCGTACGACAGCGTGTCGAAGTAGCCGACCCAGACAGCCAGCACCGGGGCCAGCAAGGCGAGGGTTCGCGTGGAGGGCCGATGCGCGTGCGGCGAAGCCATGAGCGAGATGGGGTCAGTATCTGCCACGCTCGGGCTCCGCGCTGCCGGGAAACGCAACCGCCCCGAAGCTCATCGCCGCGGGGCGAGCTGGTCCGCGTGCTCGAACGGGGATGGCCCCCACACCCTGGCGAAAGGCAACTGCCGAGCGCGGCAGTCGGCGAGCCAGACGCCGGCGTCCGCCACGCCCGGCATCCTCGCGCTGGCGCCGTGGAAGAAAGCTCCGGGAGCGGCGTCGATCGCCATCCCGCCCCACACACACCTTTCCGATTCCCATGTCCAGCGCCGGCAAGATCGTCGTCCCGTCGCTGCTGCTCATGGCCATCGGTGGCGGCGCCTGGTGGGTCATGCACGGTGACGTCGCCCCGCCCGTCGCCAGCGTGCCCCCGCCAGCCGCTCCCCAGGCACCCGTCACAGCGAAGGCCGAACCCGCAACGGCGCCGATCGTGCCGGATCCGCCGCGCAC
>JBASWX010000581.1:0-10040 GCA_049276695.1 Planctomycetota bacterium
GCGCACGACTGCCCTCGCCGCGCCGTGCCAGCAGCAGGCCGAGGCTCTCGAGTCCGCGCGGCGGCGGCGGCTCCAGCAGCGCGGCGTGCTCGAGCCAGGCGACCGCGCGCGCATCATCGCCCATCACGGTCAACTGCTCGGCGATCGCGACGCAGCCCTCGCCGTCGATCGGCTGCGCCTGGTAGCAGCGGTCGAGGAACCGGCGCACCAGCTCGCGGTCGACCTGGTCGCCCTGCAGCGCCACCGCGGTGCTCGCATTGGCGACCCGCAGTGCGAGCCCGAACTTCGGATCGAGGGCCAATGCCTCCGCGAACGGCGCCAGCAGCGCTTCGCGATCGTCGGGGACCGCGACCTCGAGTTCGCCGCTGAGCAGCATCGCGCCGTCGAGCCCGCGCAGGAACAGACGGAACGCCTCGCCGTGCCGCGTCAGCAGCTGCTTCGACGGCTCGTCCCAGCGCAGGTCGAGCAGGTGCGCGAGATGACGCCCGAGCCGCAACAGCGCCGGGACCGGATCGGTCAGCGGCACCAGCCCGGCGACCTTCGCGGTGACGAACTCCTCTTCGCTGTCGTCGTGGTGCACGCAGAACTCGAGCTGCAGGTTGCCGTCCGCCGCCGACACCTCGCCGGTCACCACCGCGCGCACGTCGAGCCCGTCCGGCATCAGCGCGAACGCGTCGTCGCGCTCCGGCACCTGGTCGACGTGCACCCACGTCACCGGCCCATCGCCGTTCGCGGTCTGCAGTTCGAGCATCGCGGTCGGCCCGGCGTGCCCCTGGTTGAGCACCTGGTGCAGGAAGTCCGGCAGCCGCCGCGCCCACGTCGCGCGCTCGAGGCCGGCCCACGATTCCCCGGGTGCCCACGCCAACGGCACGAACATCACCTCGGGCGCCAGCAGCTCGTCGGAGGACTCGGTGCGATCACTCATGCGATCATCCGGGCGGCCAAGCGAACGTTCGCCCGGCGAGCACGTGCACGTGCAGATGGAACACCGTCTGACCGGCGCCGGCGCCGTTGTTGATCACCACGCGGGCTTCGGGGTGCCCGAGCTTCTTCGCGATGTCCCGCCCGGTCAGCAGCAGGTGCCCGAGCAGCGCCCCATCCGTACTGGCGGCGTCGGCGAGGCTCCGGATCGGCCGGCGCGGGATCACCAGCACGTGCAGCGGCGCCTGCGGATTCACGTCGCGGAACGCGATGCACTGTTCGTCCTCGTGCACCAGCTGCGCCGGGATCTCCTGGCGCAGGATGCGGGCGAAGACGTTGGACGGGTCGTAGGTCAACGGGTGCGGGGTCAGAAGGGGCGTGGGCGTCGCCGCCGGACGCCGGCGAAGGTAAGGCAGCGCGCGCGACCCGCTCAAGCCCTTCGTCCGAAAGATCCGGGCCGGCGGCGCCGCGCGTTTCGCCCGGGCGACGGCCCTTGCTACCGTGCCACCGTGCGCCCCCACCACCCTGCCTTCACCGTCGCGATCGCCGGCGGTTCCGGCAGCGGCAAGACTTCGCTGACGCGCGCGGTCGCCGTGCACCTGGGCGACGAGTGCGCGGTGCTCGACCACGACTCCTACTACCGCGACCTCGCCCACCTGCCGACCGCGGCACGCGCGGCGACCAACTTCGACCATCCCGACAGCCTCGACAGCGAACTGCTGGCCAGCCACCTCGCCGAGCTGCGCGCCGGCCGGGCCGTGGTGCGGCCGTGCTACGACTTCGCGACCCACACCCGGAGCCGGCTCACTTGCCGGGTCGAGCCGCGGCCGGTCATCGTCTGCGAAGGCATCCTGCTGCTGGCGGTCGCGGAGCTGCGTTCGGCGTTCGATCTGCGCGTGTTCCTGGACGCCCCCGCTGACGTGCGCGCGCTGCGGCGCGTGCAGCGCGACATCGTCGAACGCGGCCGCACCGTCGAGTCGGTGGTGCGCCAGTACCTGGAGACGGTGCGACCGATGCACGAACGCTTCGTCGAGCCGGCGCGCGCAACGGCAGACCTGGTGCTGGACTGGCGGCATTCCCCGCAGCAGCAGGCGGAAACGGTCCTCGCGACGCTGCGTGGGCGACTCGGCCGGTAGCCGCGGGCTCAGCGAACGCGCAGGCCGGGCGGCATCAGCGCCAGCACCTGCATCGAACCGTCGCCGGCCAGCGCCTCCCGCAACAGACCGACCACCTCCTGCAGGTGTCCGCACCGCTGCAACACCGCCCGCAGCACGGCGCCGTCCTCACCGCCGCGCACCGCGGCATCGAACAGCGACGACAGGAACGAGTCGGCGAAGTTCTTCGGCTCCGGCACGTGCGCGACCTCGACGTCGTCGGCGACGTTGGCGCGCTTCCTCACCATCGCCAACGCGTCGTCGAGGCCGCCGATCGCATCGATCAACCCGTTCGCGACAGCCTGCTGGCCCGACCACACCCGGCCGCCGGCGATCGCGTCGACCTGGTCCCTGGTCTTCTTGCGCGATGCGCCGACGTGTGCCAGGAACTGGTCGTAGATGTCGTCGACGAAACCCTGCATGCGCGCGCGCGCCGCGTCGCTCCACGGCCGATCCACTGCGTCCATCAGCGGGCCGTCGTCGAGCCGCACGATCTCGGTGTGCACGCCGAGCCGCCGCATCAGCGCGCCGGTCTGGAAGCGCATCCCGAAGACGCCGATCGAGCCGGTGATGGTGCCGACTTCCGCCAGGATCGGTTCGCCGATGGTCGTGATCCAGTAGCCGCCCGACGCCGCGAGGTCACCCATCGAGAACACCACGGGCTTCTGCTTCGCCAGCCGCGCCAGCGCCTGCCGGATCGCTTCGCTCGCAGTCGCCGAGCCGCCCGGCGAGTTGATGCGCACGACCACGCCCTTCACGTTCGCGTTGCCCGCCAGTTCGTCGAGCTTCTTGACCGCGGGGCCGCTGACCATGCTGCCGGCGGCCGGCTTGTCGCCGTCGACGATCTGGCCGGCGAGGTGCATCACCACCACCATCGGGTCCTCGATCTCCTCCTCCTTCTTCTGCCGGAACAGCCCCGACAGGATGGTCATGAAGTCGCGGCTCTGCGCCTTCTTCTTCGGCGCCGCGTCGACCAGTTCGAACTCGTCGTCGCCGCGCTGCAGCGCGATCGCACGTTTGGCCCCGGTCCACGGCACCAGCTTGTCGACCAGCCCCTTCGCCAGCGCTTCCTTCGCCGGGAACAACCGCTCCTGCTGCAGGCCACGCACCGTCTCGGCGCTCAGCTTGCGGCCCTCGGCGATGCGGCGCACGACGTCGGCGTTCATCGTCTGCAGCATCGCCTCGTAGTGCGCGCGCAGGTGATCCGACATCACCGGCAGCATGTACGGCTCGACCGCGCCCTTGAACGCGCCGACGCGCGTGACCTCGACCTGCACGCCCAGCAGATCCAGCGCGTCCTTCAGGTGCATCACCGACATCGCCGGCGAGCGCAAGTCCAGCGAACCCATGTCCGCCATCAGGATGCGGTCGCACAGCACCGCGAGCTGGTAGGTGCCCGCGCCCGCGTTCTCGACGTAGCAGGTGATCTGCTTGCCGGCCGCGCGCACCCTCGCGATCGCGCGTTCCAATTCGCGCAGCTGCGGCAGGTTGAAGCCCGCCGGCGCCGACAGGTCGAGCACCAGCTCCGTCTCCGGCACCTTCGCGAGCCCATCGACCTGCGCCAGGAACTCGAAGAAGGGCTTGGGCGGCGCACCGCCGCCGCCGAGCAGCATGCTGGTCGGATCGAAGCCCATCTCGGCGAGGTCCTCGTAGTTGCCCGCCGGCTTCAAGAACGGCACTCGCGGCTTCTCCGGCGCCTTGGTTTCGGCAGCGGGTGCCTCGGTCTTCTTGTCGTCCTGCGCCGGTGCCGGCGCGGCGACGAGGGTGCAGGAGATCAGCGGGAGCAGCGGGAGTACGAACAGGGCGAGCTGGCGCATTGCGCCGGCAAGCGTAGCGAGTAGGGCGCTGCGTGCCCGCACCGCGTCGATGCGGCGGCTGGTGACACCGAGCCGCAGTGGCTACGCTCTCGCACCGCGCGCCCGTAGCTCAGTTGGATAGAGCGCTGGTTTCCTAAACCGGAGGTCGTGGGTTCGACTCCCGCCGGGCGTACCAACCGCCGGCGCTGCGCGCCGCGGTCGGAAGCCCGCCGGGGTCTGGGTATGGCGCGCCCGCGGCCACGGCCGCGGCCGCTTCAACGGCGACTCCCGCCCCGACGGGGTCCGGGTGTGGCCCTTCAGTCCCGACCGAAGGTGCGCAGCAGCGACTCGATCTCGGCGTGGCGTGGATCGCTCGCGGGGATCAGCGACCGCAGCGTTCTGCGGATGAAGTCGCCGTCCGACGTCGCACCTGGCTGGGCGAGCAGTCCATGGATGTCAGCGACGTCCTTGACGCGGTGCCAGAGCATCTTCAGCACGATCAGGTCCGCGATGCTCACGAACGGCACCTGCCGGCCGCGAAGCGGCCTGACGACTGCCCGCGCCAGGATGCCGTGGTGGTAGGGCAAGACCGGCACGAGGATCTCGACGAACGTCGGCCCTCGAACAAGTCGTGCGACGGTCTGTTCGCGCAACGATGCGATGAGTGCTCGATCTTCGCCCTCGAAGCCATGCCGGCGAACCAGTTCGAACACCTGCGGCAGACGCAGCGAGGGCACCACCACCAGGATGTCGAGATCTGCCGTCGAACGGATGTAGCCATGCGCCGCCATCGCAATCGCCCCACTGATCGCATGCGGGATCGCGGCGCCGGCAAGATCGGTGGAGATCGCTGCCGTCAGCTCCGGAAGGTCAGCGAGGTCGGCCAAGCTCCGGATCTCTCCAATGGCGCCAGAACGGGTGCCCAGGCTCCGGAGCCGGCTGTCTTCCGGCGAGCAACTCATCCATCAGGCGCAAAAGGCTGGCGAGCAGATCGAACCTCTCGTCAACCGAGAGGTCGCGAGAGCGCTGCGCTTCGCGCATCGCCCACTCGCGGTCGGTCGGAACGCGCGCCAGGTACTCTTGGACCACCCTGGCGTTCTCTTCCGAGCTGGCGTCGTGCATGGGGCTTCGGCCAGGGAGCATACCGAATGACGCTCGCACCGCAGCGGCGCTTCGGATCGGACCGCTGCTGCCGAGTCCGGCCGTGTCGTTCAGAACGCGATTTCGGCCGTCTCGCCGGCGACCACTTCGACGGTGCGCTTCTGTTCGGGGTTGTTGTCGCCGACGCCTTCGATCGTGATCTCCCAGGTCCCCGGTCGCAGCCCGTCGAGTGTGCCCTTGCCCTTGCCCAGCAGCTGCATCACCGGCGGCACCGTGTTGTCGCTGACGAAGCGTGCGCGCACCGGCGCGAACGGCTGGTCGGACGGGAACGTCACCCTGACCTTGCCGGCGGCGCCCAGCTTCAGCTCGGTGGACGCGGTGGTGCCGCGCGCGACGGTGACCTTCGCCGACGCCGCGGCGAAGCCTTTGGCGGTCGCCTGCACCAGCAGTTCGACGTCGGGATCGACGCCGCGCAGTTCGAACTGGCCCAGCGCGTCGGTCTTCACCGAGCTGCCGGCCGCACCGAGGCCCGGCATCACGCTCGTCATCACGTCGGTGATCTCGTCCTCGCGGCCGCCGGTCTTGGGCTTGCGCACGACCAGGCGCGCGCCGTCGACCGGCACCCCGTCGGGGCCGCGCACGACGCCGCGGATCGAAGTCATGTCGAGGTCGACGTCGAACACGTTGTCGCCGGTGCGCAGCGCGACGGCGAGCGTGACCGGCATCGCGCGGCCCTTGTGCGTGAGGCGCAGGCGGTGCTCGCCTTCGGGCAGCTCGCCGATCCGGTACAGACCCTGCTCGTCGGTCTTGCCGGTGCGGTTGGCAGCACCACCGCCGCCGAACTGCTCCATCATCTCACCGAGCGCGTTCTCGCCGGTTTCGGCCTCGCCGCCGCCGCCCTTGCCCTCGCGGAACGCCAGGCGCGCACCGGCGAGCGGCACGCCGTTCTCGCGCACGACGCCGCGCAGCGAAGCAGTCGGTGCCTTGACCAGCCGCAGCGTCGCGGTGGTGCCATCGACGACGACTGCCTCGCTCCAAACCGCCTCCGGCTTCGACTGCTCGCCGCCAGCATCGCGCATGCGGGCGACGAACGCTCCCATCACGCCGCCGTCCTTGGCGAGCCGGAAACGGTGCGTGCCCGGCGGCAGCCGTTCGAAGCGAGCGACGCCGCGTTCGTCGGTCTTGCGTTGCGCCTCGTCGCCGGCCGGCGAACGCTGCTCCACGTTGACGCCACCGACCGGAGCATCACGTTCGTCGATGACGGTGACATCGACCATGCCGCCGACCGGCAGCGACGCTGCGAAGGTACGCGGACCGTCGTTGGTGAACGGGATCGGTTCGCTGGCGAACGGCGCGAAGCCATTGGCGTCGACCTCGATGCGGCCCGGTTGGTCGGTGAAGGCGTTGAGCACGCAGTGACCGCGACGGTCGCTCTTGCCCTGGCGCGGCCCGGCGGCGCCGCCGCCAGCGGCGAGCCGTTCCATCTGCGCCATGCCAGGGAAACCGCCACGCCGGTCGCCGACCTCGACCAACCGCACGGTGGCCCCGGCGATCGGGCGGCCGCCGGCTGCTGCGGTCACGGTGACCTCGAGCACCGGCGTCGGCGCGAGTTCGAAGCGACCGAGGTCGAGCGTGCCGGCTGCCGGCAGTTCGATGTCGGACCGCTCGTACGAGTGGTAGCCGGTGGCCTGCACCGTCAGCGACAGCTTCTGCTTGCTCTTCGGCCGCAGGTTGCCGACCGTCACCACGCCGCCGGCATGCTGGCCGGCGCGCGCGGGGCGCGGCGCCATCGCCATCATCTCGGCCATGCCGCCGCCGCCGCGCAGCCGATCGGTCACCCACAGCCGTTCGACAGGCTTGCCGGTGGTTGCGTCGACGACCGTGAACGTCACCGCGATGCCCGGCTCGTAGGCCAGCGCCACGTCGGCTGGCCCGGGCGCCGCTTCGATGCGCTGGCTGCAGACGTTGTTGCCGACGAATGCGCTGCCGCTGCGCGCAACCCACACGCGGTAGGTGTCGCGGCCGAGGCCGCGCAGCACGAACGTGCCGTCGGCGGCGATGTCGGCGGTGCGTTCGCCGACCGCCATGCCGGCATCGGCGAGCATCTCGGCGAAGTCGCCGCCGAACATGGCCATCATCCCGGTCGGGTCGGCGGCGTCGGTGCGCGGCTTCCTGGCCGCCATCACCTGCAGCGCCTTCACCCCTTCCGGGATGCCGGTCACGTGGCCGCGGATCTCGCCGCCGCGCTGCATCGTGATCAGCACGTCGCGCAGCTGCTGGCCCGCGGCCGCGGTCAGCTCGCTGGCGCGCGCGGTCGGATGATCGGGGTGACGGGCGCGCAGCGTGAACGTGCCGGCGGCGACGTGCGCCAGTTCGAAGCGGCCGAGCTGGTCGGTGGTCGCTGCTTCGCCGCCGCGCAGATCTTCGATCGCTCCCACCTCGGCCATGTCGAAGTCGACAGCGCCCAGCATGCGCGCTTCGGCGCCCTGAATGCGGGCGACGCGCGCGCCGGCGACCGGGTCGCCATTTGGTTGCAGCACGCGCCCGCTGACGATCGCACCCGCTTGCAACACCAGCGTGCCGGCGTCGACATCGTGCTCGCCCGGGCGCGCAACGCGGCGGTCGAGGATCGCATGCCCGCGGCTCAACACGCGCAGGCCGACACCGCGCGACTTGCCGGGAGCGACGACGCGGAAGCGGCCCTCGGCGTCGGTCTTCGTCTCGACGCGGTCGGCGAGCTGTGCCCGCGTCGTTTCCAGGATCGCGGTCGGGTCGGTGACCCCGACCTCTTCGAAGTCGGCGAAGTCGAAGGTGTCCGGATCGAAGTCGCCATTGGCGTTGGCGAAGCCGAGGCCCGGTGCGGCGAACACCGCCGCATTCGCGATGGGCTTCTGGTCGGGGCCCACGACGCGGCCGATCACCGCCGGCCGTTTGTCGTCGACGCCCGCGGTCGCCGGCGCGGCGGTGCGCTGTTCGTTGGCGGCGGCTCCGACCGCGTTGGCTGCCTTGCCGGTGTCCACTGCCTCGAGGGAGCCGCGCGCCGGATCCGCCGGCGTGGTCGCGTCCGGGACGGCAGGAGCCGGCAGGACCGGCTGGCCCGGGCCGAACCCGAACTGCCAGATGGCGACCGTGGCGATTGCGAGCAGCAGGAGACCGACACCAAGGACGCGGGTCGTGGGCATGGAACGTGGCAGGCGGGCAGTGTAGTCGGTCGCTGACGGACTCGCGGGGACGACGCGGAGGGCGCTGCTGTCGCCGGTCTGCGGCGCGACCTGTCGACCGGGCGCAACCGGCTGCGCACTGCGGCGCAGGTTCCACCCGCCGCCGGCGGACCGCAGTATCGTCGGGGCCATGGCTCCCACCCCGCGAACCCTCTCGCACGCCGCGTTCCTGTCCGCCGCGTTCGCCACCGCAACGGCAGCGCAGAGCGCCTGCCTCGACCAGTCCTACCTGCCGAGCCCGTTGACCAACGGCCTCGAGGTCACCGCCAACCAGCCGGTGACGCAGACGTTCACCGTCGGCCGCAGCGGTCTGCTCGAGCAGGTGGAGATCGCGCGCATCCGCCACCACAACGGCATCTCGACCAACCCGCTGACGGTCGACATCGTCACCACCGACTCGGTCGGAACGCCCACCGCGACGTCGCTGGCGACCGTGGTGATCCCGGCCGCGAGCATGCCGACGTCGATCGCACCGGTGCTGGTCGACCTCACCGCGTTCGGCATCCAGGTCACCGCCGGCCAGATCCTCGGGCTCGCACTGACCAGCCCGAACGCGCCCGGCACGCCGAGCTACGCGTGGTGGGGCGAGGCGCCGGGCGGGGGCTACGCGAACGGCCAGGTGTTCATCCAGCAGACCATCGCGCTCGGCGTGTGGGACCTCGCGTTCCAGAGCTGGGTGTCAGTGCCGGCGAGTTGGAGCAACCAGGGCGCGGGCTTCCCGGGCACAACCGGCATCCCGGGCCTGACCGCGTCGGCGAACCCGGTGCTCGGCACCACGCCGAACGTGCTGGTCGGCAACTCGGCGAACGCGACGACCCTCGGGGCAGTGTTCTTCGGCGTCGCGACCGCCAGCATTCCGACCCCGTTCGGCGGCACGGCGCTGATCGTGCCGCTGACCAGCGTCGGCCTCGTGGTGCCCGTCGGCGGCGGCGCGCTGCCGTTCCCGCTGCCGCTCGACCCGACGTTGTGCGGCTTCGTGCTCGAGATGCAGGCGGTGCTGGTCGACGGCGGTGCCCAGTTCGGCATCGCGTTCACGCCGGGGATGACCTGGGTGCTCGGCGACTGACCGGGGTCGGCGCGCCGTCGCCGCCCCACCGTGCCAGGTACTGCCGCAGGCGCAGCTTCTTCACGGTGTTGGTCGAGCTCATGTAGCGGATCACGCCGTACACCGGCCGCTCGGGCGCCCACGGCCGGTCGTAGCGGCCGAACACCCAGCCGATGCCGCAGTACGAGTTCGGATCGCGGCCATCGAGCGCGTAGCGGTTGTTCAGCTCGACCAGGATCGTGAACGCTTCCGCGGGGGAACGCGTCCACTCGAGCACCTTCTTGCCCCACAGCATGCGCAGGTAGTTCTGCAACACGCCGCTCTCGCGCAACTGCGTCATCGCCGCGTTCCACACCGGATCGTGCGTGCGCGACGCCGCGAACTGCTCGAGCGAGTAGACGTGTTCACGCGCGTCGCCGGCGTGCCGATCGAGCGTGCGCTTGGCCCATTCCGGCAACCAGGCGAAGCCGTCGTGGTCGGTACGCTGCCACGCCGCGTTGTGGCCGAGTTCGCGCCAGGTCACCAGTTCGTCGAGGAACGCTTCGGCAGCGGGACTCATCCCGTACCAGCCGCGCTGCCCGTCGGCGGTCGCCTTCGTGCGGCCCCGCGACCAACCTTCCTGCTTCGCCAGCCCCGCGAACACCTGGTGCGCCGAGATGTGGCCGAAGTGCAACCACGGCGACAGCCCGCTGGCGCAGTCGGCGTCGGGATCGCTGCGTTCGTCGCCGTAGCGGGCGAGCCGATCGCGCAGGAACGTGCGCAACGCGGCGCCGGCGGCGACCGTCCCGCCGCGCGTCCCGAC
>JBASWX010000582.1:0-3001 GCA_049276695.1 Planctomycetota bacterium
GGCCGGCGTGGCGGAGGTCGGGCCGGCGCACGCGGCGAACGCCGCCGCAGCGGCTGCCGCCGCGTTCCGCAGCCGGTTCAGAACGCGCGGAAGCTGCGCAGCCACTTGGTGCCCTGGCACAGGAAGCACTTGTTCCGGATCATCTTGCCGTCGCCGCCGATCTCCGGCACCGTGCCCTCGCCGTAGCAGGAGATGCACGGCGACACCGTCGCGAAGGTGACGACCAGCTGGCCGCCGAATTCGGCGTAGTAGGCGCGCAGCCAGCTGATGCGTTCGACGCGCTCGGCCTCCCGCCACCAGTCCTCGTCGGTCTGCTGCTGCTGTCCGCCCTGGCCCTGGTTCTGCATCGCCAGCCGGCGCTTCTCGAGCGCCTGCTTGAGGGCCTTCTGGAACGCGTTGTCCTGCGCGTTGCCCGCGCTGCCGGCCTTGTCCTTGTTCTGCTTGTCGAGGTCCTTGCCGGTCGCGGTGCTCTTCAGGATCGCCTCGGCGCCCAGCACCCACGAGCCGACGCCATAGCTGAAGGTCTCGGTGCGTTTGCCGACCGGGTTGTCCTTGCGTTGGCCCCACAGCTGCTTGATCTCGGTGGCATCGAGCTTCAGCACGGTGACCAGGCGCGTGACGATGTCGTCGGTCATCTTGTTGGTCGCGTAGTCCTTCGCCGCCTCGAGGGTCAGCGAGCCATCGGCGACCGCCTTCTCGGCGACCAGCGCCACCGAGCGCCGCCACTGTTCGGCGACCTGGATCGTGTAGTGGCGGTTGCGGGCTTCCTTGAAGCGGCGCACCTCGCTGTCGAACTCGGCCTTCAGCCTGGTCTGCGGGAAGTCCTTCTCGAACTGCGCGATCAGCCTGGTGCCCTTCTCGAAGTTGACGGTGTCGCCGCGGTTCCTGGTGACGCGGATCTCGTCGAGCGCGTCGAGCTCCTTCTTGGCGTCCTTGAAGCGCTGCACCTTCGCCAGCATCGTGTCGAGTTGCTGCGGGCTCTTGCTGTTGCCGAGCTTCTTGGCCTCCTGCAGCGCCTCGCCGGCGCCGTCGTAGTCGCGCGCCCGCATCAGCTGATCGGCGATCACCATGTGCTTGTCGGCGTCGCTGCCGGGTTTGACCGAGGTCTGCAGCTCGGTCCGGAACTCCTCGCGCGTCAGCACGTTCGCGACCGGCGCCTGGATGTTGCGCACGCTGCGCAGGTCGCTGCGCGGGATCTTGTACGGCACGCCCTTCACGGTGACGACGATGTGGTCGCCCTCCTGCGCGTAGCGGCCGATCAGCGACTGCTTGACGCCGTTGACCACGTAGTCGACGACGTTGGCGGGCACCGTGATCTCCTCCTGCTCGTCGCCGACCAGGTCGAACTTGCGTTTCCACGCCAACGCACTGGCGGGCGACAGGTGCTCCCAGCGCAGGTCGAGCGTGCCGCCGTTGTCGAGGCGCTTGACCCGCATGCCTTCGCCGGTGGCACTGCCGGCTTCGACCTCGGCCAGCAGCACGCGGCCATCGGCGAGTTGCACGGTCTGGGCGGTGCCGGGCAGCGCCAGCGCCAGCGGCACCAGCAGGAACGTGGCGGACAGGAACGGTCTCATGGGTTACCTCGCAGGATTCTCTCACCCGCCACGGAACGTGGCGACCCGGTCGCGCAGCGGCAGCTGCCGCGGCACCACCCGGACGAACTCGGCGGTCACTTCTTCACCGGCGTCGAACCAGCGCACCTGGATCTGCAGCAGCCACACCGCCGGCCGGGACTCGTCGGCGATCGCCTTGCACGACCAGCGCATGCCCTCGAACCCGGGGGCCTCCTGGTCGACCATCGGCACCAGTTCCAGGGCGAGCGGGTCGCCGCTGTCGTTGGTGGCGCGGATCGCCTGCGTGCAGGCGCGGTGCACCGCGTAGTCGCACAGCGCGGTCAGTTCCTGCCGGGCATCGGTGGTGCGGCGCTGGCCGACGCTGGTCGACAGGCCGCCGAGCAGGGCCGTGACGCCGAACAGCAGGATCGTCAGCGCCGCGAGCATCTCGGCCAGCGTGAAGCCGGTCGCGGCGGCGACGGCGACGGGCAGGTGGCGGGACTCAGCCATTCCAGTCGTCCTTCTGGTGCGGCACCGGCACCACGAACTCGACGGTGCGGCCGAGGTGCACCCGGGTGCCGGCCGGATGATCGAGGGCCTTGGTCGCCCGCTGGCCGCGGCGCAGCCCGCGCAGTTCGTCGCCGACGCGTTCGGAATACGCGATCCACTCGCCGCGCAGCTTGAGCCAGCCGCCGGTCGCGGCACCCGGGAAGCGGTTGCCGTCGTACAGCAGCAGCAGCTCGTCGTCGGCGTCGAGCCCGTAGGCGAGCGTTCCCTCCGGTGCGAAGCCAGGCGGTTGCGCGACCACGCCGACGACGCGGATCGCGTGCGGCTGCACGTCGTCGCGCGGATCGTTCTCGCTCGCCGGGCCGCGATCGAACGGGAACACGCCACCGGCGAGGTCGTCGGTCAGCCAACCGCCGCGCGCGCTGTCCCAGATCGGCAGCGAGCCGGTCGCCGACGCCGGGCCGCGGCCGGCGTCGGTCCAGCGCTGCGTGCTCTGGCTCCACAGCTGGAACTCGACGTGCAGCAGGTCGGACAGGATCGGCACCGTGTTCGACCAGACCGCGAGACCCGGCAGCTCCGGGCTGCCCGGCACCGGCACGGTGAACGGATCGACGTGGCGGTCGGGGCCGACCGGGATCGTCTGGCCGGGCAGGAACCAGCCCGCACGCAGTTCGAGCAGCGCGTCGTCAGGACCTTCCTGGCGCCAGACCACCAGCAGCACGTTGCCGAGCCCGCGCAGCGGCTCGCGCGCCGCCAGCGCCGCGACCTTCTTCTCCAGTTCGACCGGGCCGATGGCCGGGTTCTCGGCCAGCGCCCGCGCCTGCAAGCGCGCGGTCAGCAGCGCCAGTTCGCGTTCGACCGGCAGCCGCACCGCCGCCCGCAGCACCTGCACCAACGTCGCGCCGCGTTCGGGGCGCGCCGGCAGCCCGACCGGCAGCCGC
>JBASWX010000583.1:0-2970 GCA_049276695.1 Planctomycetota bacterium
CCGCAGTACCGCTGCGCCTTCGCCATCGGCGCGCCGCAGGCGTGGCAGGTCGCGCTCATTCGCGCGGCAGGCTGATGCCGCCGAGCCACCACTGCGGATGCCAGTACTCGAACACGACGGTGAGTTCCTCGTCGCCGAGCGCGATGCGCACGCGGGCGCGGGTGCTGCCGGGTTGGTCCGGAGCGACCTGGCCGAGTGCCGGGCGGCGGCTGTGCCAGCCGCGGCGCTCCAGGATCCTGGCCAGGCTGCCGCCCGACCGTTCGCGGGCGGACGGCCGGAACAACGCCACCAGCGCATCGGGGCCCTGGGCCGCCCACGCCGCCTGGAACGCTGCCAACGCCGGCGCCAGGTCCGGCGCCGTGAGCGCGGGCAAGCTCATCCGGACGATGCGCCAGCGCCGTTCCTCGCGCCGCCAACGGGTGCTGATCGCGCCACCCGGACCGTCGAAGGTCACGGTGGCCGCGTCCCCGTCCGACTGCACCGCCGGCGGCGACAGCGCCGGCAGACCCTTCAGCCAGCCGCGTCGCTCGAGATCCTCGCGGAACCGGACCGGTTCGGCGGCAACGGCGTCGAACAGTTCGCACACCCCGTCGACGTCGCTCTTCGCCCAAAGCACTGCAAAGCTGGCGGCGGTGCCGTCGACGCCCGGCGGCTTGCCCAGCTGCCAGATCACCAGCCCGATCACAGCGAGCCCGCCCGCGATCGCCCCCAGCATGGTCCAGCGCCGCGAACGCCCGCGCCGCCGTTCCTTGCGCTGGCGTGTGCGCGCCTCGTCGGCGATGCCGCTGGCGACGCGGCGGGACGGCTCGAGCCGCTGGCGCACGATCTGCAGCGACCGATCCGCCGCCATCAATCGCTGTACGCGCGCTGCCTGGCCGACGGCGAACCACAGCGCCACCAGCACGAACAGCCGCATCGCCATGCCGACCGGCGACGCGAAGCCCTCCCACCACAGCAGCAGGGCGGTGTTCAGCGTCCACCAACTCGCCGCCACCGTGGTCCACAGCAACGGCGCGCGCAGCACGCACAAAGCACCCGCCGTCATCAGTGCCAGTTCGACCAGCAGCACCGCCTGCACCCACCACAGTTCGCCGCGGCCAATGCCGAAGCCGCTGCCACCCATCACGTACAGCGCGAAGACGCGCAGCGCCGTGACCGCCGCACTCGCCCAGAAGATGGAGCGCACGATCGGCACGATCGACTTGATGCGGCCGAACTCCTGCCGCGCCGCCGACCGCGCCACCGCGTCGGTGACGACCTCACTGCCGCGCCGCCGGCTACGCCGTACCGGTGCGGCCTCGGCGTGCTCGCCGAGCGTCGCACCGCACGCAGTGCAGAACTTCGCCGCCGCTGGCACGATCGCGGTGCAACGCGGGCAGGACGGCGGCGCCGACGTCGGTTCTTCCTGGCTCATGGGACGGACTCGGTGCCGGGACTGTGCCACCAGACCACAGCCGCGGCAATCCGTCGCCGCGCTCCCCACAGGCCGATCGTTGCGCGTTCACCAAATCTCGCGCAGCGCGATCTCGACGCCGGGGAACGTCACCAGCTCGAGCCCTTCCGTGCACCGACGCGGCGGCAGGTACTTGCCGTCCCGCAGCACGAACTGCTCGATCGTGCGCGCCCTTGGGTCGACGATCAGATACTCGGCGACGCCGGCCCGCTCGTAGCGGCGCAGCTTGGTGCGACGGTCGCGCCGCTGGGACGACGGTGTCGGCGACAGGACTTCGATCAGCAGGCTGGGCACGCCGGTGATCTTCTTCTCGCCAACCAAGGCGTCCTGGGAAGGCAGCAGCGCAAGGATGTCCGGCTGCACCAGCGATCCCGGGCCGAGGTGCACGTCGATCGGGGAGAGAAAGACCAGCCCGAGCTTGCCGTCCTCGATCCTGGTGTGCAGCCGCTTGCCAAGCCGCATGACGATCGCCTGGTGGCTGGGTTCAGGCGCGGGCGCCGCGTAGTGCCTCCCGTCGATGATCTCGTGGCGCTTGCCGTCGGCCCGGATGCGGCAGTAGTCGGCGTAGGTCCAGCCACGGCGCCGCGGCAAGGTGGCGGTGTTCGGCATCTCGCACTGCAGCATACCCTCTCCTCCGCGCCGGAACCCGGTCCCCATGACCACGGTCCGCGCATCTGCAGCAGTGCCAGGATTCGCCCCGCGGTTACACCTCGCGCGGCTTTCTGCGCGACCGGCGCATCACGGTGGCGCGGTGACCGGCCCCCCACACCCAGGCCTGACGTCGATCCGGCTGACGAAGTTGGAACGTGTTCCGCCGCCACCTTCGCCGCTGCACCGTCGCCGAGCCGCCCGCCGCTCGCTACTGTCCCAGCCCGCGGCGCCCGACGCCGCCCGCTTCTCTTCGTCTGGAGCATTCCGGCGTGCTGAGTTCCGTCCGCGTTGTCGTTCCCTGGTTGCTGGCGCTCGGCGCCGGCAGCTTGTTCGCCGCTGTCGGCTCCGCGCAGGAGCCGCCTCCCCCGCCCGCGGCGCAGGAGCCAGCCGCCGAAGGCGCCTCCAACCAGGGCAACCAGGCGGCCGACGCCAACAAGCCGCCGCGGCCGGGCATCCCGGTCGACGACCCGCTGGTGCTCACCCACTGCGTGCGCTGCCACGCGCAGAACGACAAGCAGCACCTGACCCGCATCAGCTACGTGCGCAAGTCGCCCGAAGGCTGGTCGGAGACGATCAAGCGCATGGGCCGGCTGTACGGCCTGCAGTTGTCGGCGACGGATGCCAAGCAGCTGGTGCGGTCGCTCGCCAACACTCACGGGCTGACCCGCAACGAGGCCGAACGTGGCCTGTACGAGAGTGAACGCCGCGTGCACTGGTCCGAAGAGAGCCACGAACAGGACTTCAAGCGCGCGTGCGCGCAGTGCCACACGCTCGGCCGCGTGCTGCTGCAGCAGCGCGACGACGAGGAGTGGCAGTTGCTGCGCGCAACGCACGTCGCGATGTTCCCGCTGGCCCGCGGCCAGATG
>JBASWX010000584.1:0-11177 GCA_049276695.1 Planctomycetota bacterium
GCCCTGCACGGCAGGCTGCACGCTGGGCGCGTCGCCACCCGGACGCGCGCCGGCGGGCCACCATTCGAAGCGGCACTGGCTGCCGCCGACGTCGAGTCCGAGGAACACGCGCGCACGCTAGCCCGGACCACGACGCAAGGGAACGGCAGGGCCGCGGGCAACGCGGCGGTGCGCAGTCAGTGCGCGACCGCCGGCGTGTGCAGCCAGTGCTGCACCGCCGCGAGCACCGTCGCCGGTTCGATCAGCGCCTGGCAGTGCGGCACCTTGTCGCAGCGCGGCAGGTAACAGCACAGGCAGTCGAGGCCGGACGGCACGATCTTGCTGCCGCGCCCGTACAGCTCGATCTCGGCCGCCGAGGTCGGACCGAACAGCACGACCGCCGGCACCTTGCGCGCCGCCGCGACGTGCACCGCGAGCGAATCGCTGGTGACGACCGCGCGGCACTGTTCGAGCAACGCCGCGAAGCGCGAGTAGGAGTTGTGGTTGCCGCCGTCGAAGACGTGACGGCCGACCGCGCTGGCGAGCAGTTCGCGGTGCGTCGCGACTTCCTCGGGGCCGCCGAGCAGCAGCACGCGCAGGCCAGCCTCGGTCGCCAGCCGCAGGAACGTCGCCTGGTGCTCGCGCGTCCACACCTTGTAGGCCCAGCGCCCGCCGGCGCCGGTGTTCAACCCGACCAGCGGGCCGCGACCAGGCAGCGCTTGCGCGAACGCACGCGCGTCGGCGCGGTCGCTCGTCGACGGTTCGAGGATCGGTTCCGTGACCCAGGCCGCGGGCAGATCGAGCACCGCGGCAACGAGTTCCTGGTAGGTCTTGGTGTTCGCCTTCTTCGCGGTGTCGAGCAGCCCGAGCTGCAGCCAGTGCTGCGCCCCCGGCCCGAGTGCCACGACGCGACCGGCGCCATCGCGCACGTAGCCGCGCCGTTCGCGCCCCTTCGCCAACGCCGCCAGCGCCGCGGCATCGGGATCGGCGTCGGGGCAGAGCACGACGTCGAAGGTCTCGGTCTGCAGCCGCGCCGCGGTCACCGCGTCGTCGGTGGTCAGCACCTCGTCGACCAGCGCGTTGCCGTCGAACAGCGCCGCGGCCGACTTCCGCGTCACCCAGGTGACCTTCGCGTGAGGCCAGGTCCGGTGGATCGCCGGCAGGAACGCGGTCGTGCGCAGCACGTCGCCGGTCGCCGCCAGCTTGACCATCAGCACCCGGTGTTGGACCGGCGCGTACTCGTCGCAAGTCGCGCACACCTTGCCGCGGGCCTTGTGCGGCGCGCACGGCCGGTCCCAGCGCACGTGGCGGCAGTCGGCCTTCAGCTCGAAGTGGGTCACCGCCGGACTATCGGCGTTGGCGGGGTCGTTCGTCGACTCCGGGGCGGCAATCCGGGGCCGCCGGACGCCTCGCGCCAACGATTGCTTGCCGGCGGCCGGCGCGCGGCGGTCCAATCGCGCCATGACCACTCTTGCCGCGCTCTGGTTGCCCATCCTGCTGTCGGCGGTGCTCGTGTTCGTCGCCAGCTCCCTGATCCACATGTGCCTGCAGATCCACAAGGGGGACTACCAGAAGCTCCCGAACGAGGACGCAGCGCTCGATGCGCTGCGCAAGGCCGGCGTCGGTCCGGGGCAGTTCATGTTCCCGCACTGCTCGTCGATGAAGGAGGCGACGTCGCCGGCGATGAAGGAGAAGTTCACGCGCGGGCCGACCGGCACGCTGGTGGTGCGCGGCGGCGACTGCATGAACATGGGCAAGGCACTCGGCCAGTGGTTCGCGTTCTGCCTGGTGGTCAGCGTGATCACCGCCTACGTGACGGGGCTCGCGCGCGGACCGGGCGGCGGCGACATCTTCCGGATCAGCGCGACGATCGCGCTGCTCGGCTACGGCTTCTCGAGCGTGTGCGACTCGATCTGGAAGGGCATCTCGTGGTCGACCACCGCGAAGTTCCTGTTCGACGGCCTGGTCTACGCGCTCTGCACCGCGTGGATGTTCCGGTCGTTCTGGCCGGCGGCCGCGTGAGCTGGTGACCGTGCGACCGCCGTCAGGCGGCGGTCACTTCGCGGCGCGGTAGATGTCCTGCACCGCCTTCAGCAGCTTCAGCGCGTCGGGCAGCGGCCGTTGGAACGCGTTGCGGCCCATGATCGAACCGAAGGAACCGCCGTCGGCGAGGCCCTTGATCTCGGCCAGCACCTCCTCGGTGCCCTTCGCCTCGCCGCCCGAGAAGATCACGATGCGGCGGCCGCCGAACGCCGACTGCACGACGTGGCGCGTGCGTTCGGCCAGCGTGGCGACCGGGATCTTCTCCGACTCGTAGACCTTCTTCGCCGCCTCCTGCTCGAGGTGTTCGGTCGGCGGCTTGACCTTGATCACGTGCGCGCCGAGCTGCGCGGCGATCTGCGCGGCGTAGGCGCAGACGTCGATCGCGGTCTCGCCCTTCTTGCTGAGTGCGGTGCCGCGCGGGTAGCTCCACACCACGACCGCGAGCCCGGCGGCCTTCGCCTGCTCGGCGATCGCGCGCAGCTCCATGTACATCGGATCGCGCAGGCTGCTGCCCGGGTAGATCGTGAAGCCGACCGCGGCGCAGCCCAGGCGCAGCGCATCCTGCACCGAGGCGGTGACCGCGGGCTTGGGGTCGGGCGTGCCGTACAGCGAGTCGCTGTTGTTGAGCTTGAGGATCAGCGGGATGCGGCCGGCGTACTTGCGGGCGCCGGCTTCGAGGAAGCCGAGCGGCGCGGCGTAGGCGTTGCACCCGGACTGGATCGCCAGCTCGAAGTGGTAGTGCGGGTCGTAGCCGGGCGCGTTCTTCGCGAACGAGCGCGCCGGTCCGTGCTCGAAGCCCTGGTCGACCGGCAGGATCACGAACTTGCCGGTGCCGGCCAGCGCGCCGGTGTCCATCATCCAGCGCAGGTTCTTCAGCACGCCGGGGTTGTCGGATTCGTACCAGCTCAGGATCTCGTCGACGCGCTTGCTCATGGAGTTCGGAACGGCCGGGGTGGAGGGTCGCAGATTGTGGACGCGCGCCGGAGCGATGCAAGCGCGCCGTGCGCCCGCGCGACCTTCACTTCAGCTTCAGGCCCTCGCGCTGCGTTCCGGTGGTGAATTCCCAGATGAACACGTGCGGATCCGCGGTGCCGATGTGCAGGGAACAGCGGACCTGGTAGGCCTTGTTCGGCTCGAGCGGCTTCTTCGGCAGCGCGAACAGGGCGTCGCGTTGGTCGCGCTTCTTGTTCAGCGGCACCTGCGGGGTGTGCACGTAGCACTCGACCTGCTCGCGGCACCGTTCGGTCCACGCCTTGTGGTCCTCCTGGCCCTTGGCGACGAAGTTCTTCGCCGGCACCTTGCCGCCCTTGCGCGATTCCCAGACCTCGATCGACGCTTCGGCCAGGTTGCGCGCGATCTCGTTCTGCATCTGCAGGCTGATCGCATAGCCGCACTTGGTGACGTCCTGTTCGTCCTCCGGCTGGTCGGCGAGCGGATTGGGCCACTCCGGCGAGCCGAAGGAGGTCGGCACGTTGATCATGCCGGGCCCCGGCCAGACGACGAGGCGCGGCGCCTTCTGCGGGTCATAGGGTTCCTCCAGCGAACCCATGTCGAGCACCGACACCGACAGCGTGCCGCTGTCGTAGTGCGCGTAGCCGAGCCGCTTGATGTTGTGCTCGAGCATCGGGAAGCGGTGGTACGGCGCCGAGATCCAGCCATCGACCGAGTCGCGCGCGAAGCTCTCGCCGACGCGGCCGGTGCTGGTCACGATGTTGCCGGAACCGGACTGCTGGCCCTGGCGCGAGAAGTCCGGGTGCGCCGGGTTCTGTTCGTGGATGCCGAGCGAGGGATCGTTGACCAGCTCGGGGTGGTTGGTGACGTACTTCGCGTGCAGGTCGCAACCGAGCGACGTCTCGGCGTCCATCTCGCACTCGCTCAGCGCCACCCACGAACCCTCGGTGATCTTCTCCGCCCACGTGTAGGCGATCGTCTGGTGCCGCACGAGGTTGATCTGGTCGAGCGCGGCCAGCTCGATGACGCTCGGCCGCTCGGGCAGCAACGGCGGTCCGTAGCCGGTGCCGTACGCAACACCCGAGTCGCCGCGCGCCCACTCGCGCCATTCGGCATCGATCGCTTCGCTCGACTTGCCGAACACCTTCTGGACGATCACCTCGACGTCCTCGAGCGTCGGGACCTGCTTGTCCGCGTCCGGCAGCGCCAGGAAGAACTCGAGCCACTTCTCCGGGTAGGCGGCGACCATCCAGGTCATCAGGCTCCACGCCTTCAGCCGGCAGTCGTTGCGGAAGCGCGCCAGCCGCTCGCGCGGCACCTGCGCGAACGCCCAGTCCTGGTGCGACATCGCCTGGTCGCGCACCGTGCGCATCCACCAGTTGGTGCCCTCCGGCAGCTCCAGCGCGTCATCGCCCTGCGTGCCCTCGGGCAGCGCACCCCACCGCGAGATCGACGTGGCCTTCATGTACCACGTCATCGCGTGGATGAGCCCCTGCCCGATGCCGTCGTTGCGCGCCGCGAGCAGTCCATCCATGAACACGTAGGCGACGAGGCTGTCCTGGATCTCGCGCGGCGAACCACCGACCTTCACGACGGCGCGTCCCGCCTTGGCTCGCCATGCGTTGTTGGCGAAACGCTGCGCCTCGGCGATGGTCTTGCCGTTCCGGACGGGCTCGTTCGCCTTCAGGAACTCCTCGCGTTCGCGTTCGGTCGCGAGGAAGCACTGCCAGGCCCAGGAGCCGATCGCGCGTTCACGGAATCGCAGCCGCTTGGCGTTGGCTTCGCCGAGCAGCCAGACCCCGAAGTCGAGGGCGCGCTCCGACCACTGCACGGCGATGTCGGCGTTCTCCTGCGAGCCGCGCACCCACAGGGTGAAGTTCGGCGACTTGGACCCGTGGATGTCGAAGTTCGGCTTCTTCATCCACGCCGGGGCCGCGTCGATCAGCGCGGTGATCTCGCTGGGCATCTCCTCGAGCGGGATCGCGGTCACCGGGTAGGTCTGGCGCGCGATCTCGACCGCCTTCAGCTCGATCTCCTTCATCTTCTTGGCGAAGACGATCTGGTCGTCGGTGCCGTAGAAGCCGGGGCCCTCCTTGTAGCCGAGCGCAAGGTTGGCCTCCTTGTCCATCGCGTTGTAGTAGGTGGCCTTCTCGAGGTGGTACGTCGCGCGCGCCAGGTTGCCGGCGTCCTTCAGCTTCAGCCCGAGCTTGCGGTGCAGTTCGCCGAGCTTGATCGCGGTCTTGGCCCACTCGTCCATGACCTTGAAGCGGCCCTCGTAGGTGGCCTTGTCGACCCACTTCTTGCGCTTCTCGGGCGGCAGCGGGAGCCACTGGTCCTTCTGTTTGGTGAAGCCGAGTTCGCTGCGTGCCGCGGGCTGGTTGCTGTCGTACTGCAGGCACAGGTCGTAGGCCTGCTTGGCGCGTTGGCCGACCTTCTGCGACTTCGCGACGTTGGCGAAGTTGGACAGCGTGCTGACGCAGTGCCGGACGAGGTCGGCTTCGTCCTTGGCGAACGCATCCTGCGCCGCAACCGGGCGCAGGGCCAACGCGAACGCGAACAGACCGGGAAGGAGAACGGCGCGGAAGGAGGACATCATCAGGAGGCGGACGGATGCCGGGTTTGCGGGCCGCAGAGTCTACGGACGGCCCGCAGCGTTGGCAGCGCCTTCGCCGAGGATCCTTGCCCCCCGCGGCAGCCGGCTACAGGCCGAGCGTCAGCAGCATGCCGTTGCTGAGCACGAAGCCCAGCGGCGTCAGCGGCGGGCTGTAGGTGATCGCCTGCCCCACTTCGATCGCGCCGATCAGGCCGGGGTTGTTCGGGACCGACTGGCTCTGCTGCACCGAGCTGCCCGGCGCCACGTAGACCCACGCGATCGGCGCAACGAGGTGCGCCATGCACCCGGTCATGCCGACCGCCGTCAGGTCGATCGGCGGCACTGCCTGCTGCGTCGACAGCAGCAGCGCCCCGAACGGCGTGCCGGCCGGGATGCCGGTGGTCAGCCACTGGAACGTGGTGCCGAGGATCGGGCGCGCGCTGGTGTCGAGCTGCACGCCGGCGAATGCGCTCGCGCACAGCGTCATCGGCGAGCCCAGGCTCACCGACAGGTCGGTGGGACCCGGATCGATCGCGACACCGCCGGGCGACCAACCGACCGCGTAGCCGTTGCCGGCCGGGTTCATCGCCTGCCAGACCACGTGCACGGTGCCGTTCGGCAGGAACCGGTACTGGAAGGTCGCCGCCCCGCCGCCGCTGTAGTTGTTGACGTTGTTCCAGGTCACCCGCACTTCGGCGGGCGTGCTGTCGAACAGCACCTGGCCGCCGGTCGCCGGGTTGTAGTCGTGCCACGCCGCCGCCCAGCGCGGCAGGCCACTGAGCAGCGCCGCCGCCGTCGGCGTGAAGCTCGTGCCGTTGCTGCCGGCCGGCGAGATGAAGCCGTTCGAACACACCCGCAGCTGCGTCGTGCTGCCGCCGGGGTACGGCAGCGCGAACGGCAGCGTCACCGCGACCTCGCTGTCGTCGGTCAGCGCCAGCACCGTGCCGGCCGGAGCGACGAACGCCGCGCCGACGTCGGCGAGCGTGTAGGCGCCGCCGTTCAGGGTCATCGTCATCGCGCGGTTGGCGAGGTCGAACAGCGGCGCTGAGCCGAAGTACTCGTAGGCGACCGGCGTGCAGGTGCCGCAGCTGGTGCCGATCGACTGCTTGGTCGCCACCGGCAGGCCGTTCGGCACTTCACTGGCGACGTCGACGGTCGGCGCACCGGGGCCGGGCCGCGCCTGGTCGACCGACACGATGCCGAACGACGGTGCGACCGTGCAGTCGAACCAGCAGTTGTAGATGGTGTTCCACTCGAGCGCGTTGTTGGCCGCCGCACTGAACACGATCTCGGTCGCGGTGCGCGCGAAGGTCCAGTCGTTGAGCGGGTCGCCGTCGACATCGCGGAAGCCGGCGTTGGTGACCACGGCGGCGGCGTCGACCGGGATGCGCACGGTCGCCCCGGCGCGCGAGTTGTCGAGGTTGTGCACCGCGTACTCGTAGTGCCAGGCGCCCGCCACCGGGCCGGTGACCTTGACCGCGACCAGGAAGCGGCCGTCGTCGTTGCCATTGCCGCCGACGTCGGTCGAAGCGCCGGTCCAGCGCGTCAGCACCGAGCCCACGACCGATGCGCCGGTGGTCGCGACCGTCCAGCCGCTGCCGGTACCGGTGATCGACACCGGCCGCGAGCTCTGGTTGTTGCTGCGGTTGCCGACTGGCTCGCCCTGCACCACCGCCTGCACCTGCGCCCAGTAGGACGCGCCGGCGAGCAGTTCGGGCTCGCGCACGATCATCCGGTTCTTGACCGGGCCGAACGCGGCGACCTGCGAACTGGTCAGCGAGCGCACGCTGTCGGTCGCTGCGGCGCCGGACACCGCCGGATCGCCGCGATCGAAGTAGCTGCCCTGCGGATTCCACGTGCCGAGCCAGGGGTTGATCTCCGTGTTGGGGCCGAGTTGGATCTGGCTGGCGTTGGTGCCGGCCCCGTAGGTGTCCGAACAGCCGACGAAGAAGAAGCCGCCGCCGCCCGACTGGCACGGCGCGCACGGACCCGACGAGAAGTTGAACGCGGTCGGCGAGTGCTTGCTGTGGCCCTGGCCGCTGATCTGCACCATGCGGCCGCCGCTCTCGCGCGCCAGCAGGAACGCGATGCGCGGGTACTGGTCGACCATCACGCCGCCGCTCTGCGAGACCCACGGCAGGTTCACGGTGCCGCCGTTGCACCACGAGTGGCCGACCATGAAGCCGGCTTCGCCGTTCGGATACGCCGCACCCTGGCGGCCGTAGTAGCTGACGCCGGCGACGTCGTACATCCGGATGTCGAGGCCGGGCACGGCGTTGGCCTGGGCGAGAACCGGCACTGCGGACAGTGCCACGGCGAGGATCGGCTTGTGCATGGCGGCGAGCAGCGGAGGAAGCGGGGCGCCGCCACGGTAACGCATCCCCGGCCCGCCGGGAACGCCCGGCTGCCCGCGCGGCGCACTCAGCGCATCTGCACGTAGGTGCCGCCGGAGTCCTTGGCCAGCCACTCGAGGATCTCGAGGTTGCCGCCGATCGCGATCGTGTTGATCTTGATCTTCCGGTACTTGTTCCAGAACGCGACGTCTTCGCGGATCCGGTGCGGGTCGATCACCTCGCCGTTGGTCGGCTCGCCGTCGGACATGATGAAGATCGTGTCGACGTCCTTGTCCTCGAACCCGATCTTCACCGAGTCGTAGAGATTCGTCGCGCCCGACGCGCCCAGGCGTTCGATCCACTCCAACGCCGCCTTCCGGGTCTCCGGGCTGGCGACCACGATGCCCTCCTTCTGCCAGCGCGCGACGCTGCTCGAGAAGATCAGGATGTTGAACAGGGTGCCGGGCTCGAGGTTCTGGATCGCCTGCGACAGCTCCTGCTTGGCGACGTCGATGCGGGCCGCGCCGCGTTTGCCGACGTAGCGTCCGTACATCGACTCGAGCATCGAGCCCGAGACGTCGAGGATGAAGATCACGCGCTGCGACTCGACCTTCAGCCCGAAGAACTTCGCCGTCGAGGTCGTGCGCGCCGCCAGCCGCTTGCGCTCGCGCTCCGCGGCCGCCTTGTCGAGGTCCTTCTCGCTGGCGATCGTGAACAACTCGCCGGCCTCGTTCCACCAGCCCTGCCAGCGCGTGTGGTCCTCGTCGAACGGCTGCGCCGTCAGCTGCCACAGCGCCTCGGCGATGCGCTTCTTCATGCGCCCGGTCTCGATCGGCATGCGCGCGATCAGCTTCGCCACGCCCTGCTTGTCGCGGATCGCCTGCAGCGCGTCGATCGCGGCGAAGCGCGTCGACCAGTCGTCGTGCTCCAGCGCCTGCGCGACCACGCCGACGTGCTTCTTGTCGCGCGCCTGGCCGAGCACCGCCACCGCGGCATTGCGGGTCTCGCGGTCGGCGTGGGTCGTGAACGCGGTCACTTCCTTCAGCCAGGCGCTGGTCAGGCCCTCGATCGCGGTGATCGCTTCCAGCGCCAGCCGCGCGTCGCCGGCGTTCTTGCTGGCGGTCAACAGCTCGCGCAGTTCCGGCACCGACTCGCGGTCGCGGCGGATGCCCAGCACCAGTGCGGTCGCGCGCCGCACTTCCAGCGCCTCGTCGGCGAGGCCCTTGCGGATCAGCGGCAGGATCTTCGGGTCCTTGACGTTCTGCGTGCACAGCAGCGCGAACACCTTCTCGTGCGGCTTGCCCTTGCCGATCAGCTTGCTCATGCGCTTCTCGGTCGCCTCGTCGTTCATGCCGGCGATCAGCGACGCCATCGTCAGCCGCAGGTCCTCCTGCGTGACATCGCGCTTCTTCGCCAGCTCGACGAAGGTGTTGACCGCCTTGGTGCCGGTGCGTTCGACCAGGATGCGCGCCGCATCCGAACGGTCGGCGCCGGGATAGTCGACGCGGTCGAGCAGCCACTCGGCGACCTCGGCGGTGCGCGGCATCGCCTGCTTGTGCATGAACGCGAGCAGCGTGCGCCGGATCTTCGGATCGACCTCCTTCTTGATGCCGTCGGCGATCTCCTCCTCGCCGAGGAACGGCAGGGCACCGCGCACCGCGAGCTGCCGGATCGAGTTCAACTCGGGCGGCGCGATGTTGCCCTTGCTGTCCTTCCTCTGATCCTGCTTCAGGTTCCACAGGAAGCGGTACCACGCTGCGTCGTCGGCGCTGGCCAGCTTGATGTGCTCCTTCATCGCCGGCTCGCGCAGCGTGTCCGGGATCTCGGCCTCGACGATCTTCTTCAGCAGGTTCTTGCCGATCTTGGGCGACTGGCCCAGCCCGGTGATCGCCAGCACCCGCAGTTCCTCCTCGGCCTCCGGGTTGCCCGCCAGGTTCGCCAGCTTGTCGAGCACCGGCTGCTCGGCGTCGGGCTGGGTGGTGAACTGCAGCAGCCCCTTCACGATCTCGCGCCGGTAGAGCAGCGTCGACACCGCATCGAGCGCCTTCAGCAGCCCCTCGGCCGCCTCGCGCGTGCGCACGCCGGCGATCTTCTCGACCAGCGCGATGTCGGCATCGTCCTTCTTGCGGACGAGCTCGGTGATCCAGCCGGTGACGGCTTCCTGGGCCGGCAGTGCGGCGGCGAGCAGGAGGAACGGGAACAGGCGGCGGACGATCGACACAGCGGGCACCTCGGAGCGCTGCCGGGTCGGGGGGAGCCGCGGCGGCGGTAGCGATCGTCGAAGGGGCGGCCGGTCCCGTCAAGTCGAGCCGGGCGGCAGCAGCGTCTTCCTGCCAGTGGAGTCCGGTGGTCACTACGGCGCGCTAGCGCACGTACACCGCGCCGCTGTCGGAGGACTGGTTGTTTGCCTGATCACCGCCGATTCCGACGGTCAGGCTGTCCTCCAGGTACGCGCCGATCGCCAAGGTGTCGCCGTCCGCCGACAACACGACCGCAGATCCGAAGACATCGCCGGCGCCAGTGTTCGAGGCCTTGGCGTAGACCTGCTGGCTCCAGACGCCACCACTCCGTAGCAGGACGAAAACGGCGCCGCTGTCGGTCGATTGGTTGTTCAACTGGTCCCCGCCGATCCCCGATGCACTGCTGTCTTCCAACGGCGCTCCGACGGCCAGCTTGGATCCATCGGATGCGAGGCTGACCCACCAACCGAACCAGTCGCTCGCACCAGTATTGGACGCCTTCAGGTAGGCCTGCTGACTCCATGTGGCGCCGCTCCGCGCGAGGAGGTACACGCTGCCGCTATCCGGGGCGAGGTTGTTGGTCTCGTTCCCACCAACGCCGCTAGCGCCGCTGTCCTCGAGCGGCGATCCCACAGCGAGTGTGTCGCCGAGCGATGACACCGCAAGGTGCCAACCGAACCAGGAACCAGTCCCTGTGTTGGACGCCTTTGCGTAGACCTGTTGACTCCACGTCACCACGGTCCGCGCGAAGACGTACACCGCGCCACTGTCGGGAGCGAGGTCGTTGCCCTGCACGCCACCCAGACCGGTGGTGTTGCTGTCCTCCAGAGGTGCGCCCACAGCCAGATCGTCGCCATCTGCTGACAGGGCAACCGACCAGCCGAACCTGTCGCCGCTGCCAGTATTCGATGCTTTGACTCATTTTCGACAGTTTGCCGGACAGCCCCCAGGGATCTCGCGGGTTTGGCGGCCGCGCCGGGATCGTTGGCACTACACGACCGCCTCGGCGGTTGAATGCGCGGGCCCGAGAGCGGTGAC
>JBASWX010000585.1:0-2256 GCA_049276695.1 Planctomycetota bacterium
CCACCGGCGCCGCCGGGCGCGGCCGGCGCGCTGCTCGGGCTCGCCGCACCACCCGAGCTGGCGTTGCCTCCGCTGCTGGTACTGCCGCCGCTGCCGCTGCCGGAGGAAGGACTGGTGGAACTGCCGCCACCCGTGGTGGGCGGCGGTACCACGTTGGCCGGCCCGCGGTACTGGCCGCCGTGGGCGGGCAGCGACAACGCGAGTGCCAGCGCCGCGAGGGGGCCGGAGAGGAAGAGGCGGAACATGGGCTCCATGGTGTCGGCGGCGAGCAAACGACGTGCCCGCGCCAACCGCCGAGTGCGGTGGGCGGCACCGACCGGGCCGGCGCGCCGCATTCCCGGTACGCAGCGAGGGCGCGGACGGCACTGCCGCCCGCGCCCTCGCGATCCGGCTCCGGCCCCGACTACAGGATGTCGAGGATGCCGGTCTGCTTGTTGGTCAGCGTCTCGACCGATGCGCGGTAGTTCGTGTTGACGCCGATCTTGCTGTTCCACGGCAGCGGCTCCTTGTCGGCCACGCCGCCCAGCGCCACCGCCGCGAACGCGCGCGACAGGTAGCCGAGCTTGTCGTCGAACAGCATCTTCTTCAGCGGCGCGATCGTGCGGCTGTCGCCGATGAAGCCGAGCGCCGACGCGATCGCCGACAGCTTCGCGAAGTTGGGCTCGCCTTCGGTCATCAGCGCCTGCAGATCCTCGGCGACCCGCTTGTCACCGAGCTTGCCGAGCGCGACGGCCGCCTGCTGCAGCAGGTCGAAGCGGCGCACCGACTGCTTGACGACGTTGCGGATGTCCTCGATCGACTTGGTGTCGTTCATCAGCGCGAGGCCAATGCACAGGTAGCCGGCCATCTCTTCCTTGGCGACGTTGTCGAGCATGCGGCGGCGCATCTCGTCGGCGGCGTCGGTCGTCTTGCTGAGGCCGAGCGCGATCGCCAGGGCGCCGGTCAGCGACGGCGTCCGGCTGTCCTTCATCGCCTTGGTCAGCGTGTCCTGGATCAGCGAGTCGGCCTCGTTGATGCCGGCCTTGCTGTTGGCGTGGTTCTTGAAGAACGTGTAGACGCCGAGCGCCATCGCGCACCACGGCTTCTGCTGGTCCTTGCTCGCCTTGTCGAACTGGTCCAGCAAGGTCTCGCGGTTCTGGGTGCCGCCGATCAGGCCGAGGCTCAGCAGCGCGAAGTTGCGCGTCTGGGTGTCCTTGTGGTCGTGCCAGGTGTCGAGCAGCAGCTTGCTGTACTTGGCGTCCGGGCACTTCTTCTCGTCCTTGTCGTCGTGCGGGCGGACCATCAGGCCGAGCGCCATCGCGCACGACTGCGGAATGTAGATGCTCGAGCGCTTGGGATTGCTGAACTGCTTCTCCTGCTTGTCCTGCAGGTCCGCCGCGAACAGATCCTTGAAGAACTCGCTCTTTTCGTGGTCGCGGCCGATCAGCTTGGCGATCGCGGTCGGGCAGTGGGCCTGGATCAGCTGCTCGCCCGAGCCGAGGCTCTTCAGGTAGTAGACCCTGAGTGCATCCACGACCTCGGCCAGCAACGTCTTCTCGGCGTCGCTGCCGGCGCCGATGTTGAGCAGGCTCATGCCCTGGATCGCCGCGACCTTCGGGTTGCGGTTGGCGACGCGGTCGTCGGCCAGCAGCTCCTTCATCGCCGCGAACGCCTGTCTCTTGATCTCGACGTTCGTGGTCTTGAACGCGGTCAGCCCGAGACCGTAGGTCGCGAACGAGCGCGTGCGGTCGTCGACCGAACCGCCGGACTCGGCGCGGCCCTTGTCCTTGTCGAGTGCCAGGCCGACCAGCAGGTCGACGCTGTCGGCGTCGCCGAGTGCCGAGATGCCGAGCGCGAGTGCTGCCGTCTCGCGGACCTCCTGGTCGTTCCTCTTCAAGCGTGGCTTGAAGACGTCGATCAGATTGAACTCGGGGTGGTTGGTGCCGATCTTCGCCATCGCCACCATGCACGACGACGTGATGTCACGCTGGTCGGTCGAGTCGATCGCCTTCTTCAGCGCCGGCAGCACCTCGCCGAGGATCTGCTCACTGCTCGGCTTCAGCAAGTCCTTGGCGTCGTTGCGGCGCGTGCCGCCGAGGTAGAAGTCGTCGCTGCCGGTCTGCGGGCCACCCTGCTGCACCGCGTCCTTCAGCCGGATGAAGGGGTCCTTGTTGAACTCCCACCAGTAGTTCCACGTGGTCAGGTCGTCGTCGATCTGGGCGCCGCGCGCGCCGGTCGTCGGACCGCGGCCGCCGCTGGGGCCGGACGGGCCACCGG
>JBASWX010000586.1:0-3031 GCA_049276695.1 Planctomycetota bacterium
ACGAAGCCGTCCCCATCGTGGTCGACCGCGGTGACGGCACGACCGAGGCGCAGCGCGTCGCCGAGCCGGCGGCGGCATGCCTGGACCAGCGTTTCGTTGCCGCCCCGGAACGCCAGCGGCAACGGCTCGACGGCGATCGGCTGCGGCCCGGACGCTGTTTGCAGCAGCCCGGTCCGCGCCGCCGGCCGCGCTTCGATCGCCGGCGGCAGGTCTGGAAGGAGTGCGCGCCACGGCGCCAGTTCGGCTTCGGCGAACGCGAACGCGCCGAGTTCGCAGACGAAGCCGTTGGTGCGCTGCGTGCGCAGGTTGCCGCCGGGCCACGGGGCCGCTTCGATGACCTGCAAGCGAGCGTCCGGCGCTGCGCGCCGTTCCTGCAGACCGGCTTGCAGGCCGCGCAGGCCGCCGCCGAGCACGAGGGTGTCGAAGCTCTCGGCGGTCATGCCGGGGACGGTACATGAAACGAGGCGGGTCAGCCCGCCTCGCGAATCCAACGAACCGACGTTGCGTCGGTCAGAACTCGATCTGGAAGCCGATGCGGACGATCAGGTTCGTCCGACTGGGTAGGCCGGTGGGCTCGGCCTCCTGCGAGGTGAGTTCCAGTTGCGTCTTGCAGTTGTGGCCGTGGTAGAAGGCGTTGACCACCGCGCTGATCTCGGAGACGTCACCGACCGCGGACGTGCCGTTGCCGGCGCCGCTGCCGATGAAGTTCAGCGCCGCGTTGTTGCCGGCGTCGAGCTCGATCGCGCTGAAGCGGATGCCGAAGCCCCACTGGATGGCGCTGTCACCGGACTTGTCGAGCAGGTAGCCCGCGCTCACCGAGAAGCCACTGGGCTCTTCCTTATCCACGGCAGCGCCCTGGACATCGTCCGTGCGCGTGAAGAACTCACCGAGCAGGTTGATGCGTGCCACCGTCCAGGCGGTGTTGATGTTGAGCGAGGTGCTCTCGATGTCCTGACCGACGGTGGCGGGCGCGACTGCAGCGGCCTTGCCGTTGCCGAGGCCGAGCGCGAAGCCGACGGTGCCCTTCAGCGAGTCGTCGTCGGTGCGCCAGTCGCCCTGGCGGTGGCTCTCGCGCGTCTGTTTGCCGCCGTGGAAGTCGCCGAGCGGGTCGAAGTTCGCCGCCAGCACGTAGCTGAGCTCGTTGTCGCTGTTGGCGGTCTCCTCGCCGACGTCGGTGGTTGCGGCGACGCGCGAGACGTCGGTGTTCATGGCCCCGACGCTGAAGCGGATCGGGCGTTCCTTCATGACCATGCCGTTGATCCACGCGCCGCGCGATCGGGCGTCCGCGAACGTGCGTGAGGCCAGGGACCGCTCGACGAACCACAGGCCGGCCGAAGTCCAGGTGAACTCCAGGCCGAACTGGGTCTTGCCTTGCCCGACGCGCAGGCCGATGGCGCCGTCGTCGTTGGCGACGAAGTTCCATTGGGCCCAGCCGTTCTTGATGTTGCCATCACCAGCCGCACCGGCGTCGACGGCGTCGAGGGTCAGGTTGTAGGTCACGTTCTTGTTGAAGACGTGACCGGTCAGGTTCGTGCGGGCACGGCGCACCGTGAAGCTGCTCGTGTCCACGGGGGTGTTGTTGTCGTTGTCAGTGACGACCCAGTGGACCTGCAGCCGGTTGCTCCACTTCAGGCTGAAGGTGTCACTGTCGTAGGTGAGGCCGGAGCCGGGTTTGGCGGTCCAGCCTCCGGCTGCCTTGGTGTCCTGGGCTACCAGGAGGGACGAAGAGACGGCGAGGGCCAGCAGGTAGGTGATCGACTTGCTCATGCGGTTGGTGAACTCCTCCCTTTCGGGATGCCGTAGAGGGTGGCCCCAACCCGCGCCGACGAAGTCGTGGAGGTCGATGCGCCTGGAACCGCCCAAGGAGCGATCAAGGTACGCAGGACGCCCCGCCGCCGTCAAAAGAACTTTTCCACAGAGCGGCCGGAAAAGTGTGGAGAACGGCGCGGTGGCAAGGCGCCTTCGGGACCGGCGCCGGCTCGGGGTTGCTGGCCGAAACCCCTGCGTCCTCCCGCTCCTTTTGGTGGTTTTGCGCAGGTGCGTCAGGTGGCCATGCGAGCCGGTTTCGGGCGGTAACCCACCTCCTGCATTTTTTTGTGCCGGCAAGGCCAGGTTCTGCTCCCGCCGCACCTCCAGACTTGCTAAGCCCGGCTTCGGCTGGCCCGAAACGTGGCCCCCCGGTGAGCGACGATGGCGACTCAACTGCGCACCACCTGCACCCGCGACTGCCCTGACGCGTGCGGCATCGTGGCCACGGTCGACGGCGGCAAGGTGACGCAACTCGCTGGCGATCCTGAACATCCGGTCACCCGCGGCTTCCTGTGCTTCCGCACGAGCCGGTTCCCGGAACTGGCGGCGGCCGGGCAGCGGATCGGGCAGCCGCTGGTCCGTCGCGACGGCCGGCTGACGCCGGCAACCTGGTCCGAGGCGCTGGGCCTGATCGCGGAACGGATCACGCAAGTCCGTTCTGAATCAGGGCCTGCGTCGATCTTCCACTACCGGTCCGGCGGCTCGCTCGGGATCCTGAAGCACCTGACGGACCTGTTCTTCGACCAGTTCGGGCCGTGCACCGGCAAGGTCGGCGACATCTGCTCCGGTGCGGGCGAAGCGGCCCAGGTCCACGACCTCGGCACCAGCGACAGCAACGACCTGTTCGACCTTCGCCACAGCCGGCACATCGTGCTCTGGGGCAAGAACCCGGCGGTCAGCAACGTGCACCTGGTGCCGGTCCTCAGGGAGGCGAAGGCGCGCGGAGCCGAACTGACCCTGATCGACCCGATTCACCACAAGTCGACGAGCCTCGCCGACCACCTCCTGACCCTCGCCCCCGGTCGCGACTTCGAACTGGTGATGGCGGTGGCGCGGCTGCTGTTCGACCGCGCCCAGGTCGACCCGAACGCCCCGACGTTCTGCGATGGCCTGCCTGCGTTCCGCGCCACGGTCGAACGGCGAACCGCGGCGGCGTGGGCGGCGGCAGCCGAGGTGCCCTTCGGTGCGGCCGTGGCCCTCGCCGACCGCTTCGCCGCCGGGC
>JBASWX010000587.1:0-10706 GCA_049276695.1 Planctomycetota bacterium
ATGCCGCCGGCTGCACGAACAGCACCACCCAGAACGCCGCGGCCACGTTCGCGACGACCAGGTTCGTCACGAGCAGCAGGCGGTCGGCCAGGCGGTGACGGGTGCTGGCCATCACCGCGGCGTGAAGTAGCGGTCGATGAAGCCGGTGTCGACTTCGCCGGCGCAGAAGTCGCTGTGTTCGAGGATGCGCAGGAACAGGCTCGCGGTCGTCGTGATGCCTTCGAGGGTGAGCTCCTGCAGCGCGCGGCGCGCGACCTCGAGGGTGCGCTTGCGATCATGGCGGTGGATGATCAGCTTGCCGACCATCGAGTCGTAGTGCGGCGGCACCGTGTAGCCCTGGTAGACGTGGCTGTCCCACCGCACGCCCGGTCCCGCCGGGGCCACGAACGTGGTGATCTTGCCCGGGCTCGGCTTGAAGTTGTGGTCGGGATCCTCGGCGTTGATCCGGAACTCCATCGCGTGGCCGCGCATCTTGATGTCCTCCTGGCGGAAGGACAGCTTGTTGCCGGCGGCGATCAGGATCATCTCGCGGATCAGGTCGGTGTCGGTGACCGCCTCGGTGACCGGGTGCTCGACCTGGATGCGCGAGTTGATCTCGATGAAGTAGTAGTTCTTGTCCTTGTCGAGCAGGAACTCGACGGTGCCGGCCGAGTGGTACTTCGCCTCCTTGGCCAGCCGCACCGCCGCCTCGCCCATCGCCGCCCGCGTCTTGTCGTCGAGCACCGGGCACGGACTCTCCTCGACCAGCTTCTGGTGCCGGCGCTGCAGCGAGCAGTCGCGTTCGCCGAGGTGCACGATGTTGCCGTGCTGGTCGCCCATGATCTGGATCTCGACGTGGCGCGGCTTCTCGATGTACTTCTCGAGGTAGACGGTCGAGTCCTTGAACGCCTTCTCGGCCTCGCTGCGCGCCGAGTGGTAGCCGGTCACCAGGCTCGGCTCGTTGTGCGCGACGCGCATGCCGCGGCCGCCGCCGCCGGCCGCCGCCTTGATCAGCACCGGGAAGCCGATCTTGCGCGCGATCACCAGCGCGTCCTGTTCGTTGTCGACCGGGCCATCCGAGCCGGGCACGCACGGCACGCCGGCTTCCTTGGCCAGGCGCTTGGCCGCGACCTTGTCGCCGCACTGGCCGATCGCCGCCGGGCTCGGGCCGATGAACTTGATGTTGCAGCTCTGGCAGACCTCGGCGAAGTGCTCGTTCTCGGACAGGAACCCATACCCCGGGTGGATCGCCTCGACGTCGGCGATCTCGGCCGCGGCGATCAGCGCCGGGATGTTCAGGTAGCTCTCGCTGCTGGGCGCCGGGCCGATGCAGATGGTCTCGTCGGCATACCGCAGGTGCAGCGAGTCCTTGTCGGCCTCGCTGTAGACGGCGACCGACTGGATGCCGAGATCCTTGCAGGCGCGCAGGATGCGCAGCGCGATCTCGCCGCGGTTGGCGATCAGGATGCGTTGGAACATGATCCGGGGCTCAGCGGATCAGGAACAGCGGCTGGCCGAACTCCACCGGCTCGCCGTTTTTGACGAGGATCTCCAGGATCTCGAACTCGCGTTCGGCCTTGATCTCGTTCATCACCTTCATCGCCTCGATGATGCACAGCGTCTTGTCGGCGTTGACGCGGTCGCCCACCTTGCAGAACGCCTCGGCCTCGGGCGACGCGGAGCGGTAGAAGGTGCCGAGCATCGGCGACTTGAACACCTCGCCCTGCGGCTCGGCGGCGGCGGCGGACGCGGGGGCGGCGTGGCCGGTCGACCCGGGGTGCACGTGCATCGGCATCGCCGGCATCGTCACCGCGGGGGCCGCCGCGTAGGTCACCCCGTGCGGTTCGGTGCGGCGCACGCGCCAGCGAGTCGTGCCCTCCTCCAGTTCGACCTCGACCACGTCCTTCTCCACCATCAGCTCGATCAGCCGCTCGAGCTGGGTCAGGCGGTCGGAGCCGCCGTTCTTGCCGGCACCCTCGTGCTTCTTGGGGCCGGTGGACTTGGAGTTGGAGGCGGTGCGCTTCTGGGCCATCGGGGGGTGCGCGGCGGGAGCCGGGCGCAGGGGGGTGGGAAAGTGAACGCCCCGGATGGGCCGGAGTCCAGTGCGCGGCGGTCCCCGGCATGAGGTGCTAGCATCCGCGCGCTGCCAGCCATCGCTGGCGATCTGCCCAATGCGGCCAGCTCTGCTCTCGCCGTTCCTGTTCGTCGCCGCCGCCACGGCGCAGTTGCAGGTCACCGCGACCGGCACGCTCAACGTCGCCTACACGAGCCCCGGCGGGCCACAGTCGTCGAGCCAGCCGATCAGTGGGCCGCTGACCACGGCGACCCTGCCGACCTTCGCGACCGCGAGTCTTGCAGTCGGCCTGACGACGACCCTGTCGCTGCAGGCGGGTCCACCACCATCCGGATTCCCCTACTACTCGCTGGCCAGTGGCAACGCTCTGGTCACCTACACCACCGGGTCGCCGATCGCCGGCGTGCTGACGCTGCAGATGAACCCGACGTGCCTGGGTTCGCTGCCGTACGTCGACGTCAACGACGACGGCTCGAACGAACTCGACGGTGCGATGGGTGCGGCCACGGCGACGATCCCGGTCGTGCTCGGGCAGGCGACGGTGAAGGTGCGCATCCACGCCACCACCATGAACGTCGGCTTCCCCAACTGTGCCTACGCGGTGAGCGTCACGTTCTCGCCGACCGCGACCAACCTGCAGACGGTGCAGCTGCCGTGCGGCCCGACGCTGTCGGCGACGTTGCGCCGCCCGACCGCGACCCCGGCAACGAACGGCGAGCTGAAGCTGCACGTCGGCAACATGACCGGTGTGGTCGGCGTGCTGTTCGCCGGCTCGATCCTGGCGCCCGGTCCGACCTGCGGGCCGGCGAGCAACGCCGACGCCTCGGTGCTGGTGACGCCGAGTCCCGCCGGTGTGTCGATCCCGCTGGTGATCCCACCCGCAGTGCTCGGCGTGTTCTCGCTGCAGTACGTCGACGTGGTGCTGCCGTTGCAGTTGCGCTGGAGCAACGCGGTCCAGGCGACGCTGCCGTAGCCGCGTCGCGCCTACAGCAGCTCCGCGATCTGCACCGCGTTGAGCGCCGCGCCCTTGCGCAGTTGGTCGCCCGACAGCCAGAACGTGAGACCATTGCCGAGTACGCGGCCCGCCCGCAACCGCCCCACCGCGACCGGATCGCGGCCGGCCTGGTGGATCGGCATCGGGTAACGCTTCGCCGCGGGATCGTCGACGACTTCGACGCCAGTCGCCTTGCTCAACAACGCCCGCGCCGCGTCGACCGCAAGCGGCCGTTCCAGTTCGACGGCGACCGACTCCGAGTGGCAGCGCTCGACCGGCACCCGCACGCAAGTCGCATCGACGGCGAGCTGCGGCAGGTCGAGGATCTTGCGCAGCTCGTACAGCATCTTGTCCTCTTCCTTGGTGTAGCCGTCACCGAGGAACACGTCGACCTGCGGGAAGACGTTGAACGCGAGCACCTGCGGCAGCGCCTTGGGCGCGGGTGCGGGCTCGCCGCGCAGCACGGTCGCGAGCGACGAACGCAATTCGAGCATCGCCTGCTGGCCGGCACCGGACGCCGCCTGGTAGGTCGAAACCACGACGGAGCGCAGGCCGGCGGCGCGGTGCAGCGGCGCCAGGATCACCGCCAGCAGGATCGTCGAGCAGTTCGGGTTGGCGATCACGCCGCGGTGCGCCTTCACCGCCTCGGGGTTGACCTCGGGCACCACCAGCGGCACCCCCGGCTCCATCCGGAACGCCGAGCTGTTGTCGACGACGACGGCGCCGGCGGCGACCGCGACCTTCGCCCATTCGCGCGACACGCCCGCCCCGGCCGAGAACAGCGCCAGCTCGACGCCGCGGAACGAGTCGGGACCGAGTGCCTGCACCGGCACCTGCTCGCCACTGAACGGCAGCCGCTGCCCGGCCGAACGCGGCGAGCTGTACAGCCGCAATTCGCGCACCGGGAACTTGCGCGCTGCCAGCACCGAGAGGAACTCGAGGCCGACCGCACCGGTGGCCCCGACGATCGCGACGCGACGCGGCGTCATGGCGCCCCCACGGGGCCCGCGTAGCCCGCCGCGGTCCACGTGCCCGACTTGCCACCCGACTTGTGCAGCAGCCGCACGCCGGTGATCGCCGCGGCGCGGCAACGCCCCTTGACCAGGTCGTAGATCGCCAGCGCCGCGACCGCCGCGGCCGTCATCGCCTCCATCTCGACCCCGGTGTTGGCAACCGTGCGCGCCACCGCTTCGATGCGCAGCCCGGCCGGACCGGCGACCGCGAACTCCACCGCGACGTGGCTCAACGGCAGCGGGTGGCACAGCGGCAGCAGCCGCGCGGTGTCTTTGGCCGCCTGGATGCCGGCGATGCGGGCGACCGCGAGCCCTTCGCCCTTCGGCAGCCTGCCGGCGAGCAGCAGTTCACGGGTCTCGGCGTCGAGTTCGACCCGCGCCTCGGCGATCGCGACGCGCGCGGTCGCCGGCTTGGCGGACACGTCGACCATGTGCGCCCGGCCGCGGGCGTCGAGGTGCGTGAGACCGGGGGCAGGGGGCACGGGAGGATCGGCAGCCACGGCCGCAGCGTAGCGACGGTGCCAGCGGCTGTCGTCGCCGCGCGCGGGACGGATTCCATTCGGCAACTCCGCGCGCGGAACGTATAGAAGCGGTCGCTGGTATCGACCTGGCGGCGCCGCTGCCGGCGCTCCCGCGATCGGCCGCCGCCCTGGGTGCAGTTTCCATGCGCCGGGAACCGGCGGAATGCCGATCTGGCGGGAAGTCGGCGGCCCTGCTCCGAACCGACTTCACTGCACCATGCTGATGGCTCCCCTGGTGGCATCGTTCCCCCGTGTCTGGCTGCTCGGTCTCGGTACAGCGCTGCTGGCGGCAGGCCTGCGCGCGCAGGACCTGTCCGGCCAGGTCGCGACCTTCCTGGCGCAGGCCGGCACCGCGGGCTTGCCGCAGGTGTTCGAACTGGCGGCGCAGATGGCCGACGTCGCGCCGGAGAAGAACCCCGACGCGCTGCGCGACGCGGTGATGAAGGGCGGCGGCGGCCTGGACGCCAAGGCCCGGCTGTGCGCGGCGCTGGCGCTGCGCGAACTGAAGCGCGACAACAGCTACGGCAAGGACCTGCTCGAACTGCTGAAGCCGGTCGCCGAGAGCAAGGACGAGAAGATCGACGACGTGCGCAGCGCCGCGTTCACGGTGTTCGCCGAGGAGCGGTTGTTCAACACCCGCGTGCTGCCCGACGTGCAGAAGCTGGTCGAGGCGCGCGCCAAGGACGACGCCGAGACGCCGCTGGTGCGCATCGAGGCGTCGCTGGCGCTGTGGCGGATCGGCAACAACACGCAGCGCGGCGCCGGCAAGCAGGTGCTCGAGGAGTTCCTGCAGTCGGGCGACCGCGACCTGCGGCAGCGCGGCGCCTTGGCGCTGGCCGAGATCAACAGCGAAGGTGGCCCGGCGCTGGCGATCCTGCGCGAGATCCAGGACCAACCGACCGAAGCCGGCCGCCGCGCGCGGTTGTTCCTGCAGCGCGAACAGGACCGGCGCGAGTTCACCGAAGCGCTGGCGCGCGTGGTCGCGCGGCAGAACGAAGCCGGGGCGCCGAGCAAGCGCGGCGAGTACGCGATCCTCGACGAGATCCGCAGCCGCGTGCAGTCGCAGCACATCGCCGGTCGCACCTTCACCGACCAGGAACTGCTCGAGTTCGCCGCCAAGGGCATGCTGGCCGGGCTCGATCCGCACAGCACGTTCTTCACCAGCGCCGAGTACCAGAAGTTCTTCTTCGAGCTGAACCGCGAGTACGGCGGCATCGGCGCGTTCGTCAACTTCGACCAGGACAACGACTTCTCGATCGTGCGCCCGATCTACAGCGGCCCCGCATACAAGGTCGGCATGCGCAGCGGCGACAAGATCCTCGAAGTCGACGGCTGGGAGACCGCCGGCCACACCAGCGACGAGATCATCGCGCGGCTGAAGGGCCGGCCGGAGACGCCGGTGGTGCTGAAGTGGTTCCGGCCCGGCTTCCAGGAACCGACCGAGACGACGATCGTGCGCCGCCAGATCGCGGTGCCGACGGTGAACTGGACGATGGTGCCCGGCGACGTCGGCTACCTCGAGCTGATCAACTTCAGCCAGAACATCAGCCAGGAGCTGCAGAAGGCGCTCGCCGACCTGCAGCGGCAGGGCGCGCGCGCGATCGTGCTCGACGTGCGCAACAACACCGGCGGCTACCTGACCCAGGCCCGCGACGTGGTCGAGCAGTTCCTCGCCGGCAAGCACCGGGTGGTGTTCACCAAGGGCACCGCTGAACCGCAGCGCGACTACTTCACCAGCGAACGGCCGCGGCCGGTGTGCGAGCTGCCGCTGGCGGTGCTGACCAACAACTTCTCGGCGTCGGCCAGCGAGATCGCCGCGGGTGCTTTGCAGGACCACAAGCGGGCGGTGATCATCGGCGAACGTTCGTTCGGCAAGGGCAGCGTGCAGAACGTGTTCGGCCTCGCCAGCGATCCGGGTGAGGACTTCGAGGACCGCAACGGCGACGAGGCGTGGCAGGAAGGCGAGGAGTACAAGGACCGCAACAACAACGGCAAGTTCGACCCCGGCGCGCACATGAAGCTGACGGTGGCGAAGTACTACCTGCCGGTCAGCGAGCGCTGCCCGCACCGCGAGTTCGACAAGGAGGGCAAGCTGGTCGACCCGAACTGGGGCGTGATCCCGGACAAGGTGCTCGACCTGCTCGAGAGCAAGCCCGAGGACGCGTGGAAGAACCCGTTGGTGATCGCGCTGCTGAAGAAGCAGGTGTTCCGCGAGTACGTGAAGAAGCACCTGCCCGCGCACGAAGCGCTGTTCCGCGAACTGGCCGAAGGCGACGGCGGCGATGCGTCGCGCTACCCGGAGTTCGCCGCGTTCTACCAGGGCCTCGACACCAGGCTGACCGAGGACGACGTGCGGCGCTGGCTGCGGTACGAAGTGCGCGACCAGGTCAGCGACCTGCGCGGCGCGGTCTACCCCGGCTCGCGCGCGATGGGCGATCCGCAGGAGGACGCGCAACTGCAGGAGGCGGTGCGCACGCTGCTGGCGAAGCTCGGCGTCGACATCCGCACGATCCCCGCCTACCAGAACGTGCTGAAGATCAAGTTCGACGACGGCAAGTCGGGCGACGGCAAGCTGGGCGACAAGGCGACCGCGCAGCAGGGCAAGGACGCCGGCAAATAGTCGGCCGCCGTTGCGCGGCGACCGGGCCTACAGACCGATGTGGATGCGCGCGCCGCGGCTGGCGGCGAGGCCCAGGAACCCCGGCAACGCGGTGCCCGCGGCATCCTCGATCAACCACTGGCAGTAGAGGTCGGCGCCGACCAGACCCGGGTTGTTCGGGATCGCCAGCAGTTCGATGCGTGTGCCGATCGCCGACGTGATCGACAGCCACACCGGCAACCCGGCACTCGGGTCGATCAGCAGCTGGCACGGCCCGACGATCGGCAGCGTCGCCTGCGCGTAGCCGAACCACAGCGACGCCAGCGCCGTCGGCGCCGCGTTCTCGACCCCGACCCGGAAGTTGGCGTTGCCGAGGAACGGCAGGCTGTTGTTGCGCATGTTCGGCACGCCGGCAACGCCGGCGCAGCCGCTCCCGTACACCGTGAAGCTGGCAGCGTTGCCGATCCCCACGTACCACGGCGCCGCCAGGCTGTTGCCGGTGAAGAACTGCTGCAACAGGCCAGCGACCTTCTGCCGGCCGGCGAGACTCGGGTGCGTGCCGTCGGGCTGCACGTCGGTAGGGCAGAGCCACGTGAGCCCGTCGCTGCGCGGCGTGGTGCCGTCGGTCCACAGGTACGGCCCGAAGCCGAGCCACGGGGCCATCACCGCCCCCGCCGCCGGATCGCAGTTCAGGTTCGGGTCGCCGCCGATCTGCTGCTGCAACAGCCACTGCACCGCGAAGCCCGACTCGTACGAGTACGGCTCCGGGTTCAACATCGTGGTCGCATAGCCGGCGTAGGTGCGGCTGCTGCAGAAGCACAGCACGCAGTTCGGATAGCGCGTCTTCAGGATGCGCGCGATCTGGCCGAGCAGGCCCTGCAATTGCGTCGCGGCACCTGGGAAGCCGCCGGTGACGCCGGCGATCGCTTCCTTCAACCACACCACCTGGACCTGGGCCGGCGTCGCCCCGGCGTTCGTCAGGCGCTGGTTGACGACGGTCCAGAAGTTCGCGTTCGGGTTGCTGATCACCACCGCGTCCTGGCCGCCCTGCGCGCCGTCGACGATGGTCACCGCCGGGTTCTTGTTGGGATCGGTGGCCGCGGTCGCCATCCAGGTCGAGAACTCCTGCGTGGTGTTCGACATGCCGATCGACAGCAGCACGATCCGGCCGCCGGTCGCCGGCACGCCTGCCGCATCGCGCGGCACCACGCCCGCCATGCGATTGAGCCCGCTTGCCTGGTGCGCCGGCGGCGGCGCGTTCAGGCCGCCGCCGTACAGGCCGCCGACGAAGCCCTGGTAGGTGCCGGTGCCGAGGTCGTTGAGCGGCACTTGGCCGATCGAGGTGTTCGCGCAGTTCTGCGCGGCGGCAACGGCGGTGAGCAGCAGGAACGAAGACAAGGTGCGCATTGCCATGGTCGATGGTCCGGGGGCGAGGGCACGATAACGCGACCAGGCCGTGGCGGCCCACGCCGTCGACCACCTGCACTTGTCCCCTGCCGCCGGGCGCCAGCCAACCGGCGCCGACCATGATCATGAACCGTGCCCTGTTCCTGTCCGGCGCGAGCGTGCTGCTGGCCCCTGCGGTCGCCCAGACCGCGTCCCCGCCGGCCGCACCGCCGACGTTCACCGAGCACATCGCGCTGCTGGTGTGGAACAGCTGCAGCCACTGCCATCGGCCGGGCGAAGTGGCGCCGTTCCCGCTGCTGACGTACGCCGACGTCAGGAAGCGCGGGCGCAACATCCTGCAGGTGGTCGAAGACCGCTACATGCCGCCGTGGCACCCGGAACCGGGCCACGGCTCGTTCCGCAACAACCCGCGGCTGACCGACGCGCAGATCGAGCTGCTGCGCGCATGGGTCAAGGCCGGCATGCCCGAAGGCCCGCCGGAGAAGCTCGGCAAGCCGCCGCAGTTCCCGGATGGCTGGCAGCTCGGCGAGCCGGACCTGATCGTGAAGACCAGCGGCGCGTTCGAAGTGCCGGCCAGCGGCCGCGACGTCTACCGCAACTTCGCGATCCCGATCGGCCTGCCCGAGGACAAGTGGCTGACCGCGATCGAGGTGCGGCCGTCGGCGCGCAGCGTGCTGCACCACGTGCTGATGTTCCTCGACGAGGAACGGACCGGCCAGGACCTCGACGGCAAGGACGGCCGACCCGGCTTCTCCGGGATGCGCCTGCAGCGCGCGCCGATGATCGGCGGCTGGGCGGTCGGCGGACAACCCGAGCACCTGCCCGAAGGCCTCGCGATCAAGCTGCCCAAGCACAGCGACCTGATCCTGCAGAGCCACCTGCACCCATCCGGCAAGAAGGAGAAGGAGCAGACGACGCTCGGCCTGTACTTCGCGAAGACGCCACCGACACGTACGCTGGTGACGATCCAGCTGCCGCCGTTCTTCGGCTTCACCGCTGGCCTCGACATCCCGGCCAACGAGGCCGACTACGTGCTGAAGGACCAGTTCGAGCTGCCGTGCGACGTCGACGCGGTGTCGATCGGCGGGCACGCGCACATGCTGTGCAGTTCGCTGCGCATGTGGGCGCAGGCGGCGAACGGCGACGAGACGCCGTTGCTGAAGATCGCCGACTGGGACTTCGACTGGCAGAACCGCTACACGTTCGCGTCGCTGGTGCGGCTGCCCAAGGGGGCGACGCTGCGCGCCGAACTGCACTACGACAACAGCGCCGGCAACGCGGACAATCCCAACCAGCCGCCGCGGCGCGTGCGCTGGGGCCGCGAGACCACCGACGAGATGGGCAGCGTGACGCTGCTGGTGGTGCCGGCCGCCGAGCAGGACGCCGCCGTGCTGCAGCAGGCGGTCGGCCGGAAAAACGCGGCGAAGGCGCTGGAGCGCGTCGGCGGGCAGATCGACGAGCAGTTCGCCCGCCTGGACAAGAACCGCGATGGCAAGCTCGGCAAGGACGAAGTGCCGCGCGGGCTGCGCATGTTCTTCGACCGGCTCGACCAGGACCAGGACGGCCTGTTGTCGAAGGACGAGGCGAAGGCGATCGGCGAACTGCTCGGCCGCGGCCTCGGGGGCGGATGAGAGCGGCCGCCTGCGCGCTGCTGGCGCTCGCTGCCTGCGCACCGGCACCGATCGCCGTGCTCGATCTCACGGGCGGCACGCACACCCCACTGGCCGTGCCGGCCGGCAGCGTGCACGTGCTGGTGTTCACCAGCCACGAGTGCCCGATCGCCAACGCCTACGCGCCGACCCTGCGCGACCTCGCAACCGCGTGGCGCGATCGCCCGGTGCGCCTGTTCCTGGTACACGTCGACCCCGACCTCACTGCCGCCGCGGCCGCGACCCATGCCCGGCAGTACGAGCTGCCGGGCACCATCGTGCTCGATCCGTGCCACGACCTGGCGCGGGCCCTCGGGATCCAACGCACGCCAGAAGCGGCGGTCCTGATCGCCGCCGGCGGACCACTCTTCTACCGCGGCCGCATCGACGACCAGTGGCGGGCCCTCGGTTCGCGTGCGCCGGAGCCCGGCCAGCGCGACCTCGCAGCCGCGGTCGACGCCGCCTTGGCC
>JBASWX010000588.1:0-15370 GCA_049276695.1 Planctomycetota bacterium
CGGCGAAGTCGGCGAGGCCTGGCCACGCCCAGCACACGAAGGCGAGCACGGCGAGCACTTCGACGAACACCGGCGCGCGCGAATGACGCCACGACCAGCCGCCGAGCAGGCCGATGGCGGCGAGCAGGCACGGTGGCGGCAGCAGGCCGAGCCCGGCAGCGGCGGCTTGGAACAGCGCGAACCGCGAGCGGCTGTCCAGCAGGTGGCGCACCTGCGGCGAGGACCGGTGTGAGAACAACAGGAGGGCAGCGGCCGGCATCGCGAACGCATTCAGCACGAGTCCCGGCGTGTCGACGCGGCACCAGTGCAGCACCGGTCCGGCGAGTTCGTGCTGGTGCGGGACGAGGCCGAGCGTCAGCGCCGCGATCACCCACGCCGGCGCGAGGAACGACCACAGCACCCAGCGCGCAGGCCACAGCGCGGCCGCCAGCGCGCCGAGCAGGCACAGCAGCAGCGGCGACAGCAGCACGGCGACGAGGTGGTAGCCCATGGCGTCGGCGTCAACGTCCCGCGGGCCGCAGTGCCTGCAGCTCGGCTTCGAGTTCGCGCCGCTCGCTGGCGTAGGCCGGCCGGCGTGCCAGGGCCTGCTGCAACAGCTCGACGCGCTCGCTCGCATCCGGAGTGACCCTCGCCAGCAGCCCGTACGGCTCGTAGTGCTGTGGGTTGCTCGCGATCAGCTCGCGGCATGCGGCGGCGGCACCCGGATCGCGGGCGGCGACCAGCCGCCGCGTCGCCGACAGACGGTCGCGCCAGGTGCTGCCGTGCCGGTCGTACAGCGCGAGGTCCGCCGAGGCCGGGATCGCCGGCAGGTCGGGCCGCGCGCCAGCGAGATCGAACGCGCGTGCGGTGCCGAGCCCGTGTTCCGGTTCGCACACCCACAGCACGCGGTCGGTGAGGTCGGCGACGACGAGGTGCGCCCCGATCCACGAGTTGATCGCGCTGCGGTGGCCGAAGCCGAAGTCGGCGCCGTCCGGGCCGCTGCGGTCGCGCAGCACCTCGCACAGCGACTCCGGCGTGTGCGCCGGCAGCGCCGCGACGCGCGCCTGCAGCCGGGCGTAGCGCGCAGTGGTCGTGCCCTCGGCGCGGCGGCTCTGGTTCGCTGCGTCCGTCTGCCAGTCCGCGTGCAGGAAGTGGTTGGTCACCAGCAGCGCTTCGTCCAGCATCGCACGCACGTGGTGCCGGCCGGGCGCCAGTTCCAGGCACACCGCGGTCGGTTGCCCGGTTGCGCTCGGGCCGGCGAGCAGCACCGATTCGCTGACGAACACCGGCGCCCCGGTCAGGTGCGCGATCGCCTCCTCGATCGTCGTGCAGGTCTCGAGCACGCGGTGCACCGCGACGACCAGCGGCCGGCCGTGGCGTGCGAAGTGGTCGCTGATGCCGGCGTTGACCGAGGCCCACAACCCGGCTTCGTTGAAGCCGGTGACCGCGCCGTGCACGCCGCCCCACGCGACGTGCACGAAGCGCAGCCGCGGTTGCCCGCCTTCCTGCGGTTCGGGCGCGACCGTGTAGACGACCTTGTCGAAGTCGAAGCTGCGGCCGCCTTCGAAGTCGAACAGGCGCGCGACCAGCAGGTGGCCGTTCGCGGCGCGCTTGCCCAGCACCGCGACCGCCGAGCAGCCGACGTGCGGCGCGTTGATCAGCGGGTTGTCGATCAGGTACTGGCTGGCGTCGTGCAGCGCGTGGTAGCCGAGGATGCGACCGTAGGTCGGGCCGACGAACGCGTGTGGGTCGCCGGCGGCGCGGTAGCCGCGCGCGATGCCGGCGATCGCGTCGACCTCGTCGGGCAACAGGAAGGACTCGAGCGAGCGGTTGTTGAACGACACGACGCCGAGGATCAGGTGCCGGAACAGGAACCACGGCACCAGCGTCTCGAGCGTCGCGAACAGTTCCTGTTCGTGCCGCGCCATGATCGGCGCGGTCAGTTGGCCGCAGGCGAAACCGCGGTCGCGGGCGCTGCCGGCGAGGTGGCAGTGCCAGGTCGCACCGACGCGCTCGAGCCGGCTGCCGGGTTGCAGGCGCGGCTCGACTGCCAGCGCCGGGTTCGGCCGGGTGCCCAGCACGAAGCCGAACGCCGGCAGGACGACCAGCAGCCAGGCCAGGACGACGAGGTGCAAGGCGGCGCCGATGCGGAGTGCCTTCAGCAACACGGGCGGCGAGTCTAGTGCGCCGCGACCGGCGGCCGGCCTTGCGTTCCTACGAACTCGGAACCCGCTGCGGTCTTGGCTCGCTCCGCCACAGCCCCTAGAGTCCCGCGCCGCATGAGCCAGCCGGAAGCCTCCCTCGAAGACCAGTTGAAGCGGCTGATCGTCGACACGCTCGCGCTCGAAGACGTCGCCCCCGAGAGCATCGAGACCGACGCGCCGCTGTTCGGCGAGGGCCTCGGCCTCGACTCGATCGACGCGCTCGAGATCGCGCTGGCGATCCACAGCAAGTTCGGCGTGCGCACCGTCGCCAACGACGAGAAGAACCGCGAGTACTACCACTCGATCAAGTCGCTCGCCGAGTTCGTGAAGGCGAAGCAAGCCGAGAACCAGGCCGCGGCCAAGGCGTGAAAGGCGCCGCTGGCGACCCGCCGGCGCCAGCTCGAACGTGGCGCGCGGCGTTGCTGCCGGCGGCGATCGCCGTGGTGTTCGCGATCTACCCGGTGGTGGTGTGGCTCGGGCTCGCGAAGCAGAGCCCGCGCACGGTCGCGATCGCGCTGTTGTGCGTGATGCTGCCGGTGCTGGTGTGGCTGCTGCGGCAGTCGCGCGGCGCCACCGCGGCGCTGCTGTTGGCCCCGGTGGTGACGGTCGCGGCGATCGGGGCGGCGGCGGCGTTCGACGACGCGGCGTGGTTGTTCGTCGAACCGGTGGCGATCAGTGCCGGCCTGCTGCTGGCGTTCGGGTCGACGCTGCGGCGGGGCGGCATGCCGATGGTCGAACGCTTCGCCCGCATGCACGAACCCGACCTCTCCGTGCCGAAGCAGGCGTGGTGCCGCACCTGGACGTGGATCTGGTGTGCGTTCTTCGTCGTGAACGGCACCACCGCGCTGGTGCTGGCCGTCGCAGCACCGCTGTCGTGGTGGGCCTGGTACAACGGCAGCCTCGTCTACGTGGTCATGGGCACGCTGTTCGCGACCGAGTACGTGATGCGCAGGCGGCGCTTCTTCCGTGGCTGAGGCCGGCGGTTCCGGCGTCGTGGTCGGCCGCGACGGCGGTGCGCGCGACCTCGCCACGGTGCGGGCGGCAGCCACGGCGCTGGCGAACGAACTGCCGCCGCCGGTACCCGACTCGCACGTCGCGTTCTGCTTCGAACACGACCACGCGGCGTTCCTGGTGGCGCTGCTGGCGACCTGGACGCGCGGTCACGTCGTGGCGTTGCCGTGCGATGCGCGGCGGCACGCGGTCGGGCTGACGCTGGCGCTGCCGTCGGTGGTGAAGTTCCTGCACGACACCGGTGCCGGCACCGGGATCTGCGTCAGCGACCGGCCGTGGTTGCCCGCGAACGCGGTGCTCGCCGCGAACCCCGGCGACTGGGCGTTCCTCGGATCGCTCACGCTCTGCGTGCCGGACGGCGCGCGGGCGTTGCGGCAGATCCCTGTGCCGCGCGCACTGCTCGACGAGCAACTCGACCAGGACGCGCGTACCACGGCGATGCCGTGCTCGGCGACGTTGGTGACGACCTACGACCCGGGTCACCTGCGCGCGTTGGTGCCGGGATTGCTGGGTCCGTTGCGGCGCGGCCTGCGCGTCGTCGGCGCTGCCGGTTGCGTCGGGCCGGCTCTCGCGTCGCTCGTCGGCGAGCACGCTGCGACCGACCTGCTGGCGTCGCCGGACCGGTTGCGTGGTCTCGCCGCGCTGCCGCGCGGCACGTTCCCGGCGCTGCGGCGTGTCCACACGCTCGACGACCTGGAGCCGACGGCGACCGCGCGGCTGCGCACCGAGCACGGCGTGACGGTACACGTGCTGAAGCGCGTCACGCTCGACGAGCCGGGACGTGAACTCCGCCACGCGCTGCTGGCCCAGGCCGGCGTCGCCGACGTCGAACTCGCGCGTCTGGAGCCGCCCGCTGAACCGGTGGGCCGCTGGTTGGTCGCCGTCGCCGCGGGACCGGACCTGGTACCGGCCCTGGACTCCGTCGCCGCCACGGTGTGTGCCGGCGAGCCGGCGCCGATCGTCTACGCCGTCGACCACATCCCGCGCGACCACAACGGCGGCGCGCCAACGGACTGGGTGCGCCACACGTCCGGCCGCCGGCGCGATGGCACGGCACCGAGTCGCGAACTGCACTGGCAGCACGAGGACCGCGGCGAACGCAGCTGGCGCGCGAAGGCCACGCTGCCCGCGACCTACGCCGGTTTCGACGGCCACTTCGAAGGCCATCCGGTGCTCAGCGGCTCCTCGCAACTGCACGACGTGGTGCTGCCGGCGCTGCAGCGCGCGCTGCCGGCGCGTCCACGCGTCCGCGAGTTCACCGACCTGAAGTTCCTCGCGCGCATCTCGCCCGGCGACACGATCGACGTCGCGCTCGACTTCGCCGCCGACGGCGGCTCGGCGACGTTCGTGCTGGCGCGCGGCGAGGTGAAGTGCACGACCGGGCGCGCGGTCTGGCAGGGTGGCGCGTGAGTGCGGCGTTCCGTGGGTGTGGTCTGGTGCCGACCTACGACAACCCGCGCACGGTGCGCGCCGTGGTCGAACGGCTGCGCAGCCACGTCGCCGACGTGTTCGTGATCGACGACGGCAGCGGCGCGGAAGGCGAGCTGGCGTGTGCGGCGCTGCAGCGCGACGGCCTCGCGACGGTGCAGCGCCTGCCGCGCAATCGCGGCAAGGGCGCCGCGCTCAAGGCGGGGTTCGCGCTCGCGCACGCCGCCGGCTTCACCCACGCACTGCAGGTCGACGCCGACGGCCAGCACGACCTCGACCAGGGACCGGCGTTCCTGCGCGCGGCGGCAGCGCAACCCGACGCGCTGGTGCTCGGCTTCCCGGTCTACGACCACACGGCGCCGGCGCTGCGCAAGGTCGCGCGCAAGCTGACCGCGTTCTGGGTCGACTTCGAAGTCGGCAGCAAGGGCCTGATCCGCGACGCGCTGATCGGCTTCCGGGTCTACCCGCTCGCCAGCACGCTGCGCATCGGCGCTGCCGGCAACCGCATGGAGTACGAAGTCGAGATCGCGGTGCGCATGGCGCGCGCCGGCGTGCCGATCGTCAACCTGCCGGTCGCGATCCGCTACCTGGCGCGGGCGGAAGGCGGCGTCTCGCACTTCCGGCCGTTCGGCGACAACCTGCGGCTGTCGTGGATGCACGCCCGCATCTGCACCGCGATGTCGATGCGGCGGTGCTTCGGTTGGCTGCTGCCGAGGCGATCATGAGCGCGCCGTCGCCAGCAGACGCGACGGACGCGGCGAAGGGTGCCGCCGAGTGGCTGACCGCGCGCGAACGCGGCACGGTGTTCGGCATCCGCCAGGCGTTCCGGTTGGTGACCTGGCTCGGGCGCACTGCGTGCAAGCCGCTGGTCGCGTTCCTGGCGTTGTGGTACGCACTGCTCGACCGGCGCACGGCGCGGGCATCGGCGGCGTGGCTGCAGCGCGTGCACGGCCGGGCACCGCGTTTCCGCGACGTGTACCGGCACGTGCGCACCTTCGCGCAGGTCACGCTCGACAAGGTACTGCTGCTGCAGGACCGCACGCGGGCGCTGCACTTCACCCGCACCGGTCACGACCTGCTGGTCGCGCAGGCGGCCACCGGGCGCGGCGCGATGCTGCTCGGCGCGCACCTCGGCAGCTACGAGGCGATGCGCGCCGGCGGCGACCAGGACCGGCTCGCGATCGAGATCCTCGGCTACTTCGCCAACGCGCGCATGATCAACTCGCTGCTCGCCGAGCTGAGCCCGAAGCACGCGGCGCGCGTCGTGCACCTCGGCGAGGATCCGGTGGGGGTGATGGTGCGCGTCCAGGAGAGTCTCGCCGCCGGCCGCTTCATCGCGCTGCACGCCGACCGCGTCGGCCTCAACGACCGCGTCGTGATGGCGCCGTTCTTCGGGCAGGAGGCGCCGTTCGCCGCCGGCCCGTTCCTGATCGCGGCGCTGCTGCGCTGTCCGGTGTACATGGTGTTCGGGCTGTACCGGGCGCCCAACCGGTACGACCTGCACTGCGAACGCTTCGCCGAACGCATCGAGCTGCCGCGCGCGCGGCGCGACGAGGCGCTGCGCGAATGGGCGACGCGCTACGCGGCGCGGGTCGAGCACCACGCTCGCAATGCGCCGGACAACTGGTTCAACTTCTTCGACTTCTGGACACCGCCCGCGCGCACCGACCGGCAGGTGCAGGCGACCGGGGCGGCTGGTCCGGGTTCCGGCCCCGAACGTCCATGACGCGCCTCGTCCGTCCCGCGCACGCGGTCACCACCGAGTACCTGATCGGGTTGCACCACTGCGACCTGCTGGGCGTCGCGTGGCACGGGCGCTACTTCGAATGGCTCGAACAGGCACGCGCGGCGCTGTTCGCCAGCGTCGACCTCGACGTGCCGCAGATCCGGGCGATGGGGCACCGGCTGTACGTGGTCGACGCGCAGTGCCGCTACATGGCGCCGCTGTCGTACGGCGACACCGCACGCATCACCGCGTGGTTCGTCGAGGTGCAACCGCTGATCCGCGTCGCCTACGACGTCAGGAATGCGGCGACGGGCCGTTGGTCGGCGCGCGCGAAGACGGTGCTGGCGGCGACGGCGGCCGACGGCACGCTGTTGGTGGCGACGCCGGCAGTGATGCTGGCGCGGCTGCCGGCGCGGTAGCACAGGTCGATGGCCGCCCCGCATCGTCGATCTGTCTCCATCGGACAACAACTACCGCTGCACTGACGGAGTGACGGTTGCGCATCAACCAGCACGTTCGATGATGTTGGCTACCGACGTTGCGTGGGGAACGAACCTGCCCTGAGCGTCCTTGGACCGCAAACGACTCGCCTCGGAGATCCACTGCGCTGGTGGCAGATCTCCGACGTGCTCCAAGAAATAGCCAAGGGCTCGGCGGCGAACGTCCCGCAGCGGTGCTACGTCCAGGCCCAGGGTCGCGATCGTCGCCGCCGACTTACCCCTTCTGGGTCCACTACTCGGCGAGATCGACCCATCACTGCCGAAGAGAAACGCCGCTTCGCAGTCTGGCTGCAGCGGGTGGATCGGCAGGTCCTGTGCGCCCCGCCGCTCGCCACAGTGCTGAGCAGGTGGTGAACTGCACGAGCAGAGCAAGTTCCCATAGTCGAGATCTCTCGTCTCGTCGACGGACTGGGGCACCAGATGTTCGATATGGCTGGCCTCCAGTCCGCGGATCTCGGCGGCGATTCTCCGCTCGCAGTAACAGCACACGAAGCCCTGCTCCGCCAGGAGGGCACCCTTGACGATCGCTTTCAGCGAAGGACGAAGATCCTCATAGGTGGGCGTCCAGTTCTCGTTGCCGCTGGCCCTCCAGCGGCGAAGCTCATCCGGCTCGCTCGCCTTCAGGATGTGCCTCATCCACGCTCCTGGCGCAGGCGCATGAGCATGTCGGCGCGGACGAACTCTGGCTCGTCCGCGCCGATGTCGCGTTCCAGCGCCTCGCGCGCGGACCTCGCCCGGTCGAGGTTTCCCTCGTCGATGTGCCGGAACATCGCATCGAGCCGCTTCCGGATGTCCTCGGGGCGAGCCTCGGTGTCCATGACCTCGAGCAAGATCTCGTTGCTGTCCCGGCCGAACGTCGCTGCTGGCTTCGTCGCCGTAACGGCGTCCCCCTCCTTGCCAAGCAGGTAGACGTCTTCTGGTCGGACCGAGCCAAGCACCTGCGGCGAATGCGTGCTCAAGATGAACTGGCAGTTCGGGAACGCCTTCGTCAGTCTCGGCACGACCTGACGCTGCCACTTGGGATGCAAGTGAAGTTCGATCTCGTCGATCAGCACGACTCCCGTGGCGCAGCAGGGGTCCTTGGTCGAGGGATTCGCCAGCGCCAGCCGCCTGGCGATGTCGGCCACCATTGCCAGCAGGCACTTCTCACCATCTGACAGTTGAGCGACATCGAGGTCGATGCCGTCCTTCGTGACGTGCATGCCGAGCGGTTGGCGTTGCACCCGAAGATCCTTGAAGCCGGGCATCAGGGCGGACACAGCGCCTCGCACCGCCTCGAGGACATGGTCGCGCTTGGGATGTGAACGAACCCGTTGTTCGTTCTCGATGTCCTCGCGTTCGCGGAACCACTCGAAAAACAGGCGGAAGTTGCTCCAACCACCCTCGAGGGCTTCCTCGAGGGCGGAGAACTGGTCGAACACATGCCGCTTGCGGATGCGCAACGGGATGTCCAAGACCGCGCGATTCGTCCGGTACATGACGGCAAGCGGGATCGATCTGTCCGGCTCGAGCTGCAGTCGGTCGCGCACCTGTTTCGCCACTACGCCAAGGAAGTTGGCCTGCGGGCGTACTGCTACCGACTCCAGCTTGCGGTGCGCCTTGCTGAGCACCCGAGTCACTCTCAGTCCCCAGTCCACGCGATCGAAGCCCTCTGCACTCCAATCCGTGTTGATCACGAGCAACGCGTGCGGTGACCCGTTGCGCACGTCGTTGGCTTGCAACGGCTCCCGTTCCCGCGCGCCCTCACGCAGCCCTCCCCCCACGCGCCAGAGCAACGCCGCGATTGCCTGCAAGACGGTGGACTTGCCCGAACCGTTGATTCCGGCGAACACGGTCACCTGCCGTGGGAAGGACACATCGAGCTTGTTGATGCCGCGGAAGTCCTCGAGGGCCAGACGATCGACGCGCATTCACCGGACTCTAGCCCGACGCTGCAGACTAGCGAAGTGCGACACAACGTGCTCAGACTGCCGCTGACCCGACGTTGATCAGTGCAGCCCGGGGCTCCTACACTGGTTCGTCACGATGAACCGCTCCCCGGTCCGCCTGCTCGCTGGCGTAGCCGTGCTTGCTGCGCTGGCGCCAGCGCAGGTGGAACCGCAGGTTCCACCCGACAAGAAGCTCCCGCTGTCGCCCGTCGCCGGCAAGGACCAGCCGCGTCCCGCGGACGCCAGGGCGCTGTTCGCCGCGTTCGCGAAGCTGCCCGGCCTGGAAGCAACCTACGAAGAAGAGAAGCACCTGGCGCTGCTCGCGGCCCCGCTGAAGAGCAGGGGTCGCATGCTGTTCCTGCCGCCGGGGTACCTGGCGCGCGCGGTCGAGGCGCCGGAGAAGTCGCTGTTGGTGATCACGCCGGACGAACTGCGCATCGACGGGCGCGACGGCCGCGAGGTGATCGACCTGAAGCGCAGCGACAGGGTGCGGCTGTTCGTCACCGCGCTGGTGCAGGTGTTCGCCGGCAACGAGCCGGTGCTCGCGAAGTCGTTCACGGTCGACTACGCGCTCGACGCCAGGTCGAAGACCGGCTGGACGCTGGTGCTGCTGCCGAAGGAGAAGGCGCTGCAGCAGATGATCAAGTCGATGACGCTGCGCGGCGAAGGGGTCGCGGTCACCGCGGTCGAGGTCGAGGATCCGAACGGCGATCGCACGGTGACCAAGATCGTCACCGCCGACGCGAACCGCACGTTCGACGCCGCCGAGAAGAAGCGCTGGTTCGGGATCGAGCCGCGATGAGTCTCTGGGCGGGCCGCGAGTGGCCGCGCGTCGTCGCCGGTGCGCTGGTGCTGGCGGCGCTGAGCGTGTTCGTCGCGACGCAGATGAAGGTCACCACCGACATCTCGCACTTCCTGCCCGGCGGCGCCGCCGATGCCCGGCTGTCGCTGGCGCGCCAGGTGGCGGTTGGCGAGATCAGCCGCACCACGATCGTGCTGATCGACGCCGCGGGGCCGGAGCAGGCGGCGGCGGTCAGCGTGGAGTACGAAGCGGCGCTGCGGGCCGATCCGGCGAGTGCGGGCCTGCTGGCGTTGGAAGGCGCGCCGGCGGCGGGTTTCGAGGAGGCGCTGTGGAACGTCTACCGGGCGCGGCGGCTGTCGTTCGCGGCGGCGAGTGCCGGCGAGGTGCCGGCGTTGCTGCGCGACGATGGCATCGCGGCCGCGGTCGACCGGCTGAAGCGCAAGCTGTCCTCGCCGATGGCGAGCGTGATCGGGCGCGTCGCCCCCGAGGACCCGCTGCTGATCCTGCCCGGGCTGTTCGAGCGGCTGACCGCGCGCGGCGACGAGCTGCAGCTGGTCGATGGCCGCTACGTGACCGCCGATGGCAAGGGCGCGGTGCTGTTCGTCACGACCAGGGCGAGCGCGTCGGACTCGCAGGCCCAGGGGCCGGTGCTGGCCGCGATCCGCGCGGCCTTCGATGCGGTGAACGCCCGCCACGGCGGCGAGCTGCGCCTGCAATTGTGCGGCACCAACCGGCACGCGATCGCGAGCCAGCAGAGCAGCGAAGCCGACATCGCGCGCGTCTCGATCGGCTCGACGGTCGGCCTGCTGCTGACCTTCCTGCTGCTGTTCTCGTCGCTGCGCCTGCCGCTGTCGTGGCTGCCGGTGCTGTCGGCGGGTTTCCTGGTGGGTGCTTCGGCGTGCATCCTGGTCTTCGGCCAGATCCACGGCATGACGCTCGCATTCGGCTCGTCGCTGATCGGCGTCAGCATCGACTACGCGGTGCACTTCTACTGCCATCAGGCGCTGGCCCCCGAACCCGCCGGGCCGCGCGCGACGCTGCGGCGGCTGTGGCCGGCGCTGCTGCTCGGCTGCGGCACGACCGTGCTCGGCTTCGTCGTGCTGCTGGTCGCGACGTTCCCGGGCCTGCGCGAGATGGCGTGGTTCGCGTCGACCGGGCTCGTCGCGTCGCTCGCGGCGGCGTGGCTGTTCCTGCCTGGTCTGGTCGGGCCGATCGGCAGCACCGCAGCGTCGCGGTTGGTCGTCCGCGCGATGACGGCGGTGACGTCGCTGCGCGGCAAGCGGCGGCGCTGGTACCTGGTGCCGATCGCGGCCGTGGTGCTGGTGGCGACGCTCGGTGTGCCCCAGGCGCGGTGGAACGATGGCCTGTCGAGCCTCAACCGCCCCGACGCGGCACTGACCGCCGAGGACGCGCGCGTGGTCGAACGCGTCGCCCGCGTCGAGCAGCGGCGCCTGGTCGCCGCGGTCGCCAACGACGAGCAGGCGACGCTGGCGGTCAACGAACGGGTCGCAGGCGCGCTGGCCGCCGCGGTCACCGCCGGCGAACTCGGCAGCTACCGTTCGATCGCCGGCGCCTTGCCGAGTGCGGCGACGCAGCGCGCGGTCGCTGCGGCGATGCGCGCCGATGCGACGCTGTGGCCGCGGCTGAGCGGGGCATTGCAGGCAGCTGGCTTCGTGACCGAACGCTTCACGCCGTTCCGCGAGGCGCTCGCTGCTCCCGAGCCGGCGCCGGTCACGTTCGACGATCTGCTGAGCACCCCGCTGGCGAGCCTGGTGCGGCCGTTCCGGCTGAAGCTCGACGACGGCCGCGTCGCGATCTTCAGCTACCTGCACGGCATCCGCGACGAGCAGGCGCTGGCGGCTCGAGTCGCCGCGGTGTCGGGCGCGCAGCTGTTCGACGTCGAAGCGGTGTTGTCCGACGCGTTCGCCGCCTACCGCGAACGCATGCTGACCCTGCTGGTGGTGGGTGTGCTCGCGGTGCTCGGAGTCGTGGCGCTGCGGTATCGCCGGCTGCGGCTGATCGCGCTGGCGGTCGTGCCGGCGCTGCTCGGGGCGCTCGGCACGGTCGGCGTGCTGGCGCTGCTCGACTGCGACATCTCGCTGCTGTCGCTGGTGTCGTTGCTGATGGTGGTCAGCATGGGCGTCGACTACGGCATCTTCCTGGCCGAAGACGACCTGCACCCGCACGCCCGCGGCGCCACGCAGCTCGGCGTGTTCGTCGATGGCTGGACCACGATCCTGGGCTTCGGCCTGCTGGCGACGTCGCCGCAACCGGCGCTGTTCGCGATCGGGGCGTCGGCAGGCATCGGCGTGACGCTGTGCCTGATCCTGGCCTTGACGTTCGGGGCGCTGTTCGCTTCGAAGGGAGCCTCGCCGTGATCCATCGCCCATCCGTGCTGTCGCTGTTGTTCGCCGCCGCTTGTTCGGCGCCGTTGCGGCCGGTGCTGCACGACGACGACTATCCGGGCGAACTGTTGCCGCCGGCGGCGTTCGGCGCCGACCTGCTGCTGCAGCAGCACGTGACCGCGATCTGGGGCGAGGGCGAGCAGCGCGGGTTCGACGCCGCGGTGCAGAAGCAGGGCGACACGCTGACGATCGTCGGGCTGTCGCCGGTCAGCGGTCCGGGCTTCGTGTTGGTGCTGCACGCCGGCATCGTGACCCTGACCAACCACGCCGGCATGGAGGTGCCGTTCCCGCCACGCTTCGTCGTGCTCGACGTGCAGCGCGTGTTCTTCCCGTGGCTCGGCGGCGGTGCGCGCGACGGCGAGACGACTGGCGAGGCGCACGGCGAACGCATCGTCGAACTGCGTGCCGGCGGCCGCCTGGTCGAACGGCGCTTCGCGCGTCTCGACGGGCAACCCGCGGGCGAGATCACCGTGCGCTACGAATGGGGCGACGCCGGACCGGAACGGCGCACGCCGCAGCAGGCGACGCTGCACAACCCGTGGTTCGGTTACCGGCTGGTGATCGACACGCACGCGGAGACCGCGTTGCCGGCGAAGGACGGATGAACGTGGCCGCGCCGCTCGCTGCTGCAGCCGCGGCGACGCTGGCGCACGCGCACGTCGTCGGCCGCGGAGCGGTGAGCTGCTTCGGTCGCGGCCGGCAGGCGCTCGCCGATGCGATCTTCGCCGGCAACCTCGGCGTGCTGCCGCGCGTGCGCACCGCGGCGTGGGACACGCCGACCGAGGTCGCGGCCGAGTTCCCGGCGGACCTGTTCGCGGCGCTGGGTGGTGGGCCCGACCTCGCACTGCGCGCCGCCGCCGCCGCGGCGCACGAAGCGTTGGCCGAAGCCGGCGTCGCGCAGCCGGACGGCATCGCGCTGGTGCTGGCGTCGACCAAGGGCGACCTGTCGGGCGTGTTGGCGGGCGAGCCCGGCAACGGGCTCGGATTGCCGGCGCGGCTGGCGGAACGGCTCGCGCGCGAACTCCGGCTCGGACCGGTGCTCGGCACGGTGTCGTGCGCGTGCGCCTCTGGCATCGTCGCGTTGACCTCTGCCGCGCGGCACCTGCACGCCGGCACCGCCGAACGCGTGCTGGTGGTCGGCGTCGACGTGCTGCACCCGTTCGTGATGGCCGGCTTCGGCAGCCTGCACGCGCTCGACCACAAGGCGTGCCGGCCGTTCGACCAGGCGCGGCGCGGCGTGTCGCTCGGCGAAGCGGCGGCGGCGATCCTGCTGAGCCGGCGCGCTGCAGGGTCGATCGCGTCGATCGTCGGCCACGGCGGCGCCAACGACGCCTGCCATGTCACCGGGCCGGACCTGCAGGGTGCGGGCATCGCGCTGGCGGCATCGCGGGCGATCGCCGGCGCCGGGCTGCAGTCCGGCGACATCGACGTGCTGCACCTGCACGGCACCGCGACCGTCGCCAACGACGCGACCGAGGCGATCGGGCTCGGGGCGCTGTTCGGCGGGCAAACGCCGCCGGCGTTCGGCACCAAGGGCCAGACCGGCCACACGCTCGGTGCGTCCGGCGTGCTCGAGACGATCCTGACGATCGAGGCGCTGCAGCGCGGCTCCGCTCCCGCGAACGTCGGCCTCGAACGGCCCGACGTCGATCCGGCGCTCACTCTGGTGCGACGCGAACAGCGGCTGGACCGGGCGCACCTCGCGCTGAAGGTCGCGAGCGGTTTCGGCGGCGTGCAGGCCGCCGTGGTGGTGCGCGCATGACGCCGCCGACCATCGCTGCGCTCGGGCTCGTCGACCGCGAACGGCTCGCCGGCAGCGCGGGAATCGCAACGTCGTGGGCGAAGCTCGGCGTGCCGGCGCCCGGCAACGGGCGCACGTTCCGCGGCGTGTTCGGCCGCACCGACGAGACCTTCCGCCGCCTCGATCGCATCTCGCGCGCGCTGGTGCTCGCCGGCGAAGCGGCCGGCATCACCGCGGTGATCGCGGCGGCGGGCGGCGTGCCGCCGGCGGAGGTCGCGCTGGTGTTCGAGACGTCGCTCGGCTCGCTCGACTCCGACCTGAAGTTCGCCGACAGCATGGCGGCGGGCATGTGCGATGGGCCGGTGTTCGCCTATACGCTGCCGAGCACCAGCCTCGGCGAACTGGCGCTGCGGCACGGGCTGCGCGGGCCGACGATCTGTTTGGCGACGGTGCCGGCGCAGCGCGGCAGTGCGTTGCGCGAAGCGGAACTGCTGCTCGCCACCGGCGAAGCGCGGGTCGTGGTCGCGGGCCTCGTCGACGTGTTGGCGACGCCGCGGCCGTCGGTCGAGGCCGAGTGCCGCGCCGTCGTCACCGTGCTCGCGTCGCCGGCGCTCGGCCTGCGGGGTGTAGCTGCGTGGCCGGGCAGCGGTCTGGATGCCTGGGAGAGCCTCGCGGCGTCCCCGGGTCGCGACTAGGCAGGGGCCAAGCCAAGACGCGGCGCGAACGGCGTCACCCGTGCGGCGAGTTCCGCGCCGTAGACGAGTTCGATCCAGCGCAGGATCACCGCCGACTCCGGCGCGCCCGGCATCTGCGCGCGCAGCGCGTCGCGCGACCATCGGATCGTCGCATCGGTCAGCTCTTCGACCATCGCGAAGCGTTGCGCCGGCGTCATGGCGTGCAGGATCGCGTCCTGCACCGCGCGGGCGGCAGGGTGGGTGTCGTCGAGGGTCACGATGCGCAGCTTACCGCGGCATCGGCCGGTCGCTGAGGCCGACCAACAGCAACCGTTCGGGCACCACGGTGAACGTGGCGCTGCGCACGCGTTCGGCCAGCGGTTCGCCGTCGAGTGCCGCGGCGATCGGCACCGGCGTCGTCACATGGATTCGCGGACTGGCCACGGTACGCACGCGCGGGTCGGTGCGATGGCGGCCGACCAGCAGCTTCGCGAGCAGCCACAGGAGCCGCGCCGGACCGGCGGCGGCGACGCGCACGACGTGGAAACGGCCGTCGTCGATGCGGGCGTCGGGCGCCAGCACCAGCCCGCCGCCGACGCGCGGGCCGTTGCACGTGCTGACGAATGCGAGTTCGGTGGTCTCGGCGCGAGGGCCGGTGCCGTCGCCCGCGTCGAGCGTGATCGTCGCCGGAAAACGCGGCGGCTGTCGCAGCACCGCGAACGTCGCCATCGTGTAGAGCAGCCGGCCGCGCAGGAACCGTCGCTGGTGCGCGCGCGCCGCGACTTCGGCATCGAGGCCGAGTGCGGCGCAGTTGGCGAAGCGGCGTCGCACGGTCGCCCCGTCGCCGGCGAACTCGGCGAGGCCGACGTCGATGGGTCGGGCTGGCTGGCGCAGGCGCGCCACCAGCGCCGCCGGATCGGCGGTGAAACCGACGCCGCCGGCGAAGTCGTCGCCGCTGCCGCACGGCAGCAC
>JBASWX010000589.1:0-3853 GCA_049276695.1 Planctomycetota bacterium
GCAACGGCACGCCGGTCGCTGCGGCGCTGGCGAGGTCGAGCACCGGCTGGCGGCCTTCGGCGGGCAGCGACGCGAGGTGCTTCTCGGCGGTCTGGCGGACCAGCACCGGGTTCATCGGCGCGCTGTACTCGCGCTGGTCGAGCCCGACTGCGGCGACTTCGAGCAGTGACTTCGCCGACGCCGCGGTGTTCAGAGCAGCGACGACACCGCACAGCTTCTCCAGTTCCGCTTCGTGGCTCCAACGCTCGGGATCCTGGTCGGGGAACAACCCCGATGTGATCGAGACGAAGTCCTTGGCGCGCATCGGCGCGTTGCGGCCGCGCAGCCGCTGCTTGCTGCCGGTCAGGTCGAGCTTGCCCTGGAAGTACAGCTGCAGCCAATCACCGAGCACCGCGATGGGCTCGGCGGCCGCAACGCCAGGTGCGCCGCCGGCGCGTTCGCCGGGCGCTGGCAGTACGAGGATCAGCCCGAAGACAACAAGGAGGGACGGAGCCATGGCTGGGGGAGCCTGGCAGGCGTGGCGATCATGGCGGGCCGTTGCCGACCTCGCCAGGGCCGGTTGCCGCCGGCGCCACACGCCGCCGCCCGAACCTTCCGGGCGACGGGTCAGGCCAGGATGTCGCCGGGGTCGAGCGCCCGGTGCATGCCGGTTAGGAGCTGCTGCAGTCCGGGATCGAGCGCAGTGCCGTGACCTCGCCGCGCCGGCACGCCACGCGCGACTGTGGCGTGGATTCCGGCGCCGACGCACTGCGCCAGCGCCGCGTCGCTGGCGGTCGCCGATGGCAGTGCCGTTTCGAATCGCCCGCCGCCGTGCCACAAGAACGGAGCCGCGGACGGCAGCATTGGCAGCAACTTCGGCAACGCACTCGGCAGGACGTGGCCGGCGAGGACTTCGCCGCCTTTCGGCAACGGCAGGTGATCGCTCCAGCAAGGAGCGTTCTCCGGCAGCTCGTGACGCCGCATCATCGCAGCGACGAAGCTGGCACGCCCGGCGATGCGGCCGCGCACGACGAAGGCACCGACCGCGTCGCGGTACACCTGAACGGCCGCCGGCTGCACCGGCTCGCGGCGCAGCGCTGTGAGCAAGTCCCACGCCCGGTTCGCGTCGAGCCCGCTGCGCGCGAACCACTGTTCGGCCCGCGGTCGCGGCTTCAATCGCAGGTGCAGGCGCGTCGCCGCGAACAGGCGGCCGCGGCTGCCGACCAGCAGCTTGTGTACGTCGAACCCGGCCACGCTCTTGACGACGCGGGCGCCGGAACGGAACGGCGTGCCGTCGGCGAGTACGGCGTCGATGCCGAGCAGCAGCGTGCGTGGGCTGTGCCCGCCGGCGGTCGCCGCCCCGATCGCATCGCTGGCGAACAGGCCGCCGATCGTGCCGGTGCCGGGGCATGGCAGTTCGAGGCCGACGCGCGCCAGCTCGGCGTCGAGTTGCTTGCGCGGCACGCCGCACTCGACGGTGCAGGTCTGGTCGGGCGCGTCGAGGCGCACGATCGAAGAGAGTGCCGACAGGTCGACGTGCAGCGCGTCGCCGGGATCGGGCAGCTCGTCCTGGCGTGAGCCACCGCCGACCAGGCGCACGCGGCCGGGACGCGAACGCAGCAACGCAGCCAGTTCGTCCGCCGAGCGGACCCCGGCTCGCCGCGGTTGCGAACGCACCGGTGCCGTCACGCGGGGCCCTCACCGAGCACGCGGTCGACCATGCGCGGCCACTTCGCCGGTTCCGCGCACGCGTTGCGGCTGGGCAGCACCTTGCCAGGATTGCAGCGGCCATCGGGGTTGAACACCGCGCGCACGCGCGCCATCACGTCGAGGTCGTTGGCATCGAACATCATGCCGACGTGCGCGAGCTTCTCACTGCCGACGCCGTGTTCGCCCGAGATGCTGCCGCCGAGGTCGACGCACAGCTGCAGGATCTCGTGGCCGGCGGCGATCGTGCGGGCGGTCTGGTCCGGATCGCGGCCGTCGTAGCTGATGTTCGGGTGCAGGTTGCCGTCGCCGGCGTGGAACACGTTGGTCAGCAGCACGCCGTGCTTCGCACCGATCGCGGTGATGGCGGCCAGCGCCTCCTCGAGGCGGCTGCGCGGCACGACGCCGTCGAGCACGTAGAGGTCGGTGTTCAGGCGGCCCATCGCGCCGAACGCACCCTTGCGGCCCTTCCACAGCCGCTTGCGTTCCGCGGCCTCGCTCGCCTCCTCGATGCGCAGCGCACCGTGCCGCGCGAAGAACGCGCGCACCTCGGCCGCTTCCTCGGCCAGCACGTCGGGCGGGCCGTCGAGTTCGACCAGCAGCACCGCGGCGGCGTCGGCCGGGTAGCCGGCGCGGTACACCGACGCTTCGACCGCGCGGATCGTCGCCTGGTCGAGGATCTCGAGCGCCGCCGGCACCAGGCCCGCGGCGACGATGTCGCTGACCGCGCGGCAGGCGCCGGTCATCGCCGGGAAGGCCGCGAGCAGCGTGCGCACTGCTTGCGGATCGCGCGACAGCCGCACCGTGATCTCGGTCGCGATGCCGAACGTTCCCTCGCTGCCGCAGAACACCGCGGTCAGGTCGAGCGCGTGGGGTGGTCGCGGCGAAGCCGGGCCGCCGAGCCGCGCCAGTTCGCCGTCGGGCAGCACGATCAGCGCCCCGAGCACGTGGTCCTGTGTCATCCCGTACTTGAAGCAGTGCGGGCCGCCGCTGTTCTCGGCCAGGTTGCCGCCGATCGTGCACACCGACTGGCTGCTGGGATCGGGCGCGTAGTGCAGGCCGAGGTGGTGCACCGCCGCGGTCAGGTCGAGGTTGACGACGCCCGGCTGCACGACCGCGTAGAGGTCGTCGGCGGCGACGTGCAGCACCTTGCGCATGCGCGCGAGGTCGATCACCACGGCGTCGCCACCGGCGGTCGGGCCGCCCGACAGGCAGGTGCCGGCACCCCGCGGCACGAACGGCACCGCCGCGGTGTGCAACAGGCGCACGATCGCCTGCACCTCGACTGTCGAATCCGGCAACACCACGGCGCGCGGCCGCGACTTGTGCACGGTGAACCCGTCGCACTCCCATGCCAGCAGCGCGTCGGGTGACGCGAGCACCCGGTCCGTCCCGAGCAGCGCCGTGAGCGCTCGTTCCAACGAAGGGGCTCGTCCCGGTGCTTGCATCGGCGGCGGCAGCATAACGATAGGTCCCACCGTGCCAGCCGTTCGCTGCCCCAGCGCGTCAAGGCATCGGGCACCGTCTGCCGATGGTGACTGCGATCCCATGCCGCAGATCCAGGTCAAGAAAGTCGTCGCGGTCTGCTTTCTGGAAGCGGTCAAGCTGGCCTTGGACCAGATCGGGGCCAAGCGCCTCGAACAGTCGCAGACCGACATGCACAAGGGCTCGGAGTTCCCGCGTGTCTACGGCGAGATCCGCCGGTTGCGCGACTACCTGCAGCGCTGCGCGAGCGGCTACCAGGACCTGGTCGACCTCGACTTCGGGGCGCCGGACGCCGGCTTGCTGGTCGCGTGCTGCCGCGTCGCGGTCGATCACATCGAACTGCGGCTGAGCGAACGCTCGATGGCGCCCGACGAACGCACCTGGCTGCAGAAGAAGCTGACGATCTTCACCGACTGGGCGGTGGAGCTGGCCGAGAAGCCGCTGATCGACCTGCCGCTGCAGCGCGCCTGCCGTGCGCCCGGCGAGGTGATGCGCATGCTGACCGTGAAGCTGCAGCAGAAGTGCTTCGGCGACGTGAGCAAGCGCATGAAGATCGTGCCGCCGGGATTCACCGCGGCGGTTCCAAACGCGAGCTTCACTACCGGCGTGCCGAACGTCGCAGACCAGGCCGCCAGTGCGCCGGCCGGCGCCGGTGCGACGCCGTCGGCGCCAACCGCACCGG
>JBASWX010000590.1:0-14154 GCA_049276695.1 Planctomycetota bacterium
GCGTGGTTCGTCGCCGCAGCGGCGTGGTGGGAACTCGCCGCGCTGGCCGTCGCCGCCGCCGTCGGGTTCGCCGACGACCGCGGCAAGGAACGTGGGCCCGGCCTCGACTGGCGCTGGAAGGGGCTCGGCCTGCTGGTCGCGAGCGCGCTCGCGGCGACTGCTGCGACCTCGCCCGGCGCCGACCCGCTGACCTTCCTGTACTTCGCCGCGTTCGCGTTCGCGCTGACCAACGCAACCAACTTCCTCGACAACACCGACGGCGTCGCCGCCAGCCTGTCGGCGGTCACGCTGCTCGCGGCAACCGGCGGCGCTGGCCCGTTCGCGGCCGCCGGCTTCGCCGCGCTGGCGTTCGTGCCGTGGAACTGGCCTTTCCCGCGGCTGTTCCTCGGCGACGCGGGCGCCTACACGCTGGGCCTTGCGGCGGCCATGGCGCTGCAGCCGCGGTTGCAGGCGGACTGCCAGGCGCTGGCGTTCGCCGCCGTGCAACTGCTCGACCTGGTGCAAGTCGTGCTGGCGCGGCTGTGGCTCGGCGTGCGGCCGTGGGTTGGCGACCGCCGCCACCTGACGCACATCGTGCAGAACCTCGGGCTGCCGCGCCTCGCCGTGGCGCCGGTGTTCGCGGCGCTGGCGCTGGCGCTGGCGGCGCTCGCCGGCTGAACGCCAGCCGCGGTTGCCGTCAGCGCACGGTCCGCATCGCCGCGATCTGCTCTGCGCGCGGGCCGTCGGCATTGCCCTGCGCGACCATCCAGTCGAGCTGCGCGTCGCGCCGTTCGACCCAGCGCGCGCGATCGTCGCTGCCGGCGGCACTGGCGAGCACGCAGGCGTGGAACACGACGGCCGCCGCCCAGCGCACCACGGGCACGCCGGGCGCGTGCTGCAGCCCGGCCTCCGCCGCTGCGACCGCGCCGGCGACGTCCTGCTGCTGCAGCCGCACGAACGCGCGCATCGCTTCGCCCTCCGCCGGCGGCGGCGCGAGGCCGGTCAGCGCCGCGTCGAGGGCAGCACCCGTCGCGGTCGGCGCGAACGCCATCGCGAACTGCACGAACCGGTTGTGCGCGCTGTCCGCGTGGTTGGCGGCGAGGTCGCGCGCGGCCGCCGTCGACCGCTCGTGGCGGCCGAGCCGTTCGGCCGCCTGCCAGACCAGCAGCAGATCGCCGGGGTCACGGGTGGTGCCGTAGGCGGAACCCGCCAGCTGCAGCACCTGTTCGAGCAACGCCGTGGCCCGCGCGCGGTCGGCGGTGCCGCTGGCGTGCAGCGCCAGCAGCATGCGGGCGCCGAGGCCCTGGTCGGCCGGGCTCGCACCCGGCTGCGCTGCGACGTTGCCGAACAGCGCCTGCGCCCGCTCGGGGCGGCCGCGAGCGAGTTCGATGCGGGCCTCGGCCGCCAGCACGTCGGTCGCGGTCGCGTGGTCGGGCAGCTTGTGCAGCAGCGCGACCAGCCGCGACAGTTCGCCGGCATCGACGTCGGGCTTCGCCACCGTCGCGACGACGTCGGCCAGCAGCCCCGCCCGTGCGGCGGCCGCTGCCGACGCGGCGCGCCACTGCCACGCGGCCCAACCGGCACCCGCCACCACCAGCGCCGCGAGCGGCGGCAGCAGCAGGCGCGCCGATGAGCTGCTGCGCGGGGAAGCGGGGCGGGACGTGGTCACGTCAGTTTGACGGCGATCATCGTGTAATCGTCCGCGAAGGCGCCGCCGTCGACGTGCGCGCGCAGCGCCTGGTCGACCTGCTGCAGCGCCTGTTCGGCCGACAGATCGCGCGCTCGCGCCAGCACCGCGCGCAGCCGTTCGCCGCCGAACACCTCGCGCTGCGGCGACATCGCCTCGTCGACGCCGTCGGTGTACAGGAACAGCAGGTCGCCGGGCTGCAGCGCCACCGGCGGACTGGCGTGGTAGACCTGGTCGCCGACGACGCCGAGCACCATGCCGGTCTTCTCGAGCACCGTGGTGCCGCCGGCCTGCGCCAGCACCAGGCCCGGGTGGCCGGCGTTCACGTACTGCAGCGTGCGGTTCTTCGGGTCGACGATCACCAGCAGCAGCGACATGAAGTTGCCGGTCTCGACGCCGGCGACCAGCCGCTGGTTGACCCGCGTGATGATCGTCGCCCCGTCGTCGATCAGTTCCAGGTAGCTGCGCAGCGCGGCTTGCACCGCGTGCGTCAGCAGCGCCGCGCCGACGCCGTGCCCGGTCACGTCGCCGATCATCGCCGCGAAGCGGCCGTCGCGCAGCGGCACCAGGTCGTAGGTGTCGCCGGACGCCTGTTCGGCGGCAACGTAACGCAGCGCCACCGTCAGGCCCTGCAGGTCCTTCGGCACCGGCGGCAGCAGGTGTTGCTGGATGCGGCGCGCGATCTCGACGTCCTTCTCCAGGCGGACCTTGTCGAGCGAATCGGCGTGCAGGCGCGCGTTCTCGACCGAGATCGCCAGCTGCGCCGAGATCGCGCCGAACAGCGCCTGGTCGCGGGCCGAGAACTCGCGGCGCACCGCGCGCGAGTCGACGTAGATCACGCCGACCGTCCGGTTGCGGGCCCGCATCGGCGCGCACATCACCGCGCGCAGCTTGAGGTCGTAGACCGACTGGCCGAGTTCGAGCGCCTCCTGGTCGCTCTGCACCACCGAACGCACCGCGACGCCCTCCTCGAGGCAGCGCCGGACCAGGGTCTTGCTCCACTGCAGGTCGCCGGTCAGCGCCCGGCCGTCGCGGTCCTGCGCGGTGCGCACGGCCAGCGCGTCCGGGGCCTCGCCGAGCAGCAGGATCGCGCGTTCGGCCTGGGTCACCTGCAGCGAACGGTCGACGATGTCGCGCAGCACCGAATCGAGATCGATGTTGGCGGTCACCGCGGCGATGGTGTCGAGCAGGATCTGCAGCGAGCGCGAGTCCTCGGTCGTGTCGCCGGTCAGGATCGTCGACGGCTCGCGCTCGGGCCCGCGCTGCCCCGGCCTTGCACCGGGCTGCTGCCTGCCGGCTTCGCGCTTCCACGGCCACGACCACTTCATGGCCACGAGACTAGCCACGCGGCATCAAAAAGCTCGCGCGCAGCCGGCCACCAGCGGGGCCCGCACGGGCCCGAGCCGGTCCCTCGTTGCCAACTCGCGCGCCGCCGGCCAGAATCGCGCGCCCCTCCCGCCGCCGTCCCCGCACGCAGCGCGCCACCTCCCATGAAGATCGACAAGAGCCTCAACGACGACTACGCGACCCTGACCCTGAAGGGCGAATTCGACACCTTCTATTGCCCGGCCCTGATGCAGGAAGTCGAGGCGCTGGTCGAACGCGGCGTCAACCACCTGATCCTCGACATGCGGCTGGTCAAGTTCATCAACTCGACCGCGCTCGGCGCCGTGATCAAGGCGCACAAGCGCTGCCGCGCCGAAGGCGGCGACCTCGTCATCGCGCAGGCGTCGCCGTTCGTGCGCGACGTGATGGGCAAGGTCGGCATCGACAAGCTGGTCACGCTGCACGCCACCGAGCAGGACGCGGTCAAGGCGATCATCAAGCACCTCAACCAGAAGGAACTGGTCGGCGAGGCGCCGGTCGATCAGGAGAAGGTGCTGCTCGCCTTCCCCGACGAGATGCGCAACAAGATGATCGGCGGCAAGAAGACGCTGGTCGGGCAGATGGCCAACGTCGACGGCAGCAAGGTCCAGTTCCTGTGGAACGGCGGCAAGTCCGGGATCACGACCGACCAGGGCAAGCAGCTGTTCTTCGCCGGCAGCGACGTGCAGCTGAAGTTCCAGGTCAAGATGATCAAGAAGACCTTCTTCGAACTGACGGCGACCGTCGAGGCGGTCGAGTCGGCGGGTGACAGCGGCATCCGCGTCACCGCGAAATTCAAGAAGATCGGCGACGGCGACAAGGAAGCGCTGGCGCAGTTCGCCGCCGACATGGCGTTCCTGAAACGGCAGTTGCCCGGCAAGTAGGCCGGCGGAGCCGGCCTACTGCCCGGCAACTGCGATCTCCGGCGCGACGGCTCGGACAGGACACGGGCGAAACAAGCAACTGGCTCGCACGTCGCGCCGAGGGGTCGTGCCGGCCCCGGTCAGTGCGCAGTTGTGCGTGGGCCCGTTCCGTCGCCGACTTTCGTGGCTCGCGCCTACCCGACCCGGAACTTGCCCGAGCGCTTGATCTTCCGCTTGATCACCTTGCGGCCGCCGGTGGTCTTGCTGCGGGTGCGGAACCCGACCTTCTTCAGACGCTTCGCTTTCGAACGACGGACCTTGAGTTTCATGGCGGCACTCGCGATCGGCACCGCGGGAGCGCGGACCGTTTGGGGCGAGGAAGGTAGCGAGCATGACCGGCGCGGTCAAACTCGCGCGCGCGGGGCGCTGCGATTGCGGCCTGCCCCGCGGCCCGGCATCGTGCCGGCATGCGCATCCTGCTGCTCGCCCACGGCCTGCCCCCGGACAGCGTCGGCGGCGTCGAGCAGCACGTCGACGGCCTGAGCAAGGCACTCGTCGCCGCCGGTCACCAGGTCGAGGTCTACGCCCGCGAAGCGGCGCCGGGCCGTGCGCAAGGCACGTTGCGCACCACCAGCGACGGCAATCCGCGCATCACCCGCGCCGCCTACCGCTGGGAACAGGTCGGTGACCTGTCGGCGATCTACACGTCGCGGCCGATGGCCGACGCGCTGCGCGCGTTCCTCTGCGAGCGCCGCACCGCCGGAGCGACGTTCGACGTCGCCCACGTGCACCACCTGACCGGCATGTCGACCGACAGCCTCGGCGTGCTCGCCGACGCCGGCGTGCCGGTGGTGATGACGCTGCACGACTACTGGCTGTTCTGCCCACGCGGCCAGATGTTCCACGTGCGCGGCGAACGCTGCGAGACGGCGTCCTTGGCGCGCTGCGGCGAGTGCCTGCAGCAGACCTTCCCGCACTGGGTCAACGCCGCGAACAGCGACGCCGAGGTCGGCCGCACCCACGCCCGCGCGCTGCAGGCTCTGGCGATCCCGCAGCGGCTCGTGGTGCCGAGTGCCCGCGCGATCCCGCCGTTCGTCGATCTCGGCGTGCCGGCGGAACGGTTCGTGGTGGTCGAGAACGGCGTCGACGTCGAACGCCTGGCGACGCTGCCGCCGGCGGCCGGCGGTCCGGGGCCGCTGCGCCTGGGCTACCTGGGCACGGTGATGCCGAGCAAGGGTCTGCACGTGCTGCTGGCGGCGATCGACGCGCTGGGCCCGGGCACCGTGCAGCTGCGCATCCACGGCAACGTCGTGCCGTACCACGGCGACGAGAGCTACGCGACGCGCTGCTTCCAGCGGCTGCGGCCGGGCGGTGGCGTCCAGTACTTCGGGCCCTACGGCCTCGACGAGTTGCCGGCGCTGCTCGCTGGCATCGACGTGCTGTGCGCGCCGGCCCTGTGGCACGAGGCGTTCGGGCTGACAGTGCGCGAAGCCCTGGCGGCCGGCCGGCCGGTGCTGGTGAGCCGGGTCGGCGGCCTGCAGGACGCGGTCGCCGACGGCGTGCAGGGCCTGGTGCTGGAGCCCGGCAACGTGCCGGCGTGGACACAGGCGATCGCGGCGCTGGCTCGCGACCCTGGTCGCGTGGCCACGTTCGCCCGTTCGGCCAGGAGCCGCGCCCGCGGCTTTGCGGCGATGGCCGCCGACCTGCTCGCCGTCTACGCCGAGGCGCGCGCAGCCCGGAGTCAGGGTAGTCAGGGTCGCCAACCTTGACCCGAACGGGGGCCGAGCCCTAGTCTGCTCGCCCCAATTGCCAGCTCGCCCCGGCCGGATCTCCCGGTGCGGCCAGCCAGCGTACGTACGAACCCGATGACGGACACGGCACCCATCCCTTCGCTCGACCCGACTGCGCTGCTGGCCGGCGACCTGACCCCGACCAAGCTCGATGCCTTCCGCGCCGCGGTCTTCCAGTCGGTCGACTCGCTGCAGCAGCTGCGCGACTGGCTCTCCGATCCCCGCGCCAAGGGCACCGCCCGCGGCATGGCGATGTGGGCGCTCGGCCGGCACGCCGAAGCGGTGCCGCTGCTGACGCCCGACAAGGCCAACGCCGTGGTCGCCTGCTGCCTCGCCAGCAGCCAGGCAGCGCTCGGCAACCTCGACGACGCGCAGAAGCTGCTCGGCAAGCGCGAGAGCGATGCGGTGCAGGCGCTGGTCTGGATGCGCGCGCTCGACGCGGCGAACGACGCCGAACGGCTGCCCAAGGACTTCAAGAAGGTCGAAGCGCTGCTGAGCGCCGCCGACCGCAAGTACTTCGCCGGGCGCGCGCTCGAGCTCGGCCGCGACGTGACGGCCGCGATCGAGTGCTACGACGAAGTGCTGGCGTCCGACCCCAACCACAAGGGCGCGATGTTCCGGCTGGCGCTGAACGTCGACCTGCGCGGCGAGGACGAGGAGGCGCGTGAGCTGTACGAGCGCGCGCTGATGTCGCCGCCGGTCAACGTCGCCTGCGTGGTCAACCTCGGCATCCTGTACGAGGACATGGGCAACTACCGCCGCGCGATGCAGTGCTTCGACCTGGCGCTGCAGGCCAACCCCGACAACTCGCGCGCCCGCCTGTATCGCCGCGACGCCGCCGCCGCGCTGAACATGTACTACGACGAGGACCAGGAGCGCCGCGACGACAAGCGGAACAAGCTGCTGCGCACCCCGATCAACGACTTCGAGCTGTCGGTGCGCTCGCGCAACTGCCTCGCGAAGATGAACATCCGGACGCTCGGCGACCTGGTCAAGAAGACCGAGGCCGAGCTGCTCAGCTACAAGAACTTCGGCGAGACGTCGCTGACCGAGATCAAGGAGATCCTGAAGAACAAGGGTCTGCGGCTGGGCATGACCGCCGACGAACTGATGAGCAAGGACCTCGGCGAGATGCAGGAGCCGGTGCTGCGGCCCGAGGAACAGCCGGACCCGAACAGCCCGGACCCGTCGCGCCGCCCGATCAGCGAGCTCGACCTGTCGGTGCGCAGCCGCCGCATCGTCGACCTGCTGAAGATCCGCACCATCGGCGACCTGGCGGCGAAGACCGAGGCCGAGCTGCTGGCCTGCCCGAACTTCGGCCAGACCTCGCTGAACGAGATCAAGACCAAGCTCGACGAGTTCGGCATGTCGCTGCGCGGCTGAGCGCCGCGTTCGCATGTACGACCACCTGGCCGGCGAAGTCGTCGAGAAGCAGACCTCGCGCGCCGTCGTGCGCTGTGCCGGCGTCGGCTACGAGCTGCGCATCAGCCTGAACTCGGCGACCGAGCTGAAGCTCGGCTCGACTTGCCAGGTGTTCACGATCCTGCACGTCGTCGACGGCAACCCGTCGCTGCTCGGCTTCGCCACCCGTTCCGAACGCGAACTGGCCAGGAAGCTGCTGGCGGTCAGCGGCGTCGGTCCCGCGATCGCTCTGGCACTGCTGAGCGTGTACGCGCCGGCCGACCTCGCGCACGCGATCGCGCACGGCGACACGGCGGCGCTGAAGGCGGTGAAGGGCGTGGGCCAGAAGACCGCCGAACGCTTGTGCCTCGAGCTGCGCGACGCGATGGCGAAGCTGGACCTGGGCACGCCCGGCGCCGGCGACCGGCCGCTGCCGAGCCAGTCCGCCGACGACGCGATCCAAGCACTGGTCACGCTCGGCTACTCCGAGAAGGACGCGCGCGACAAGGTCGAACGGGTGCGCCGTCGCCCCGACGCGCCGAAGGCCGGCGACGTCGAGAACCTGGTCAAGGCCGTCCTGCAGATGTGACCGCGGGTAGCATGCGGCCCGCATGGAGACGCCAGCGACAGGGTCGCAGCGGCCCATCGGGGCGCTGCGCACGGCGCAGCCAGCGCCTCAGCAAGCGCTCGCGTCGGTCGCCGATCGGGCGTTGGTCGAGGAACTCGTCGCCCGCCTGCGGTCGCGCCAGGTCTTCGGCGACGACCGGGACCTGGCGTGGCTCGGCGCGCTGCTGACCGGCGGCCTGCGCGACCAGCTCGACGTGCACGTCAATCGCTTCTCGCGGCAACGTAGCCGCGACGCGTTCCAGGCACTCTGGCTGCACCTGCAGCCGCCGCCGTCGCTCGCGGGCGCAACCGTCGTCGATCTCGGCTGCGGCGGCTCCAATCCGGGCGGCATTGCGTTCCTGTTCCTGGCACTCGGCGCGCAGCGCGGCATCGCGATCGACCTCGACGAGATCGCCGATCAACGGCTCGCGGTGCGCGCGCTCGCGGACCTCGCCGCGAACCTGCTGTTCGACGCGAAGGGGCTCGTCGGCGGGGCCGCGATCCGACCGGAGCAGGTGCTGCAGAACCTCGCGTCGTTCCAACTCGGTCGCCTGCAGGCCGGCGACCCGGCCGGCATCGACTTCACGCGGCTCGCGTACCGGCAGGAATCGGCGGCCCGAACGTCCCTCGCCGACGGCGAAGCGGACTTCGTGTTCAGCACCAACCTGCTCGAGCACGTCGCCGACCCGGGCGCAGTCACCCGCGAAGTGGCGCGCATCACCCGGCGCGGCGGCGTCGGCGTGCACGTGATCGACCTGAGCGACCATCGCCGCTATGCCGGCGACCGCCACCTGCTGGAGTTCCTGCGCGAACCGGGCCCCGGGTTCCTGCACGGCTGCAACCGTCTCCGGCGCTCGATGTTCCCGCCGCTGTTCGCAGCGCACGGTCTCTCGATCACCGCGTGCGACACGCTGAGCCGCTGCGCCGTCGATGCCAAGCTGCGTGCGTCGTTCGCGGCGCCGTGGCGGGACCTCGATCAGGACGACCTGGAGGTCACGATGATCCGGGTGACGACGCGCAGGGACTGACGCGGGTGGTCAGCGACTCATCATCACCAGCAGCAATTGCACATCGGCCTGCCGTACGCCGGCGATGCGCGAGGCCTCGCCGAGCGTCAGCGGCCGCCGCTGCAGGAGGCGCGCCCGCGCCTCGTTCGACAGGCCCGGCACGCGGCCGTAGTCGAACGCCGCCGGGATGCGCTTCTCCTCCATGCGCTGCAGCCGCTCGACCTCCATCGCCTGGCGTTCGATGTAGCCGGCGTACTTCACTTCGGCTTCGACCTCGGCGAGTTCGGCCGGTGAGAGCGCCATCGCTGCGAACTGCGCATCCTGGGCCAACAGGTCCGCAGTGGTGACCTCCGGCCGCCGCAACCATTCGGTCAGCGACTTGCCCTCGCGGCGCTGCAGGTCGAGCCAGTTGCGCGCCGCCCGGATGCGCTGCTCCTTGCTGCGCACCGCCGCCGCCTGCTCGCTGCCGACCAGGCCGAGCCGTTCGCCGAGCGCGGTCAGCCGCCGGTCGGCGTTGTCGCTGCGCAGCAGCAGCCGGAACTCGGCGCGGCTGGTGAACATCCGGTACGGCTCGGTCGGGTTGACGCGGCACAGGTCGTCGACCATCACGCCGAGGTAGGCGGTCGCGCGGTCGAACACGACCGGCTCTTCGCCGCGGGCGAAGCGCGCCGCGTTGAGCCCGGCGACGAGGCCCTGGCCCGCTGCTTCCTCGTAGCCGCTGGTGCCGTTGATCTGGCCGGCGGCGAACAGGCCGCGCAGGCCCGCGACCTGCAGGTCGCCGCGCAGCTGGTCGGTCAGGATGTAGTCGTATTCCACCGCGTAGCCGGGCCGCAGCATCTCGACCTGCTCGAGGCCGGGGATCGTGCGCAGGAACTGGAGTTGCACCTCGGCCGGCAGGCTGGTGCTGACGCCGTTCGGATAGATCTCGTTCGAGTCGCGGCCCTCGGGTTCGAGGAACACCACGTGCGAGGGTTGGTCGTGAAAACGCACGACCTTGTCCTCGACGCTCGGGCAGTAGCGCGGGCCCACGCCCTGGATGCGCCCCTGGAACATCGGCGAGTGGTGCGCATTGGCGCGGATGATGTCGTGCGTCGCGGTCGTCGTGCGCGTCAGCCAGCACGGCATCTGCTCGACCTCGAGGCGTTGGGTGCGGAACGAGAACGGCTGCGGCGGCTCGTCGCCGGGTTGCACTTCGAGCCGCGTGAAGTCGATCGAAGCCTTGGCCAGCCGCGGCGGCGTGCCGGTCTTGTGCCGCCCGAGCCGGATGCCGAAGCCGAGCAGCGAGTCGCTGATGCGGGATGCCGGCGCTTCGCCGTGCCGGCCGCCCGGCTGCTCCCAGGCGCCGGCGAACAGCCGGCCGCCGAGGAACGTGCCGGTGGTCAGCACGACCGCCGGGGCGTGCAGCGCGGTGCCATCGCGCAGCTCGATCCCACCCACCGCGTCGCCGCGCGCGTTCGCCCGCAGCGCCACCGCCTCGCCGGCGAGCACCGTGAGGTTCGGGTAGGCGAGCACGCGCGCCACCATCGTGCGGTTGTAGGCAGCGCGGTCGCACTGGGCGCGCGGCGAACGCACCGCCGGCCCCTTGCTGGTGTTCAGCATCCGGAACTGGATGCCGGTCTGGTCGGTGACGACGCCCATCTCGCCGCCGAGCGCGTCGACTTCGCGGACGAGTTGCCCTTTGGCGAGCCCGCCGATCGCCGGGTTGCAGGACATGCGGCCGATCGCCGCCGGATCGAGCACGACCATCGCGGTGCGGCGCCCGAGCCGGGCGGCGGCGGTGGCGGCTTCGACGCCGGCATGGCCGCCGCCGACGACGATCACTTCGGAATCCGGGTGCACGGCCCGCATCGCTTAGCGGGTGCGGCCCGCGGCACAAGGGCCCACGGCGAGAACGGCGGGGACGCGGCGGTGCGGATCAGGCGAGCGGCGCGCTGCGGGCGTAGATCGCGCGCAGCAGCAGCCGGTGGCGCAGCACGTAGGTCCACATGGCCGGGGTATCGGCCAGCCGCTCGGCCGGGCTCAACCTGCGGGACCCGGGCATGACGGCCTCGCATGATCCCCCGCCGGCCGCCTACACTGCGGCGATGCGCGTGTCGTTCCGCCGCTGCTGGCTCCTGCCCATCGTCGTCGCGTGTTCCCAGGCCGTGGCCCAGCTGCCGCTCGTCGAAGTCGCGAAGCTGGCGCGGGCGCGCGCCGAACGCAGCCGGCCGGCGCAGCAGAAGGCGCTCGAGCCGTACTGGGTCGACCTCGCACTCGACTACCGGGTCAACCAGCAGCACCTCGACACCAAGATCGCCGAGATCGCGGCGCTCGGCGACAGCGTGGTGCCGCTGCTGCTCGAGAAGATGCAGCCGAGCCAGGGCGGCGAGACCGCGCGCAACGTCGCCGGCAACTGCCGCCGCGTGCTCGAGAAGCTCGACCCGGGCAGCTTCGTCGACGCGCTGGCCGAGATGGCGAACGGCAGCAACGACATCGCCCGCACCGAAGCGATCCGGCTGCTCGGCAGCGCCCAGGTACCGGCCGCGGTGACGCTGCTGGCCGACCTGCTCGACCGCACCACCGGCGAGAACAAGCGGCTGGTCGTGCGTTCGCTGCGCCTGCTGCGCGCCGGCGCCGCGGCGCCCAAGATCGCGCCGATGCTGGCGTCGAACGATCGCCAGGTGCGCGAGGACGTGCTGCTGTACCTGTTGGCGACCAAGGCCGCGGCGGTCGTCGACACCGTGGTGCAGGCACTCGGTTCCGAACGCGACGAGAAGCTGCTGCCGTACTACGTCGACTACTTCGCCGCCGCGGTGCGCGGCCACGACGTCGCCGCGCGCGCACTGCTGCCGCTGCTCGAGCCCGGCCGCCTCGACTACCAGGACTGCAAGCACCTGGTCGCGGCACTGGCGACGATCGCGCCGGCGGACCACGACCCGACCTCGCGCAAGCTGCACGAGATCCTCGATCGCCCCGACGCCGCCAGTTCGCTCGGCGTGCAGGCGGCCCTGTCGCTGAAGGCACTCGGCGACAACCGCGGCGTCAGCAAACTGAAGCGCACGTTCGAGGAACTGTTCCGCAAGCCGGCGCGCAAGAAGGAGGCGGCGCTGTTCGAGCAGCGCGCGGCGCTGGCGTTCGGCACCGAGGACTACGGCAAAGCCTTCGACGACTACGAAGCCATGCTCGACAACACCGACGGGCCGGCGATGACGCGGCGCGCCTACATCGGGTTGATGAAGTGCGAAGCGCACCGCAAGAAGATCACCAACCTGCAGAATCTGATGAAGTCGTCCGGGCTCGCCGTCGACGAGATCGACCGCATCGGCGCCGATGACCCGGTGTTCGCGCAGACGCTGCAGCAGGACAAGATGCGCGCGTTCCTGCTGCAGCTCGCCAAGGACCAGGCGCCGAAGTGATTCAGCGCCCGCTGCCGCCGCGGTCCGATTCCTTGGCCTGCGGGCCCGGCGCGGTCAGGGCGCAGCGGAAGCCGGTGTGGCACAACGAAGTGTCCGGCGTCGACTTCATGCGCGTTCCGGGCAGGTAGCCGAGGCAGTAGCTGTCGCTGCACAGGAACGAGCCACCGCGCATCACCCGCTTCGGCACGCCCGGCTCCTGCGGGTCGAGACTCTCGCGCGGGCCTTGCGGATCGACCAGCGTGGCCTTGCCGTCGCCGTACGCGGCCGGGTGGTACCAGTCGGCGCACCATTCCCAGACGTTGCCCGACATCGCGTACAGGCCGAAGCCATTCGGCGGGAAGGCGCGCACCGGCGCCGTCGTCGCGAAGCCATCGGCCAGCGTGTTGGTGCGCGGGAACGCGCCCTGCCAGATGTTGGCGCGCCACGCGCCCGCTGCCGGCGCCTGCTCGCCCCACACGTAACGCTGCTGGTCGTTGCCGCCGCGCGCCGCGTACTCCCATTCCGCTTCGCTCGGCAGCCGTTTCTTCGCCCATGCCGCGTAGGCGGCCGCGTCGCGCCAGCTCACGTGCACGACCGGGTGGTCGTCGAGGCCGGCAATCGACGAACCCGGCCCCGCCGGCTGCCGCCAGTGCGCACCAGGCACGAACGTCCACCAGCGCCAGAACTGCGCCAGGTCGACGGCATCGGGGGGCGGCGTGAACACCAGCGAGCCGGCGAAGCGCTGGTCGTCGGGCAGCCCGGGCACGTCCTCGGCCGACGGCTTCTTCTCGGCGTCGGTGACATGGCCGGTCGCGGCGACGAACGCGGCGAACTGCGCGTTGCTGACTTCCGTCGCATCGAGCCAGAACCCGGACAGCCGCACACGATGCCGCGGCGCATCGCGATCGGCATTCTGGCTGCCGAGCACCGCCTCGCCGGGCGGGATCCACACCATGCCCGCCGGTGAGGCCTGCGCCGCGACGGCGGCAGGCAGCAACAGCAGCGACGGCAGCATGCACCGCATCGTCGCATCGTCACGGCGGGCAGGGCCCGCCGCAAGTCACGGCGCCGAGCGCGCGACGTCGACCAGGCCGGCGAGGTGTGCCGCCAGCGTCGATTCGAGCACGTGCAGCGCCTTGGCGTGCGGCAGCAGGCTCTCCGCGGGTGCGTCGAAGATGCAGGCGGTCAGCGCCCCACGCACGAACTCGACCAGTGCGCGGCCGGGCCGCAGCGAAGCACGGTAGTCGGGGCCGGTGCCAGTGAGCAGCGGGATCCACTGCGTCGCAGCGGCGTGCCGCGTCGCGGCATCGCAGCGGCCCTCGGCGATCGCCAGCAAACACGAACGGGCGGCGCGCCGCCGCCGGTTCAGCACCGCGAGCTGGATCGGCTGCGGGTTGCCGTGTTCGAGCGCGCGCCGGTTCTGCAGCGCGATCGTGTAGTCGACCAGCGAGCGCTGCAGCCACGGGATCGCCGGCGTCACCGCAGTGGCCAGCCACGCGAGGCCCGCGGGCTCGAAGCCCGGGTCCTTCAGCGGCAACCGCGCGGGTTCGAGAAGGAGGAACGGGCGGACCTCGCGCTGCGCCGTCACCGCGTCCTGTGGAGAGACAGCCGACTTCGTCATGCCGGTGCCATCGACATTCCCGCCCTCGCGACTTCAGCCCGACGTGGCGGCCCGCCACAACGGGCCGAGTTCGCTGTCGACGATCTGTACGGCCGGCCCCTGGCCGAGCAGGCAGGCGGGCCGCACGCCGTACACCGCGTTGCTGTGCGCCAGCGCCGACGCGCGCTGCAGATCGCCGAGGTCGCAGGCCCGTTCGGCGACCGGCCGACCGGCCTTCGCCGCCTGCGCCAGCACGAGCCCCCGGGCGATGCCGGGCAGGATGCGCCCAGCTGCCGGCGGCGTCACCCACCCACCGTCGAGCCGCAGCCACAGGTTGCCGAGTGCGGTCTCGAGCACGGCGCCGTCGGCGGCCACCACGATGCCGTCGTCGGCGCCGCCGTCCTGCGCCTGCTGCCGCACCGCGTCGTAGAAGCCCCGCGGCTCGGACTTCAGGTCGGCGGGCGGTGCGGTCGCCGGGCGCC
>JBASWX010000591.1:0-6416 GCA_049276695.1 Planctomycetota bacterium
GCCGCGCGCAGCCGCGCCTGCAGGTCGGGGAACAGCTCGGGCGCGGCGGTCGCGACGCGCGCCAGCAGCGCTTCGAACTCGGCGAGAAGGTCGTCGCGGCCGGTCACGATTCGAGGTCCTCGAGCAGGCGCAGCCCCGCGTACTCGAGCACGAACTCGCGTTCGACGCCGTCCGCGAAGCGCACCACGGCGCGCGCGTTCTGGCCGCGACCGCCGAGCCGCCGCACCTTGCCCTCGCCGTACAGCTCGTGCCGCACCCGGGCGCCGGGCCGCAGCGCCGCCAGCGCTTCCGGATCCGGAGTCACGCTCCAGCCGGTGCTGCGCGCGCCGTCGTCGTCGGCGTCGTAGCGGCGCCACGACGGCGCGTAGTTCTCGAGCAGATCGGCTGGCACTTCCTTGAGGAAGCGCGACGGCCGCAGCGACATCGTCTCGCCATTGATCATGCGTTCGCGCGCCGACGACAGCAGCAGCGTCTTCCTGGCGCGCGTCATCGCCACGTACATCAGCCGCCGCTCCTCCTCGAGCCCTTCCGGGTCGTCGGCGGTGCGCTGGCTCGGGAACGTGCCCTCCTCGAGCCCGGCGACGAACACGTGGTCGAACTCGAGCCCCTTGGCGGCGTGCACGGTCATCAGCTTGACCGCCGGTCCCTCGCCGGCGCGGTCCGCGGAGGTCAACAGCGCGACGTGCTGCAGGTAGCCGGCGAGGCCGGCGGCCACCGGGCCGTCGTCGTCACCGTCCGCGGCGTCGCTGCCGACGTCGCCAGCCGGCGCCTTGTCGTACTGCACGGTGTCGCTGACCAGTTCGGCGATGTTCTCCTCGCGCGTGCTGTCCTCGGCGTCGCCGAAGCTGGTCGCGTGCTGCAGGTAGTTGGTGCCGGCGAGGATCACGCGCAGCGGGTCGTGGGCGCCGTTGCCGGCGACGGTCTTGGCCGACTCGAGCACGCTGGCGAGTTGCGCGAGCCCCTTCCTGGCCTTGGGCCCGAAGTCGCCGTGCAGCGACGTCTCGCCGACGCATTCGCGCAGCGAGAGTCCCTCGGCGGCCGCGATCTGGCGCAGCTTCTCGATGCCGGCCTTGCCGAGGCCGCGCGGCGGCACGTTGACGATGCGGCCCATGCTGACGTCGTCGAGCGGGTTGACCAGCACGCGCAGGTAGGCGAGCAGGTCCTTGATCTCGCGCCGTTCGAAGAACGTCAGGCCGCCGACGATCTCGTACGGGATGCCGGCGTCCTTGCACGCCTGTTCGAGCCCGCGCGACAGCCAGTGCGCGCGGTAGAACACCGCGACCTGGTCGAGCGGCACCCCTTCCTCGCGCAAGGCGCCGATGCCGTCGACGATCACCGACGCTTCCTCGGCCGAGCCGCCGGCCTTCAAACGCAGCAGCGGCGCCCCCGGCCCGGCGTCGGTGCGCAGCCGCTTGTCCTTGCGCATCGTGTTGTGCGCGATCACCGTCTCGGCCGCGCGCAGGATGTTGGCGACGCTCCGGTAGTTCTGCTCGAGCCGCACGACCGTCGTGGTCGGGTAGTCGTTCTCGAAGTCGAGGATGTTGCGGACTTCGGCGCCGCGGAAGCTGTAGATCGACTGGTCCGGATCGCCGACCACGCAGACGTTGCCGGGCGCGGGGCACAGCCGCTTCACCAGGTCGTACTGGACCTTGTTGGTGTCCTGGAACTCGTCGACCAGGAGCCACGGGTAGCGCGCCTGGTAGCGCTCGGCGACCGCCGGGTGCTCGCGCAGGATTTCCAGGAAGTGGCCGAGCAGGTCGTCGAAGTCCATCGCGCCGACCGCGCGCATGCGTTCGTGGTACGGCGTCCAGATGCGTTCGCAGAAGCGGGCCACGTCGTCGCCGCCGCCCATGTCGCCCGGCTTCATCGCCGCGTTCTTCAGCCGGCTGATCCACTGCCCGAGCAGCGACGGCTTGACCTGGCTGGTCGACAGCCCGAGGTCCTCCATCAGTTCCTTGATCAGCGCGTCGCGGTCCTGGACGTCGTAGATCGAGAAGCCGGGCTGGAAGCCGAGCAGGTGGCCGTCGTGGCGCAGGAAGCGCGCGCAGGCCGAGTGGAACGTCGCGACGCGCACGTAGCCGCCGCCGAGTTCCTCGACGCGGCGCGCCATCTCGCCGGCGGCCTTGTTGGTGAACGTCATCGCCAGGATCTGGCCGGGCCGCACGCCATCGCGCAGCAGCCGGGCGATGCGGCGCGTCACCACGCGCGTCTTGCCGGAGCCGGCGCCGGCCAGCACCATCAGCGGCCCTTCGCCGTGCGCGACCGCGGCCGCCTGCGCGTCGTTGAGGTCGTCGAAGATCGGATCGTTGGTCACGGGTCGCGAGCAGTTCAGCGCGCCCGTCGGCACAGCGCCAGCACGTTGCCGACGACCAGTACGCCCAGGCACCCGATCACGTTGTACCAGAGGAAGCCGACCGGCAGCACCTGTTTGCCATCGAGGTCGACCTTCTCGGCGTTGACGACGAAGTGCGTGAACAGCGTCGCCGCGAAGCCGCCGGCGAGCCCGATCCAGCCGTCGCGGCCACGCGCGGCCGGGAACAGCCAGCCGAGCAGGAACACGCCGAACAGCGAGCCATAGAACATCGAGCCGATGATGTTCACCGCCTCGATCATCGGGCCGAGGCTCGCCACCCAGTAGGCGCTGATCGTCGCGAACAGCCCCCAGAACAGCGTCGACCAACGGCTGACACGCAGGATCGCCGGGGTGTCGGCCCGTGGCCGCGCCCGGACCCAGAGGTCCATCGTCGACGACGTCGCCAGCGAGTTGAGCTGCGCGTCGAGACTCGACATCGCGGCGATGAAGATCGCGGCGATCACCAGACCGAGGATGCCGAGCGGCAGTTGCCGCAGGAAGAAGTGCGGGAAGATGAAGTCGCCGTCCTTTTCGCTGCTGCCGGCGAGGCGCTGGTACTGCTTCGTCGCCCGGTCGCGCAGGTCGCGCAGGTCGGCGTTGGCCTGCTGCAGTGGAGCCCGGTCAGCCGCAGCGCCCGCCGCGACGAAATCGCGCGCCACCTGCTCGCGCCCCGCGCTGGCGCTGCGGTACTCCGCCTGCAGGCGCTGCCACTGTTCCTGTTCGGCCGCCGGTCCGGTAGCGACGACCCGTTCCATCTCCGCTTCGCGGAAGAACACCGGCGCCTCGGCGAACATGTAGAAGACGTAGATCAGCGCGCCCAGCAGCAGGATCGCGAACTGCATCGGCACCTTGAGGAACGCCGACACCAGCAGGCTCGCCTTGCTGTGGTCGACGTTCTTGCCGGCCAGGAAGCGCTGCACCTGGCTCTGGTCGGCACCGAAGTAGCCGAGGAACAGGAACAGCCCGCCGATCAGCGCCGCGACCAGGTTGTAGCGATCGGCGAACACGTGCGCCGTGTCGGGTGCGATGTGGATCGCTTCGAGCCGGTTGCTCGCACCGGCCAACGCCAACGCGTCGCCGAAGCCGACACCGTCGGGCAGCCCGGCGATCGCCGCCCACAGGCAGCAGCCGATGCCGAGGAACATCACGACCATCTGCTTCACGTCGGTGAAGATCACCGCCGCGTTGCCGCCGAAGATCGTGTACGCGGTCGACAAGCCGCCCATCAGCGCGATCGCGACGACCTGCGGGATGCCGAGCACGAGGTTGAGCACGATGCTCGGCGCATACAACGAGGTGCCGACGGCGAACCCGCGCGAGACCAGGAACAGCACGCTCGCCAGCGTGCGCGTGTTCGCGTCGAAGCGCTGTTCGAGGTACTGGTAGGCGGTGTAGACCCGCGCCTGCGTGAACCACGGCACCACCGTCGTGCACAGGATCACCATCGCGAACGGCAGCGCCAGATAGACGTGCAGCCAGCGCAGGCCGTGTTCGTAGCCGTGGCCGGCGATCGAGATCATCGTGATCGCGCTGGCCTGCGTCGCCATCACCGACAGGCCGACCGCCCACCACCGCACGCTGCGGCCGGCGAGCAGGAAGCCGTCGAGGCCTTCGTGCTGGCGGCTCTTGCGCACGCCGTCGAACACCACGTACGCGGGCAGTACGACGATCAGCAACCAGTCGAGCCAGTGCATCAGCCGAACACCGCCGTGAACCACCACAGCAGCGCGATCGTCAGCACGCCCCAGGCGACGGTCGCGGCGTAGACGCGGTTCCAGGTCTTCGGTTCGATCGCGTCGGCCATGGCCCGGCGGCCACCGTAGGCGGGAGCACCGGCCGGAACAACGCCCGGCTCACGAGGCCGGCGAGCGTTGCGCCGCGCAGGCCAATCCGAGGACTCCTACTCCGCCGACTCCGTGCCCTCACCGGCGACGCCCGAGCGCCCCCGCGGCCGCGCGAAGCCGCGCTTGCCGCCGGCGAAGAACTCGAGGAAGCGCCGCCCCGGGTTGTCCTCGCCACAGGCGCGCTCGGCGAGCAGCAGCTGCACCCGCACGCGCAGGTCGCCGGGCCCCGAGTACACCGCGTGGTAGCAGCGCTTCAGGTCGGCGACCGCCGCGTGCGGCATCTTGCTGCGGCGCAGACCCACCACGTTGAGACCGTGGATCTGGTTGCGTTCGGCAGCGATCGCGTACGGCGGCACGTCGTACGAGATCGACGCGTTGCCGCCGACCATCGCGCCCTGGCCGATGCGGACGAACTGGTGCACGCCGGCACCGCCGCCGATGAACGCGCCGTCACCGACCACGACGAAGCCGGCCAGCATCACGTTGTTGGCCAGCGTGACGCCGTTGCCGACCACGCTGTCGTGCCCGACGTGGCAGTTCGCCATCAGCACGCAGTCGTCGCCGATCACCGTCCTGCCGTCGGCCTGGGTCGGCCGGTTCACCGTGACGCCCTCGCGCACCACGGTGCGCGCACCGATGCGCACGACGCCGCCGGCGGTCACCGCGCCGCGCATCTGCGGCGCGCCGCCGACGACCGCGAAGCTGTCGACCAGCACGCCCTCGCCGAGTTCGCAGCTCGCCCGCACCACCGCGTGTTCGCCGATGATGCAGCCGCGCCCGAGCACGGCACCAGCTTCGACGACGGCGAGAGCGCCGATCTGGACGTCGGCAGCGGCGACGGACGGATGGACGACGGCAGACGGATGGATCATGCAGCAGCGGGTCGCTGCGGGGTTGGCACCCCGCGGGGGTCTGGGGTTGCGCACGCTACCGCATTCGACGAGCCGCCGGCATGGGCAGTACCGGGAGCCGTCGGGGAATCCTAAGCGGGCCCTCAGCAGGCCCGGCACCATGGCGCCATCCGCCCGTCCCGTGGCGGCTACTCTTCCCCGCATGAAGGTCCTGCTGATCGAGGATTCGGAACGGCTGCGCCGGTCGCTGGAGACCGGCCTGCGCCGTTCCGGCTTCGCCGTGGTCGCCGTCGGCGACGGCCGCGAAGGCCTCGACCATGCGCGCTACGGCGGCTTCGACGCAATCGTGCTCGACCTGCTGCTGCCGGGCCTCGACGGCATGACGGTGCTGCGCCAGCTGCGCAGCGGCGGCTCGACGGTGCACGTGCTGATCCTGTCGGCCAAGGACCGGGTCGACGAACGCATCACCGGGCTGTCGGCGGGGGCCGACGACTACCTGGTGAAGCCGTTCGAGTTCGACGAGCTGGTGGCGCGGCTGCGCGCGCTCGGCCGGCGGCAGAGCGGCCGCAAGGACCCGGTGCACCGCGTCGGCGCGTTCGCGATCGACACCGGCGCGCGCACGGTGCGCGCCGGCGACACGACGGTCGAGCTGAGCCGCCGCGAGTTCCACGTGCTCGAGTACCTGCTCGCCCATCGCGGGCGCGTGGTCACCAAGGTGCAGCTCGTCGACCAGCTCTACCCCGACGCCGAACGCGGCTCGGAGAACGCGGTCGAGGTGTTCGTGCACCAACTGCGCAAGAAGCTGCTCGCGGTCGCCAACGACGATCCGATCCAGACCCGGCGCGGCCACGGCTATCTGGTGCCATGACGTCCCGGCCGCACTCGCTGTCCCGCCGGCTCACGCTGGCGCTCGTGCTCGCCGCGGTGGCGCTGATCGGCGGCGCCCAGGTGTTCACCGAACACCAGGCACGCACGCGGCTGTGCGCGGACTTCGACCGCGGCCTGCTGCAGAAGGCGCAGACGCTGGCGACGCTGGTCGAACAGGAACACGGCCGCGTCGAGTTCGACTACGTCGCCCGGCTGCACCCCGAGTTCGAACGTGACCAGGAGCCCGACTACCTGCAGGTCGCGATGGCCAACGGCACCGTGCTGTTGCGCAGCCGTCACCTCGCCCACGACCTCGAGTTCTCGCGCAGCCGCGGCGAGCCGTGGTACGGCGACGCGACGCTCGGCGATGGGCGCGACGTGCGCTACGTGGTGTTCCCGTTCCATGCCGAACTGGCGCCGAACGCGGCCGCCGGCGAGGCGCCGCACGAGCTGGTGCTGGCGGTGCTGCGCGGCGTGGAACCGCTGCGCGCGGCCCTGGCG
>JBASWX010000592.1:0-22829 GCA_049276695.1 Planctomycetota bacterium
CCACCGCACCCACCGCGCCGCCAGCGGTCGCGGCGACTGCGGCGCGTGGCGAACGCGCGCAAGCGACGCCGGCCGAGCGCACCTGCACGGTCGTCGGTCGCATCGTGCTGGCCAACGACCTGCCGGCGGTGAACGCACGCATCCGATTGCTGCACCTCTGGGAAGATCCGATCGCTCCATCGCTCACCGGCGCGGCTGCTGCCGACGGCGCGTTCGCGCTCACCGTGCCGCGGCCGCACGACTGGATCCCGTACACGTTCGCACTCGCCGACGCGCCCGGACACGCCGTGCGCGAGATGCCGATCGGTGCCGACGAACAGCAACGGATCGTCGACGATCGCCTCGACCTCGGCACGTTCCGACTCGAACGCGGCGTTGCGATCCTCGGGCGCGTCGTCGAGGCCGATGGCTCGCCGCTGCGCTCGCGCTGCCGGCTGCTCGCGTGGGATCCGTCGCGCCGCGGCAGCTACACCGCGATGTATGGCGGCCGCACGGTCGGCTTCGCGGAGCCGGGCGGCCAGTTTGCGCTGTCCGACCGCCTGTCGGCGGGCCCGGAAGGTGCATGGATCCTGGCTGCGATCGGCGCATCGGGCGCGGGTTGGGCGAGGCTCGAGTTCGCGGCCGGGCAGGTCCATCTGGACCCCGTCGAGATCCGGTTGCTGCCGGGCGGCGGAGTCGACGTGACGGTTGTCGACGCAGGCGGGCGGCCGGTCGCCGACGTCGACGTCAACGCAACGCCGTACTTCCAGCCGATCGGGCTTGCACCGATGTGGGAACCATCGCGCGGCTTCGGCGGCGTGCCGCGGCTGCCCGAGCTCACGGCGTTGTGGGCCCGGCACACCGACGCCGCTGGTCACGCACACTTCGCCAACCTGCCGCGCCGCCAGCACCAGAGCGTGCGCGATGCCAACCAGGACCAGCGTGGTGTCGACGCCATCATCGTCTCGGCGAGCGGACAAGGCTGGATCACGAACGGCACCACGGTCGATCCGGCGCCCGACGGCGAGGCACTGGTGACCATCACGCTGGCGAAGCAGCGGCGCGTCGCGTTCCACGGCACGGTCGCGCTCGCCGACGGCACGGTGCTGCCCGGCGTGAGAGTGCGGCTCAACGGCGGCCCCGAGGTCGCGTCGGTGACCGGCGCCGACGGCCGCTACGAACTGCCCGCGCACACCTACCAGGGGGACACTGCGTACTTCCTGGTCGAAGGGGGCGGCGTGCCGCTGACGCACGCGACGGCGGACATTCCGCCGGAAGGCGAACGCATCGTGCACCACTTCGTCGTCGAGCTGCGCGCACCGGTGACCGGACGCGTCGTCGACCACGCCGGCCAACCAGTGGCCGGCGTGACCCTGCACCTCGGCATTCCGAACGGCGTGCACTACCACAGTTCGCCCGAACGCACCGGCGACGACGGCGCGTTCGCGTTCCCCGATGCCGTGGCGAGCCACACCGACCTCTGGGTGCGACCACCCGACCCGCAGACGGCGTGGCGGGTCGAGCGGCCGCGCCCGCTGGCACGCCGCGACGGCGAGGTCGTCACGCTGCAGCGCCTGCAGGGCCCGCTGATCGACCTCACGCTCGCGGTCATCGACAGCCGCAGCGGCGCGCCGGTCTCACCGACCGAGGTTACGATGCAACGACTGCACGACAGCTCGGCGGACTACAGCGTGCCGTTCCTCCAGGCCAGCCTCGCACTCGGCACCGCAACCGCGAAGAGCCTGCCACCGGGCCGCTACCGCGCGACCGTGCGCGCGCGCGACGGCCTCACCGCCGAGCACTCGTTCCTGCTGCCCGCCGACGACGGCAAACACACCGAGCGAATCGAACTGTGGCCGGCGGTCGCAGTGGTCTGCACGGTCGACGCCAGCGCGCTGCCGCCGGACGCGCTGGCCGCGTGGGCCGGCAAGACCGCGCTGGTGCTGCTCGACTCGCAGGCCGAGCAGAGCTACTTCGTCGACGCGGCCGGCCAGCGACAGAACTACACGCCCAACACCGGCGCGATCCGCCTCGGCGGCGAGATGACGTTCCGGCTCGAACGGGTGACGCCGAACCTGCCGCTGCGGCTGTTCGTGCCGCACGACGACTTGTTCGGCGAGGCATGGTTCACCGCGGTGCCGGGCACGGACGCTCACGTGACGCTGCGGCTCGTGCCGTACGGCCGGCTCGAGGTAGCGCTGCCGGCAGCGTGGGCCACCGGTGACTACGAGATCGACATGGACGACGGCGGGACATGGCGACTGCTCGCGCACGGCGCCCATCGCCCCGACGCGCCGGCGAGTGACAGCCTGCGCCGCCCTACCGGCGAGACGCGGTGGCGCGTCCGGTTGTGGCCGGCGAACGGTGGCGAGGTCGTCGAGCGAACGGGAACGGCAGCGGTGCGCGCCGGAGCCACGGTGCGCGCGACCATCGAATAGCGGGCAGCGTCAGCGCGGCAGCAGGAACGCGGTGATCGCCGCCTGCACGCGGCCGCCGTGTCCCCACAGGTCCTGGTGGCCGGCGTGCGGCACGTCGCAGCGCGCCTTGCGCGACGCCCCGCTCGCCGCGAACAGCCGTTCCTTCGCGCGCGGTCCGACCTTCACGTCGAGTTCGCCTTGCACGATCAAGGTCGGGGCGCGCAGCGCCGCGATCGCACGTTCCGGCACCAACTCGGCGGGATCGGCGCCGAGCCACCAGCCCCCGGCCACCTCGACCGGCCACAGCAAGAACGACGGCACCACCGGCAGCCGCGCCGCCAGCGCCTCGCGCACGTCGGCGTAGCACGACTCGAGCACCACGAACGCCCACTCGGGAGCCCCGCGCACCGCGGTGTAGACCGCTGCCGCCGCGCCCAGCGACTGGCCGTGCACGCCGATCGCCGACACGCCGCGGGCACGCAGGAACGCGTGCCAGGCGCACAGATCGAGCGCTTCGTGCCAGCCCATCGCGATCAGCACCGGATCGGAGGCGCCGGTGCCGCGCAGGTCGACCAGCAGCACCGAACTGCCGCGCGCGAGGTGGAACGACGCGCGCGAACGCATCGTCTGCCGGTTGCCGCGGATGCCGGCGGCCAACACGACGCAGGTCACGGGATCGCGGCCGCGCACGAACCAGCCGCGCACGGTGACGCCGTCGGCCGTCGTCGTCGCGACGTCTTCGACCGGTTGGCCATCGAGTTCGGACAGCGGCGCGATCGCCGCCGGCCGTGGTCGCACCAGCAACCGCGCGACCAGGATGCCAGTGCTCCACCACGCGACGACGACGATCCCGCTCCAGGTCAGGAGCCGGCGGCGCCAGGTGCGTCGGGGAGCCGAGGTCATCGCGGCGCGCAGGTTCGCCGGCAGCCCTCACCCGCGCAACGCTCGGCCCGCGAGCGCCGGTCTGGCATGCTGGAGTGATGCTCGCCCCCGCGCTGTGCCTGCTCGCGCAACTCGCGCAGGACCCCGACTGGCTCGTCGATCCGTCGCCGTACGTTGCCCGCGCCGAGGTCGAAGGCGACACGCTGGTGCTGGCGAACGGTCTGCTGCGGCGCGAGATCCGGCTCACGCCCGACGGCGCCACGGTCCGCCTTCACGATCTGCGGACGCGCGCGTCGTGGCTGCGCGCGGTCGAGCCCGAGGCCCGCATCACAATCGACGGCCGCGAACTCGCCATCGGCGGTCTGCTCGGCCAGCGCGACCGCGCCTACCTCCGTGACGAAGTGCTCGCGGCCCTGACCCGCGACCCGAAGGCGCTGCACCTGGTGCGGCACGCGCTCGGCCGGACCGAGGCGCCGTTCGCCTGGAAGCGCGTGCGGCACTGCGAGGACCGGCCGTGGCCGCCGCCCGGCGTCTCGGCGACGCTCACCTTCGCCTTCGGCGACGAAGCGCCGACCGAGTTCGCCAGCTTCGCCGGGCTGACCGTCGAGGTGCACTACGAGCTGTACGACGGCCTGCCGCTGTTCGCGAAGTGGCTCGTGGTCAACAACGGCACCGCCCGCACCGTCGTGCTCGACGCGTTCACCGCCGAACGCCTGGCGCTGGTCGAAGCGGAATCGACGGTCAGCGACTTCGACGGCCTGCGCAAGCCGGCGGTCGACGTGTTCTCGGACCTCGCGATGAACGGCATGGACATGGACTCGTCGCGGCGCACCACGTTCTGGGTCGCCGACCGCGCCTACGACACGCAGGTCAACTACTCGCTGTCGGCGCCGCTGCTCGTCGAGTCGCGACCGCCGCTCGGCCCGGCAGCGAAGCTCGCGCCCGGCGCGCGCTTCGAGTCGTTCCGCACGTTCGCGCTGTTCCACGACTCGACCGAACGCGAACGCCAGGGCCTCGCCGGCCGCAAGGCGCTGCGGGCGTTGGCGCCATGGTGCACCGAGAACCCGCTGATGCTGCACGTGACCAGTTCCGACCCGGCGGTCGTGCGCACGGCGATCGACCAGGCGGCCGACGTCGGGTTCGAGATGGTGATCCAGAGCTTCGGCAGCGGGCTCGACATGGAGACGACCGATGACACGGCGATCGCGCGCCAGAAGGATCTCGTCGCCTACGCGCACGGCAAGGGCATCGAGCTCGGCGGCTACTCGCTGCTCGCGAGCCGTTCGATCGCGGCCGACGTCGACGTCATCGACTTCGCGACCGGCAAGCCGGGCAACGCGATCTTCGGCAACTCGCCGTGCCTCGCGTCTCTGTGGGGCGAGCAGTACTTCGTGCGGCTGCGCGGCTTCCTCGAACGCACCGGTTTCGACCTGCTCGAACACGACGGCAGCTATCCCGGCGACGACTGCGCATCGACCACGCACGCCGGGCACACCGGCCACGCCGACTCGATCTGGACGCAGTGGACGAGGATCCGCGACTTCTATCGCTGGTGCCGCGGGCGCGGCACCTACCTGAACGTGCCCGACTTCTACTTCCTGGCCGGCTCGAACAAGACCGGCATGGGCTACCGCGAGACCAACTGGTCGCTGCCGCGCGACGAGCAGTTGCTGCACGCGCGCCAGCACCTGTTCGACGGCACCTGGACCAAGACGCCGACGATGGGCTGGATGTTCGTGCCGCTGACGCAGTACCACGGCGGCGGGGCGGCGGCGACGATCGAACCGCTGTGCGAGCACCTCGACGCCTTCGAGGGCCACCTCGCCAACAACCTGCTGTTCGGCGCGCAGGCGTGCTGGCGCGGGCCGCGACTGTACGACACGGCCGCGACCAGGGCGCTGGTGCAGCGCTGGGTCGCGATCTTCAAGCAGCACCGCGCGATCCTCGAGAGCGACGTGATCCACCTGCGCCGCGCCGACGGCATCGGGCTCGACTGCGTGCTGCACGTGAACCCCGCCCTGCGCGAGAAGGCGCTGCTCGCGGTGTTCAACCCGCTGGCCCGCGCCGTCGACGACGTGATCGACGTACCGCTGTACTACGCCGGGTTGCGCGGGAGAGCGAACGTACGCGAACGGGACGGTGCGCCATCCGAAGTCGTGCTCGTCGCCGACGCGCGGGTGCGGATCCCGGTGCGCGTCGCCGCCCGTTCGGCGACGTGGCTCACGTTCGAGTGAGCGACTCCCCGATCGGGCGCCTCGTCGACAGGGTGGCCGCGGCGCACGCCGGCTCCGAGCGAGTGCGGATCGCCGCGAGCGATCGTTCCTGCCAGGCGGTTCGCCCCCGTGAACCGGACGGCGCGATCGCGGTGCGGGGTTCCTCCCTGGTCGCCCCGCCGCCCTTGCGAACGACGCAATGCGCGCGGATCGTGCCGGCGTGACCGCTGCCCCTCCCGCTGCGCCGCCACCGCGGCTGGCGTCGATCGACCTGCTGCGCGGGCTGGTGATGGTCGTGATGCTGCTCGACCACGCGCGCGACTTCGTGCACCGGGATGGGCTGACCGGCGATCCGACCGCGCCCGGCTCGGGCGCAGCTCTGTTCTTCACGCGCTGGATCACGCACTTCTGCGCGCCGTCGTTCGTGCTGCTCGCTGGCGTCGCTGCGCGGCTGCAACAGCAGCGCGGGTTGCCGCCGCGCGACCTCGCCGGGTACCTGTGGCGCCGCGGCCTGTTCCTGGTGCTGCTCGAAGTCGTCGTGCTGCGGCCGCTGATCTGGTTCCAGTTCGACTACGCGTTCCTGGCCCACCTGCAGGTGATCTGGGCGATCGGCTGGTCGATGTGTGGGCTCGCGCTGCTGCTGCGCCTCGGCGTCCGCCCGACCGCGATCGCGCTGCTCGGCGTGGCCCTGGTCGCCGCGCACAACCTGCTGCCGCACGTGCGTGTGGACTTCGCCGGGTGGTCGTCGTGGCAGGCGCTGGTGATCCTGCTGCTGCGGCGCGGCGCGATCCAGTTCGGCGCCGACGGGCCGGTTGCGTTCGTGCAGTACCCGCTGCTGCCGTGGTTCGGCGTGCTGCTGTGCGGCTACGCACTCGGGGCGCTGTTCGCGTTGCCGGCGGACGCGCGCCGGCGGTGGCTGTGGCGCGCCGGCCTCGGTGCAACTGCGCTGTTCGTGCTGCTGCGGGGACTCGCGCACTACGGCGACCCGGACCGGTGGGCAGCAGAGCCGGGCTTCGCGACGAACGTGTTCGCGTTCCTGCGCACCGAGAAGTACCCGCCGTCGCTGCAGTTCGTGCTGATGACGGTCGGCCCGGCGCTGATGGCGCTGGCGGCCTTCGACGGCGTGCGGCGCGATGGCGCGCTGCGCCACCTGGTCGCGGTCGGTCGCGTGCCGCTGTTCTTCTACGTGCTGCAGTGGCCGGCCGTGCACCTGGTGTCGCGGCTGTTCCAGTGGCTCGCCGGCCAACCGGTCGGCTGGGACTCGCCGAACCCGCTCGTGCTCACCGAGCTGCCCCCGGGCTGCGGCTTCTCGCTGCCGGTGGTCTACGCGGCGTGGACGATCTGCCTCGCGGCGTTGGTGCCATTGTCGGTCGGCTTCGCGCGGTGGAAGGCGGCGAACGGCCACCGCCGCTGGCTGCACTACGTGTAGGACCCGCACGCCCTGCCGGCCGGCGGTCAGAAGCGCGCGACGAACTGCGCGCCGCCGCCACCGAACGCGAATTCGTCGAGTTGGGTGCCGACGACCAGCGCCAGGTGCACATCCGGCGTGAACTGCCAGCGCGCCGACCAGTTGATCTTGCCCTCGAAGCGCCGCTCGTCGCGGGCGACCGTGCCGTCGCGGAACTCGTCGTCGACGACCCCGGCGAACAATTGCGGCTCGAACGCCAGGCGCTCGGCGAGCGGCAGCGCGGTGCGCAGGATGCCGAACCACTCGCGCCGGCGCGTGCGCAGGTCGTTCGCGGCGTCGGCGGGCCGGCGGCCGTCCTCGTCGTGGAACGTGTGCAGCACGCCGAGCGACCACGGCACCGCCGCGTCGCGCCACCACTCGACGCGCGCCTGGTGGAACCAGCGGCCGAAGTCCTCGGCGAGCAGGCTGCCGGGCGCCGCGGGCCGCAGTTCCTTGTCGGTCCACTCGGCCTCGATGCCCGCGACCAGCACCGAGTGCGCGCCAACCCGCAGATGGCTGGTGGCACTGCCGAGCCAGCGCTGCAGCTGCAGGCGGTCGCCGTCGGCCAGCTCGCGCAGTTCGAACGGCAGCTGGGCGCCGAGTTCGAACACGAACCGGTGCCCGCCGGCGTCGCCGAACGCACCGCTGACCATCGCCGCGTACGGGTCGTCGAGGTACTCGACCAGCCGGCTCTTGTCGCTGGCGAAGTCGACCGCGGTCAGCATCACGCGCAGCCCTTCGTCGCGGCGGCGGAACAACCACGCGCCGGCCGACACGTCGATCGAGCTCTTGTCGGCGAGCAGCGAGCCCTGGGCGAACAAGGCGCCGCCGGTGGCGGAGCCGTACTCGAGCGCCAGCTCGTTGCGCAGGAAGCGCGCGTCGCGGTGTTCGCCCTGCAGCACGTGGTAGCGGAACGCGAAGCCGTCGCCGAGTTCGAAGCGGTGGTCGAGCCGGCCGTCGACCGTGAACTGCGTCGCGCTGGTCGAGCCGAAGCGGAAGTCGGCGCGGTTGGCGAAGTGCGGCACGCCACGTTCGCGCCACGGCGGCACCACCACGTAGCCGAAGCGGTCGAGGAAGTACTCGGTGCCCTGCGCGAAGTCGCGCCGCACGCCCTCCGCATCGGGGCCGAGCCAGGTCGCGCGGTTGACGAACTGGGCCGCCGCCGGCGCAACGAGCAGTGCGAACACGGCGAGTCGGACGGGAGGTCGCATCGACGGGAGTCCCGGCGGCCGGGATGCGGGTTGGCCGCGATCACTCGGCGCGCCAGGTCTGCAGCAGGCGCATGTAGTGTACCCGCTCCAGCGCCTTGGGGTCCGGCGCGCGCGTGCGGTCCAGGCTGCCGCGCACCTGACGCAACGACGCGCAGCCGTTCTCCTCGAGCCACGCGGCAACGCCGTCGCGCAGTCCGGCGATGCGCTGCACGCCGCCGCGCAGCAGCGTCGCGACCAGTTGCACCGCGTGCGCGCCGCACAGCACCGCCTTCAGCGCGTCGGGCACCGTGTGCACGCCGCCGGACACCGCGAGGTCGCAGCGCAGCTGCCCCGACAGCAGCGCGAGCCAGCGCAGCCGCAGGCCGAGTTCGCGGCTGTCCGACAGGTCGAGGTGCGGCCGCAGTTCCTGGGCCTCGAGGTCGACGTCGGGTTCGAAGAAGCGGTTGAACAGCACCAGGCCCGCGACCCCCACCGCCTGCAGGCGCAGCGCGAAGTGGCCGAGCGAGGTGTGGAACGGCGACAGCTTGACCGCGATCGGCAGCCGCACCGCGCGCACCACCGACCCCACGATCGCGACCGCGCGGTCCTCGAGCTCCTCGGCGCTCTCGCCGGCATCGGTGGCCACCGACCACAGGTTGAGTTCGAGCGCGTCGGCGCCCGCTTCGTCGATGCGCCGAGCGAACTCGACCCAGCCGCCTTCGGAGTGGCCGTTCAGCGACGCGATGACCGGCACGTCGACCGCCTTCTTCACCGCCCGCAGGTGCGCGAGGTACTCGTCGGGCCCGAACACGCACTGGTCGACTCGCGGCAGGTACGAGAGCGCCTCGCCGTGCGCATCGGCGTGACCGAACTCGGCCTGATGGTGCGCCATCGCTTCCTGGTCGAGTTGTTCCTCGAACAACGAGCGCAGCACGATCGCGGCGATGCCGGCGTCCTGCAGGGCCCGGCAGCGCTCGACGCTGTCGGACAGCGGCGAGGCGCCGGCGACGAACGGGTGCGGCAAGTGCAGCCCGAGCCAACGGGTCGACAGGTCCACGGTCACTGCTCCTTCGGCGGCGCGCCGCCGGTGGTCGTCGCCGCGGCGGCGGCCGCGCGCGGGAAGCGCAGCTGGGCGATGTGCTGGTAGGTCGCGATGCGGCGCTGCGCCGCCTGCTGGGCGCCGAGCGCGTACCGCCGGAACGCCGCCGGGTCGATCTTCTCGACCATCCGGAAGCGCGCCTCGTTGCGCATGTACTCGGCAACCGGCAGCGAGCCCGCGGGCGTGTCGACGACCAGCGGCGGCTCGCCCCGTTCGCCGAGCCGAGGGTCGTAGTGGAACAGCGGCCACACCCCGCTCTGCACGGCGCGCTTCTGCTGGTCGGCGCCGAACACCAGGTCGTAGCCGTGCGCGATGCACGGCGAGTACGCGATCACCAGCGACGGCCCGGGGTGCGCCTCGGCCGCGCGCAGCACGCGCACCGTGTGCGCATCCTGGGCGCCGATCGCGACGCTGCCGACGAACACGTGGCCGTAGTGCATCGCCATCAGGCCGAGGTCCTTCTTGTCCACCGCCTTGCCCCGGCTCGCGAACTTCGCCGCCGCCCCGAGCGGCGTCGCCTTGGAGGCCTGACCGCCGGTGTTGCTGTAGACCTCGGTGTCGAGCACCAGCACGTTGAGGTCGTGCGGCATCGACAGCACGTGGTCGAGGCCGCCGAAGCCGATGTCGAACGCCCAGCCGTCGCCACCGACCAGCCACACGCTCTTCGGCACGAGATAGTCGGCCAGTTGCTCGAGTTCGCGCGCCTCGCGCAGCGGGATCGGCGCGAGCCGCCGCCGCAGTTCGGCGACGCGCTGGCGCTGGACCGCGAAGTACGCCTCGGTGCGTTCGTAGTGCGCGAGCAGCTCGGCGACCAGGGCGTCGGCGTCGAGCAGGCTCGCCAGCGCGTGCAGCAGCTTCTGGGCGCGCGCTGCCAGCACCTCGACCGACAACCGCATGCCCAGGCCGAACTCGGCGTTGTCCTCGAACAGCGAGTTCGCCCACGCCGGGCCGCGGCCGTTGCGATCCTGCGCGTACGGCGTGGTCGGCAGGTTGCCGCCGTAGATCGACGAGCAACCGGTCGCGTTCGCGATCAGCAGCCGGTCGCCGAACAACTGCGTCAGCAGCTTCAGGTACGGCGTCTCGCCGCAGCCGGCGCACGCGCCCGAGAACTCGAACAGCGGCTGCAGCAGCTGCGAACCCCTGACGTCGAGCTTGCCGATCGCGGTGCGGTCGACCTCGGGCAACCCGAGGAAGAACGCGAAGCGTTCCTGCTCGCGCGCCCGCACCTCGCGCACCGGCGTCATTTCGATCGCCTTGTGGCGCGGGTTGCCCTTGTCCTTCGCCGGGCAGACCTGCACGCACAGCCCGCAGCCGGTGCAATCGTCGGGGGCAGTCTGGATCGTGTAGCTGTGGCCCGCGAAGTCCTGGCCGCGCCACGGCTGCGCCGGGAACCCGGCCGGGGCAGTCGCCAGCAGGGCCGGCTCGTAGACCTTGGCGCGGATCGCCGCGTGCGGGCACATCAACGCGCACTTGTTGCACTGGATGCAGATCGCCGCGTCCCACACCGGGATCGCGTTCGCGATCGCGCGCTTCTCCCAGCGCGCGGTGTCCGTCGGCCAGGTGCCGTCGGGCGGGAACGCGCTGCACGGCAGCAGCTCGCCGTGGCCGGCGAGCATCGCCGCGGTCACGCGCTGCACGAACTCCGGTGCCGCGGTCGGCACGGCCGACGGGCGCCGGCGCACCGCGGTCGCCGCCGCCGGCACCGTGAGCGGGTGCAGGTTGGCGAGCGCCTGGTCGACCGCCGCCAGGTTGCGGCGCACGACCTCGTCGCCCTTCTTGTCGTAGCTCTTCTGGATCGCATCCTTGATCAGCCGCACCGCGTCGGCGATCGGCAACACGCCGCTCAACGCGAAGAAGCAGACCTGCATGATCGTGTTGATGCGGCCGGGCATGCCGGCGGCGGCGGCGACTGCCTCGGCGTCGATGGTGTGCACCGACAGGCCGAGTTCGACGATGCGCTGCTGCACCTCGAACGGCAGTTCGTCCCACACCCGTTCGGCCGGGAACGGCGCGTTCAGCAGCAGCACGCCGCCGGGCCGGCAGTGCGCGAGCACGTCGTACTTGTCGAGCAGGCCGAACTGGTGGCAGGCGACGAAGTCGGCCGCGCGGATCAGGTACGGCGCCTCGAAGCGGTCGGGGCCGAACCGCAGGTGCGACACGGTGACCGCGCCCGACTTCTTGCTGTCGTAGACGAAGAAGCCCTGCGCGTGCAGCGCCGTCGCTTCGCCGAGGATCTTGATCGAGTTCTTGTTGGCGCCGACCGTGCCGTCGGCGCCCAGGCCGAAGAACACCGCTTCGGTGCGGCCCGCGCGCGGCAGTTCGAACGTGGCGTCGAAGTCCAGCGAACGAAGCGTGACGTCGTCGGCGATGCCGACCGTGAACGACTCGCGCAGCACCGGCTGCGCCAGCATCGCGAACACCGCGAGCGCCATCGCCGGGGTGAACTCCTTGCCGGAGAGTCCGTAGCGGCCGCCGGCGATGCGCGGCGTCGCCGCCCACTTCGCCGCGCCGCGCTGCTCGGCGAGCCGGACCGCGGCGATCACGTCGAGGCACAGCGGCTCCGCCGGTGCGCCGGGTTCCTTGGTGCGATCCAGCACCGCGATCGTGCGCACGCTCGCCGGCAGCGCCTGCGCGAACCAGTCGCTGGCGAACGGCCGGAACAGCCGCACCTGCAGCACGCCGACCTTCTCGCCGCGCGCGACCAGGTGGTCGACCGCACTGCGCAGCGTGCAGGTCGCCGAACCCATCACCACGACGACGCGTTCGGCGGCCGGATCGCCGTGGTACTCGAACGGCAGGTAGCGCCGCCCGGTGTGGCGCGCGAACGCCAACATCGCGTCGGCGACGCCCTGCGGGCAGCGGTCGTGGAACGGGTTGCTGGCCTCGCGCGCCTGGAAGAACACGTCCGGGTTCTGCGCGCTGCCGCGCAGCACCGGCCGGTCCGGCGTCAGCGCCCGCTGCCGGTGTGCGGTGACCAGTTCCGGAGCGAGCAGCGACCGCAGGTCGTCGTCCGCCAACGTCGCGATCCTGGCGATCTCGTGCGAGGTGCGGAAGCCGTCGAAGAAGTGCAGGAACGGCACCCGCGTCGCCAGCGTCGCCAGGTGCGCGATGCACGCCAGGTCCTGCGCCTCCTGTACGGTCGCCGAGCCCAGCATCGCGAACCCGGTCTGCCGGCACGCCATCACGTCGGAGTGGTCGCCGAAGATCGACAGCGCGTGGGTCGCCACCGTGCGCGCCGCAACGTGCATCACGAACGGCTGCAGCTCGCCGGCGAGCTTGTACATCGTCGGGATCATCAGCAGCAGGCCCTGCGAGGCGGTGAAGGTCACCGCCAGCGAGCCCGCCTGCAGCGCCCCGTGCACCACGCCCGCGGCGCCGCCCTCCGACTGCATCTCGATGACCTTCGGCACCGTGCCGAACACGTTCGGCCGTTCGTGCGCCGCCCACTCGTCGGCGAGTTCGCCCATCGCCGACGATGGCGTGATCGGGTAGATCGCGGCGACCTCGGAGAGGCGATACGCGACGGACGCCACGGCTTCGTTGCCGTCGACGGTCGCCAGGTGCTTGCTGACCATTGCTCGGACCTCGGGCGGCGCAACCGCGCACCGCCCACCGGCATGCTCGCGCGGGCTACGTTGCAGTGCCCACGGGCCGACCTGCGCACGGCGAGGGGCCGCAAGGGCGCAGGGCACCGGATCGCACGCGTGGTGCCGGCATGGCACAGGCGCGGCGAAACGGCTCCGTCGATCGACCGCGCGGCACGAAGTCCGGTGCGCGGAGGTGGACTTCTCGCACCCGCACCCGCCGCCGAGGTGCGTAGTGGGCCGCAATGACCACACCAGCACGCGGCGGACGGTGCACCCCGGCCCGGACTTGCCGCCTGCGGCTGGGTGGGCCAGCGGGGGCAACGTGAGCAGCGCCTGAATCGGCGCGACGCGCGGGTCGCCGTGGCCCGTCCCCGACTTCGAACACCAACCGGCCAGCCGCCTTCTCCGGCTGTCCACACTCGCCGATCGCACCATGGACCATTCCACCCCGCACCACGTACTCGGACTGGCGTTCCTCATTGCCGCAACGGCATTGCCCGCGCCGAGCCAATCGCTGCTCGTCTCCCCGACGGCGCCGATCGGCGCGCCGCTCGTGTTCACGCTCGCCACCGGGGCGCCGTCGACGCACTACCTGCTCGACATCGGCTTCCACGGCATCTCGCCCGGCGTCGTGCTGCCGGCCAGCAACCGCGTCATCCCGATGAACCGGCCGTGGTCGTACCTGGACCTCGGCGGTGCCAGCCAGCCGGCGGTGTTCGCGGGCTTCGACGGCGTCACCGACGCGGCCGGCCGCGCCACCGCGACGCTGCAGGTGCCAGCACTCCCGGTGCTCGTCGGCCTGTCGTTCCACGCCTGCTACGTGACCGAGAACCCGGCCGCCCCGGACCACGTCGGGCTCATCGTCGGCCCGGAACAGGTCACGTTCGTCGCCGACCAGGGCTGGACGAACTTCGCGCCGAGCGTCGACACGCGCGTCGTCTACGTCAGCACGTCGACCGGCAACGACGCGAACAGCGGGCTCGACCCGCTGCAGGCGGTGCGCACGGTCGCGCGCGGCAAGTCGCTGGTACGGCACGGCTATCCGGACTGGCTGTTGTTCCGGCGGGGCGACGTCTGGAACGAGACGATCGGCGCGTGGCAGAAGTGCGGCCGTTCGGCGACCGAGCGCATGGTGCTCGGCAGCTACGGGGCGAACGGGGCGCGGCCGCTGTTCCAGGCCGGTTCGAGCCACGGCATCACCTTCACCGGCGGCGGCGGTTCACCGGCCACGATGGACCACGTCGCGGTGACGGGCCTCGACTTCTGGGCCAGCGGCCGCGATCCGGGCTCGCCGACGTTCGTCGGACCAGGCAGTTCGACGACCGGCCTGCTGTTCCTGCGCCCGGGCCAGGACCTGCTGGTCGAAGACTGTGTGTTCCGCTTCTTCGGCACCAACATGGTGATCCAGGGCGAGGGCACCGGGCTGTGGGGCTTCACGCTGCGGCGCTGCACCCTGACCGACGCCTACGGCATCGCCGGCTCCTACCACGCGCAGGGCTTCTACATGCACAACGGCCACCAGGTCGTGATCGAGGAGAACGTGTTCGACCACAACGGCTGGCACGGCGGCGTCCCGGGCTCGCAGCCGACGATCTACGGCCACAATCTGTACATCCACTGGGAGAACAGCGGCGTCGTCGTGCGCCGCAACCTCGTCGCGCGCGCCGGCAGCCACGGGCTGCAGCTGCGCAGCGGCGGCACCGTCAGCGACAACGTGTTCCTGCGCAACCCGATCGGGATCCTGCTGGGCGGCGACCTCGGCCCACACCCGAGCAACCCGGGCAATCTCGTCGCCGGCAACGTCGTGGAGCAGGGCTCGAACATCAGCGTGACCCAACCGCGCGGCTGGGGCATGGAGATCAAGCGCGTGCTCACGCCGACCGTACGCGACAACGTCATCGCGCAGTGCGAGGGCGGCATGCAGGTCGGCATCCAGCTCACCGACATCAGTGTCTGCACCGTCGCCAACAACACGCTGCACGCCTGGAACGGCGGCAACCTCGCGAGCAGCCCGGCGAGCAACCCCGGCTCGGTCCACCACAACATCTTCAGCCAGGGGCCGGCGTTCGGTTCGAACGTGATGACGACGGCGGTGCCGTACGTCGACCCGTGGCGCACCGCCGCCAGCTACCAGGGCGCGCTCGGCGGCACGGCCACGCTCGACGCCTTCCTGCTGGCGGCGCGGCAGCAGGCGCGGCACTCGTGGAACCCCGCCAACACCGCCGCGGCGCTGCGCGCCTACGTGCGGTCCGGCTTCCGGCCGACGGCGAACCTCGGTTCGCCGCAGATCGGCGCGGTGCCGTACTTCTGACGCCGGCAGGGGAAGGTCGCCCGGGCCCAGCCGCCGGGACCAACGACGGATCCTGGGTGCGGCGGGTCGGTCGTAGGATCGCGGCCATGCGTTCATCCAACATCGGCCGCAACGCTCTCGTCGCATGCGCTCTCGCCGCCAGCTTCGCGCTGCCGGTGCCGGCGCAGCAGCCAACCGCCACAGCGCCCGCGATCGACGTGCGCGTCGATCCGCGCATCGAGCTGCTCAGCGTCGTGTTCCGGCTCGCGGGCAATCCCGAGTACTCGCAGGGGCGGGTGAAGAGCTACACCGACGCAGTCGACGCGCACTTCGGCGAGCACAAGAACCACACGGTGATCCAGCACGCGCGGCGGCTTCGCGCCACCCGCGGCATCAGCTTCGACGCGGTCGCCGGCTACGCGCTGCACTTCGACGGCATCGAGCAGCTCGGGGAAGCGGTGCCGTTCGACCCGCTGCCGGCGCGGCTCGACAAACGCTGGACGACCGCCGACGCGCGGGCGTTCGCCGCCGACCTGCGCGAGTTCGTGCAGGACACCGCCGCCCTCGGGTTCTTCGCCGCACGACAGGAACTGTACGCGGGTGCCGAAGCGGCGATGCGGGACGTCCTGGCGAAGCATTGCAACCTCGCCTGGTTCGACGCCTTCTTCGGCGCGCGGCCCGGCGCCCGCTTCCGGTTGTGCCTCGGCCTGCTCAACGGCGGCTCCAACTACGGGCCGAGCGTGCTGCGCGCGGATGGCACGGAGGACCTCTACTGCGTGCTCGGCTGCTGGCAGACCGACGACGCCGGCAAACCGCTGTTCGCGCGCACCGTCGTCGGCACCGTCGTGCACGAATTCTGCCACTCGTACTGCAACCCGGTGGTCGACGCGCACCTCGCGCAACTGCAACCGGCCGGCGACAAGCTGTTCGAACTGGTCGCCGCCGAGATGAAGGAACAGGCCTACGCCAACGCCCGCACGATGTTGTGCGAGTCGCTGGTGCGCGCCAGCGTCGTGCGGTACGTGCTCGCGGCGCAGGGCAGGGAAGCGGCGGTGGCCGAGGTCAAGGAACAGGTCGCGCGCGCGTTCCACTGGACCGGCGAGCTGGCGGCGCTGCTGGGCCAATACGAACAGGACCGCACGACCTGGCCGACGCTCGACGCCTTCGCCGGCAAGCTCGTCGAGTTCTTCGCGCCGTGGCCCGATCTGCTGGCGGCCAAGCTGGCGAAACGGCCGCACGTCGTCGCGATGACGCCCGCGAACGGCGACACCAAGGTCGACCCGGCGACCACGGCGATCGTAGTGACGTTCGACCGGCCGATGCGCGACCAGTCGTGGGCGCTGGTCGGCGGCGGCGAACACTTCCCGGAGTCGGCCGGCAAACTGTCGTACGACGAAGCACGCAAGGTGCTGACGATCCCGGTGAAGCTGAAGCCGGACTGGCAGTACGAGTTCTGGCTCAATCGCGGCAAGTACGACTCGTTCAAGAGCGAGGACGGCGAGCCGCTGACGTCGGTGCACGTGCGCTTCAAGACCCGGGCGCAGTGAGGCGAAGGCCGGCCGCGGCGGGTCCCGCAGCGGCGGTATCATCAGGCCGCCGATGAACGTCACGCTGCTCGTCGCCGCCCTGCTGCTGCTCGCGCCGTCGAGCGCGGCGCAGGCCGGTATCCGCCTCGCCAAGGTGCCCGAGGTGGTGCGCCTGCCGGCCGCCGCCGGCAGCAACCTGCTGCTCGAGGTCGAGATCGACGGCTCGCCGACCGAGGTGTGGCTCGCCACCGACGCCACGTCGCGCGATCGCGTGCCGCTGACCAACGCCGGCGCGACGCGCTGGCAGCTCAACCTGGCCGATGCGCGCGTCGCGGCGATGGTGCCGGGTGGCCGCGACGGCGGCACGCTGACGGTGTTCGCCGCGATCGCGGGAACGACGAAGCAGAGCACGGCGATCGCCTGGTCGCGCACCACGACCGACGACGGCAAGGCGCTGTGTCTGGTCCGCCGCAGCGACGGCACGACGCGCACGGCCGGCATCGGCAGCTTCCTGTGGCTCGACCTGGCCCGCACCGAGCACCTCGAGCTGTACGGCGCCGCCGCGCGCCAGAGCGCGGTCGTCGCCCGCGGCGACGATCACGCGGTGCCGCTGGTGCGCCGGCCGGACGCCGGCACCTGGGTGCTGACGATCGACGCGGGTTTGCGCGAACGGCTGCGCGACGTCGAAGTGCTCGAGGTCGAAGCCAGGATGGGCGCCGAGAACGTCGTCTTCCGGTTCGGCCTGGTGCCGGGCAAGCTCGTCCTCGACGGCGGCCGGGCCGAGTTCGTCGTGCAGCAGCGCCGGCGCGCGCAGGTCCCCGGCAGCCGCGGCTGGCTCGCGGTCGACATCGACGACATCACGCACGGCGGCACGCTGCTGCGGGTGCGCGACGCCGAGGGCCGCGAGCTGGTCGCACGGCAGCTCGTGCACGAGCGCGACTTCGTCGAAGTGACGTTGCCGGCGGAACGGTGCGTGATCGTGGTCGACCGGCTGGTCAACCTGCTGGTCGGCGACGACCACGCCGTGCTGCACGTGCAGCGGGCCAACGGCTTCGTGCCCGACCGCATCGGCCAGCTGCTCCGCGCGGTCGGCGCAGCGACGGCAACGTTCGTCCGCGAAGGCCAGGACTACGAGGCCGCCGCGGCGAAGCAGTTCCTCGTCGCCAAGCTCAGTGCGCACCGCGGCCCGCCGGTGACGGTCGACGAGTTCATCGACAAGCTGGCCAGCACGTCGAGCCAGACCGGCAAGCCGTACGAGGTGAGGCTCCCGGACGGCACCACGGTGACGATGCGCGAGTGGCTGCGTGGGGAACTCGCGAAGATCGAGGCGAAGGCCGCCCGGTAGGTCCCTTCGTGGCAGCGGGCACCGGGCGCCTCTGCCCAACCCGCAGTCAGCGCAACACGTCGATCGCGAACACCGTGCCGCCGTTCGGGGCGGCACACGCGCGCACTGCCCAGCCATCGCATTGCAGCCGCAGCACGCCGGCCCCAGGCCGCGAGGCCTGACGGAACAGCCGCCACGCCGCCAGCTGCCGGTTCTGGCCCGGCTCGACCACTGGGATCTCGCGCCCGACGTCCGGCGCCAGCGGTGCCGGCGGTGGCGACGGCGATGCGTCGCGCAGCAGCACCCGGTCGCCTTGACCCAACACCCGCGCACCGAGCCCGGTCCACGAAGCGCCCACGTTCCTCGCGTGCGCGGCATCCACCAGCAGCGACTCCGACGGGGTCAGTCCGACCACCGTGCCGGTCGCCAGATCGACTTCGATCGCGGCGTCCTCGCCGACGCCGAGGCCGAAGCGTTCGCCGCTGGCGAGCAGGCCCGGCACCAGGCGACCGACGCGGTCGCGCTCGAAGAAGTGTGAGTCGGTGAGGCCCCACGGCAGGAAACCCATGCCGGCGCCAAGGCGCGGCCCGAGTGCCGGCGGCTCACCCTCGACCGGTTCCGCGGGCGGCAGGCCGAGCGCCTGCGCGCTGCGACCGCCCTCGAACATCTGCCGGCCCATCATCGCGCAGCCGGCGCTGCAGCCGGCGATCACGCCGCCACGCTGCAGCAGCCGCACCATCGCGTCCCGCTCCGGCGACGAGCCGCCGTCGGGCCGGTAGCGCGCAGTGATGCGCTGCTGGTCGCCGCCGGTGAACAGCAGCGCAGTGGCGCGGTCGATCGCCGCGACGGTGTCGGCGGTCGACGTCTCGCGCCGCACGACCTCGACCGGCAACTCCGGCGCCCACGTGCGCAGCGCCTCGGTCTTGTCGGTCGCCTCGACCTCCTGCGGACCGGTCGCGGCGGTGACGACCACGGCGCGGCCGGGTCCGCGCGCGATCGCGAGCTGCACGAACCGCTGCCACACCGCCGCGGTGTCGTTGTCGAGCCCGCCGCCGACGATCAGCAGGGTGCCGGCGCTCCCTGCTTCGGGCGCCCTGACCGCAATCGACCCACAGCCCCCGAGCAGCAGCAGCAACGCCGCAGCCACGATCGGGCGCGCGGTTGACGTGCGGCGCGGCACACGGCGGAATGGACGGGGAACGGGCATGGGGCTCGAGCTGCGGAGGCGGCGGCGCAGCGTCAGGCCGGCACCGTCCCCCGCGCCGTGCCCGGCGTCAACGCCGGGCGAAGCCCGAAGCGAAGTCGTCGCGCGCGCAGTGACCCGGGGACGCCGGCAGTCAGTCCCGCTACCCTCGCCGCCCGCCGCCGCGTGCCCGCCCCACCGACCACACCGACCGCGCGCCTGCTCGAACAGTTCGCGCGCCTGCCCACCACGCAGAACGTGGCCGCCAAGGTCCGACTCGGCGCCCACTGCAAGGCCGGCGGCCTGTGGGGCGCCTCGGCGGGCCTGCTGCTCGCGACGCTGCACCGCGCCCACGACGGCACGATGCTGGTGCTGACCGCCGACGACGTCGACAGCCTGCAGCTGCAGACTGACCTCGCCGCGTTCGGCGTCAGCTCGCACGTGCTGGTTCGCGAGGAACGGGGCGACGACGGCACGCCCGACCCGAGCACGCGCAGCGAACGGCAGCGCGCGCTGCAACAGCATGCCGCCGATCGCGCGCCCCTGCTCACCGGCATCGAGGCGCTGCTGCAACCGGTCGCGACGCCGAAGAGCCTGCAGCGCTCGCGGCTCGAACTGCACCAGGGCCAGCAGCTCGACCGCGCCCAGGTGCTGGCGCGCGCGCAGGCCGCCGGGCTGCGGCAGGTGCCGCTGGTGCTGGCGCCCGGCGAGTGCAGCGTGCGTGGCGACGTCGTCGACCTGTTCCCGATGGCGGCCGATTCGGCGGTGCGGCTCGAGTTCCTCGACCGGGTGCTCGAGTCGATCCGCACGTTCGACCCATCCAGCCAGCGCACCACCGCGGTGCACGAACGCTTCGCGCTGGCGCTCGGCCGGCCGGCGGGCGGCGACGACGACGGCCCGGTGCTCAAGCACCTGGTGCCGTCGAGCACACTGGTCATCGGGTGGGAGCCGCTGCGCACCGAGGAGCGCACCGCGCGGCTGCTCGCGTTCGCGCCCGACCTGCGCCACCTGCTGGCCGCGATCCAGGACACGCTGCACCCGTGCCCGCGCGTCGACGTGAGCTCGCTGCCGAGCCACGACCACGACTACAAGATCCTCAGCGCCGGCAGTGCGGTCGGCAGCGGCGAGGCCGATCCGCTCGGCCGGTTGCGCAGCATCCGCGGCGTGCAGGGCCGCGTGCTGTTGTTCTGCCGCAGCGACGACGAACGCGCGCGGCTGCAGGAGATCTTCGCCCACAAGAACGTCGACCTCGCCGCCGAGAAGGTCGAACTGCTGCTAGGCGCGATCAGCCGCGGCTTCCGCATTCCCGAACTGCAGACCACCGCGCTGTCGAACGTCGAGTTCGCCGGCGTGCCGCAGCAGGCGCGCATCCGCGAACGCGCGGTGGTGCCGAGCCGCGCGATCCAGAGCTTCTTCGAACTCGGCCCGGGCGACACCGTCGTGCACGCGGTGCACGGCATCGCCCGTTTCGAGGGCACCGAGCTGGTGCACCGCGGCCAGGGCACCGAGGAGCACCTGCGGCTGTGCTTCCAGGACGACGTCAAGCTGCTGGTGCCGGCCAGCAAGATCCACCTGGTCCAGAAGTACGTCGGGTCGGGCGGCAGCAAGGCGCCGCTCGACAAGCTCGGCGGCAAGGGCTTCCAGCGGCGCAAGGAGCAGGTCCAGGAGGCGCTGTTCGATCTGGCCGCCGAACTGCTGGAGGTGCAGAGCCGCCGCGCGCTGGTGCAGCGGCCGCCGTACCCGCAGGACGCGCTCGAGCGCGACTTCCTCGACGCCTTCCCGTTCCGCGACACGGAAGACCAGACGCGCGCGTGGGGCGAGATCGCCGCCGACCTCGCCAAGGGCTCGCCGATGGACCGCCTGCTGTGCGGCGACGTCGGCTTCGGCAAGACCGAGTTGGCGCTGCGCGCCGCGTTCCGCGTCGCGATCACGGGCCGCCAGGTCGCGGTGCTGGCGCCGACGACGATCCTCGCCGAGCAGCACGCACGCACGTTCGCCGACCGCTGCGCGCCGTTCGGGTTGTCGGTCGAGATGCTGTCGCGCTACCGCAAGCCGGCCGAGCGCCGCGCGGTCGAGGACCAGCTCGCCAAGGGCTCGGTCGACATCGTGATCGGCACCCACCAGCTGCTCGGCGAACGCGTGAAGTTCCACGACCTGGCGCTGGTCGTCGTCGACGAGGAGCAGCGCTTCGGGGTGCGGCAGAAGGAACGGCTGAAGCAGCTGCGCGCGGAGGTCGATGTGCTCACGCTCTCGGCGACGCCGATCCCGCGCACGCTGCACGGCTCGCTGCTCGGCATCCGCGGCATCAGCACGCTCGACAACCCGCCGCCGGGCCGGCAGGAAGTCGAGACCCGCGTGCTGTTCCGCGACGACGCGGTGCTGCGCGACGCGCTGGCCCGCGAGCTCGCCCGGCAGGGCCAGGTGTTCGTGCTGCACAACCGCATCGCCGAGCTGGCCCCGTTGGCGCAGCGCCTGCGCGGCCTCGCCCCCGGTGCGCGCATCGCGATCGGGCACGGCCAGATGAGCGAAGCCGAGATCGAGAAGACGGTGCGCGCGTTCGTGCGCGGCGACTTCGACGTGCTGGTGTCGACGACCATCGTCGAGAACGGGCTCGACATCGCGCGCGCCAACACCATCCTGATCGACCACGCCGACCAGTTCGGCCTCGCCGAGCTGCACCAGCTGCGCGGTCGCGTTGGCCGGTCCAGCGAGAAGGCGTTCTGCTTGCTGCTGCTCGACCGCGACGAGCCGCCGGGCCTCGAGGCACGCGCCCGCTTGAAGGCGCTCGAGGAGTTCTCGCACCTGGGTGCGGGTTTCGCGATCGCGATGAAGGACCTCGAGATCCGCGGTGCCGGCAATCTCCTGGGGCCGCAGCAGTCCGGCCACATCGCGTCGGTCGGCTACGACATGTACTGCCAGCTGCTGAAGTCGGCAGTCGCGTCGGCGAAGGAACACCGGCCGGTCGTGGTGCACGTGGTCGAGGTCGACGTCGACCTGCGCGTGCAGGCGTTCCTGCCACATGACTTCCTGATCGACCCGCGCGCGCGGCTCGAACTGCTGCGCGAGATGGACGAGGCGACCGACGACGAACGGCTGCGCGAACTCGCCGCCGAACTGCAGGATCGCTACGGCAAGCTGCCGCCGCCAGTGCAGACGTTGCTGCGCGTGTTCCGGCTCAAGCACGGGCTGATGGCGCTCGGCGTGCACGCCGTGCAGTGGGTCGAGCAGGACCGCATCGTCGTGCGGCACGCGGCCGGCGTGCCGCTCGGCGGTTCGTGGCTCGACTGCTTCGCCGACGTGCGCCCGGTCGAGGCCGGCAAGACGCACCTCATGCTGCCGCCGAAGAAGGGCGGCAGGGAATGGCAGGCCGGCGACGTGCTCGAGTTCGTGCTGGGTGCGGTCACCGGCACGATCGCGCCGGCCCGCACCGCGCGGAAGGGCCGGGAGCCCGCCGATGGCCCCCGGTCCGCACCACCGCGCAAGCTGCCCTGGCAGTGACGGAACGCGAGCGCTGCACCGGGCCTTGACGCCTCAGCTTTGCGATGCAAAGCTATGGCGGCCCGCACCCGCCTCCCGAGGAGTCCGCCGTGACCGACCCGCTGCCCGCCGCCTGCCCGCCTTCGCCCACCAACGCCGCGCCGCCGGCGCCGGCCGCACCGTGGGACGAAGCCGAGTTGCGTGCGGTGCTGCGC
>JBASWX010000593.1:0-5042 GCA_049276695.1 Planctomycetota bacterium
AGTCGAGCACCGGCCGGCCGCCGAAACCCTTGATCAGCAGGCCGAACGTCGTGTCGAGCACCGGCGTCAGGTTCTGCTGCACGGTGATCACCGGCGTGTTCGCCGCGTCGATGTCGATCCAGGTGACGTCCGTGGTCGACCCGGTGCCGGGGATCAGGCTCAACTGCGCCTGCTCGGCGGGCGACAACGCGGCCAACGCGAGCTGGCCGTTGTGCAGCCGGATCGCTTCGTTCAACGACAGGAAGGCATCGCCGAGCGTGCCGTGCGACAGCGGGTCGTTGACGAACGCGACGGCGTGGAACGCTGGTGGGTCACCGGCGGCGGCGCACAGGCCCAGCGCTGTCGCGGCGACCCACATCGTTCACGGCGCCGAGATGCAGGTCCGGAAGCGCAGCCCCGGACTTGCGGCGAACAGTCCGCCCGGCGAACCCGGATCGAGCGGCGCGACCTGCGCGTACAGATACGTGTTGTCGAGCGACACACTGGAAGGCACCACGAACGGCCATGACCCGGTGCCGGCGCCCGACGTCGGCGCGGTGAGCAGCGCCGCCGCGATCGGATCGACCAGCAGCTGGATGCCGAGCACCGGCGTGTTCGCCGACTGCAGGTTGAGGACCAGCACCGCGACCGTGCCCGGCAACATCGAGCTGCCGAGCAGGTTGGTCGTCGTGCCGAGCAATGCCGGCGCCGAGACGCCGAGCACGGGGATGATCGCGCCGGTGCCGGGAGTGCCGGCGCCGTAGGTGGTCGCCGGCGCCGCGTCGTGCAGCGTGAACAGTTCGACGTCGTCGAGCTGCCAGCCGCCGGCGGCGTTGCTGGTGTTGGACTGCAGCTCGAACCGGACCACGACCTGGCTCGCGGCGTTGGTGATCGCCGAGATGTCGTGTTCGATCCACTGCCACTGCTGGTCGTAGAGCGCTGCCGACGTGCTCCAGACCAGCGTGCCGTTCACCAGCAGGCGCAGCGTGTCACCAGCGACCAGCGACGCGAAGCGGCGGAAGCGCAGCCGCAGGCCCTGCACGCCGTTGGTCGGGATCGCCGGCGACTGCAGGAAGCTGTTCTGGCTGTTGGCGTAGGCGCCGTTGAAGGTGGTGCCGCCGAGGTCGTTGCCGCGCACGTTGTTGCCCGACGTCGCCAGCAGCGGATCCTGCCAGCCCATCGCCGACGAGAAGCCGGCCCTGCCGTACGGCTGCCCGAGCTGCCAGTCGCTGGCGGTGCCGCCGGTGGTCCAGCCGACCGACGCCTCGAAGTTGTCGAGCCAGTGCTGTACGCGCGAGCCGACCAGGAAGCGGTGCTCGTCGATGCGCGGGCTGCGGCGCGCCGCCTTGGCGTCGACCGCGTCGATGTGGTAGGTGATCGACGTGACCGCGTCCTGGCCGGGGATGTCGCCGCCGAACTGGCCGGGCACCGCGGTCGGCTGCATCAGCACCGACTGTTCGGCGCCACCATCGAGCCGGTAGCGCAGCGTCACCGACTGGATCGCGTGGCTGCTGGTCAGGTTCGCGGTCACCGTGTACGGGCCGTCCTCGTTCGTCGTGTTCGCCAACGGCGTGTGCGCGATCGCGAGGTCGGTCAGGCTGGGCTTCAGCACGAACAGTCCGGTCGAGCGGTCACTGATGTAGACGTTGCCCGACGGCAGGAACGGGAAGCAGCCCCAGGCGCCGCTGAAGCCGCCGGACGCGCCGGGATAGGTGTCGTACGACGCGACCACGACCGGCGTCGTCGGGTCGCTGAAGTCGACCGCCTGGTAACCCTCGGTGTACCACGCGGTGTGCGCGACGTTGCCGATGATGTACGAGTTGTGCGGGATCGACACCGGGTTCATCGTCATCTGCCCGCGGGCGATCGGCGCACTCTTGTTGGTGGTGTCGTAGAACCGCAGCAGGCTGCCGTCGCGCTCGTCGGTGGTCACGCAGATGTTGCCGTTCGCGGTCGGCCACACGTTGTGCGTGAATGCCGATGGCGTCAGCGAGTCGCTCAGGGTCGTCGGCGGCCACGTGGTGACGTTCCAGATGCGGAACAGCCCCGTGTAGATCATCGCGCCGTAGCCGTACCCGTTCTCGATCGTCAGGTCGTGGAAGTAGTTGCTGTTGCCGCTGGGCGCGGCGTAACCGAGGAACGGCGGGTTCGCGGGATTGGCGGCGGCGTCGTAGACCGCGCAGCCGTTGTTGGTGCCGACGATGTAGATGCGGCCGGTGCCCATGTCGACGCCGAGATTGTGCGCGTTGCCGTGATTGGCGGCGCCGACGATGCCGAGGCTGGTGGGCGCGTCGGGATTGGTGAGGTCGAGCACCAGGAACCCTGCCGCCGCCTCGGTGGTCACGTAGGCGTAGGTGCCATACGTGCGCACCTCGCGCCAGGTCGACGAGACCCATGGGAAGTACGCGCGTTCGACCGGCGCGGTGCCGATGGTGCAGTCGATCACCGCGATGCCCGTAGTGGTGCCGAGCAGCGCGTACTCCTTGTTGTTCGGCGCGACGTAGCCCCACATGCCGCTGTACGGCGCGTGCTGGTCGACGTTCGCGAGCAATTGGCAGTGATAGCCCTGCGCGAAGGCAGGGGCGGAGAGCAAGACGGCGAGCGAACGCGAGAACCGTGGCATGGGCGATGGCGGCGGCGAAAGGGGCGGTTCGCCGGACAGCGTGGCCCACAAACTGTAGAACGCCGCAGGTCGATGGCAACCGGCGGCAGCACAACGCCGACGCCGGCCGGCCAGCACGGGGACGGGTGCGCGCTAGACTTGGCTCCCCGGCCGCCCCCCGGTTCCGTCCATGCTGCCTCTCCTGCTCGTCCCTTTCCTCGCGGCGCAAGGCCCTGGGTTCGTCGCCGCTGTCACCGACCCGATCTCGCACGGCACCGTGGGCGATGCGCTGCTCTCGCTCGACGAAGCGATCCGCGTCGCCAACGGCACGCTGGCGATCAGCCAGCTGTCGGCCGCCGAACAGGCGTGTTTCGCCGGCACCGGTCCGCTGGTCGAGACCATCCTGATCGACGCGGCGGTCACGCCGACCATCACGCTGCAGGCGCCATTGACCGACCTGACCGGACCGACCGGCGTGCACCAGCACATCGCGATCATGGGCATGGCGATGCCCGGCAACCCGAAGCCGGTGATCCAGGGCGGCGCGCACCTGCGCGTGTTCACGCTGCGTTACTACGGCGCGATGTTGCACGGGCTGCGCATCGTCGGCGGCCAGGTCGGCGTCGACGCGCGCATGCCCCAGCCGGCCGCACCCGCCGCGCACATGGCGGAGATCATGGAGTGCGAGTTCTCCAGCCAGACCGTGGCCGCCATTCGCGTGCACGGCACCGGCACTGACGAGTCGATGGTGATGGTCGAGGACTCGGCGTTCACCAACATGCCAGTCGGCATCCTGCTCGACGACCAGACCGCGGGCGGCATGGTGATGGTGGAAGCCGAACGCACCCAGTTCGACGCCGTCGTGCTGGGTTGCCGCGTGGTCGAGCACGGGGCGGGCGGCGCGAACATGTCGATGTTCAACCTGTACCGCAGCAGCTTCGTGAACGGCACCACGCTGGCCGAGCAGCGGCGGCAACCGACCGCGGCGCAGCAGTTCATGTTCCGGATCGTGCACACGCAGGCGACCTGCAGCGGCGACGTGCTCGACATCGAAGGCAACGGGCCCGGCCTGACGATGGTCCATCACCACCACAGCGACTTCGTCGCCGGCCCGGGCCAGAAGGCGTTCTCGGTGTGGCCGCGCACGGCCACGTTCGACATCCACGGCAGCGAGATGCGCTTCGTCGGCGACATCGCGATCGCGACCAATCTGCAGACGCCGCGTCTGTGGCAGCAGAACAACCGCTACGAGAACGGCACCATCACGCTCGACGTCGATGGCGCGCTGCCGAACCTGCTGTGGAACCAGTTCGACAACTGCACGATCGTGGTGCCGCCGACTGCGCGCTCGCCGGTGGTGCTGCGCAGCAGCGAACTCGACGACACGCCGGTCAACGCGTCGTCGTTCCTGGCGCCGGTCACGCTGCAGGGCTGCTGGCGCGCCGGTAGCAGCGCACTCAGCGGCTTCGCCAGCGAACTGCAGGCGGCCGGCGGCCCGTTCCTCGGTCGCACGACCGTGACGCCGCCGGACCCGCAAGTCGGTGCGACCGTCGCGTTCACCGCGGATCTGCCGTTCGGGATCGGGCTGGTCTGGGACGTCGTCGACAGCTATGCGCGGCCGTACACCGCGCAGGAGCCGTTCCGGCTCTACGGCGACCCGGCGACGCTGATCGCGCTGCCGGGCATGGTCGTGTTCCAGAGCCAGATCGTGGTGCCGATCCCGAACGTGCCCGGGCTCGTCGGGCTCGAGTTCTACGTACAGGGCATCTCGTTGCCGCTGCTGCCGGCGGCGTGGGCGCCGCCGTTCCACCTGCCGCGCGGCGGGCTCGTCCGGCTGCGGGCCTGAGGATTCGCCGAACGCGCCGGCTATCGTCGTGGGCGTGACGACCCTCGCCGACATCCGCGCCGCCGCCGCCCGCATCGCCGGGCGCGTACACCGCACGCCGGTGCTGACTTCGGCGACGCTGGATCGCGAACTCGCGGCGTCGGTGTTCGCCAAGTGCGAGAACCTGCAGAAGGTCGGCGCCTTCAAGGCGCGCGGCGCCTGCAACGCGGTGTTCGCCCTCGATGCCGCTGCGGCCGCGCGTGGCGTGATCACGCACAGCAGCGGCAACCACGGCGCGGCGCTGGCGTGGGCGGCCGGGCTGCGCGGCATCCCGTGCACGGTGGTGATGCCGGAGACGGCGCCGGCGGTGAAGATCGCCGCGGTTCGTGGTTACGGGGCCGTGGTCGAGTTGTGCAAGGCTGCCGAACGCGACGCGGTGTGCGCGCGGCTGCAGCGCGAACGCGGCCTCACCCTGGTGCACCCGTTCGAGGATGCGCTGGTGATCGCCGGCCAGGGCACCGCCGCGCTCGAACTGCTCGAGGACGTGCGCGACCTCGACGCCGTGATCACGCCGGTCGGTGGCGGCGGCCTGTGCGCTGGCACCGCGGTGGCGGTGCGGACGCTGCGGCCGCAGGC
>JBASWX010000594.1:0-3940 GCA_049276695.1 Planctomycetota bacterium
CCGCCATGTTCCTGGTGCTGACCGCAGTGGTGCAGTGGCGCTTCGGCGACGACGCGACCGCGGCGATCGGCATCACCACCCGCTTCGACACGTTGGTGCTGTTCGCTGCCCTCGGCTTCGGCAACGCGGCGACCGTGTACGCGGCCCAAGCGCTGGCGCGCGGCGAAGTGCGCGCCGCGCGCGCCGCCGGGCTGTGGGCGGGACTGCAGGCGGGCCTGTTCGGCAGCGTGGTGGTGGCGCTGACGATCGCCGGCAGCGAGATGCTCGCCCGGCTGTTCGTCGACGCGCCGTCGCCGGAGTTGATCGCGGTGACGAAGTCCTACTTCACCAGCGGCGCGTGGGCGGCGGTGCTGGGGGCGGCCGCGCTGGCAGCGATGGGGGCGGTGCACGGCGCCGGTCGCATGCGGCCGCCGATGGTCGTCGACCTGGTCGCGTTCCCGGTGGCGCTCGGCTGCCTCGTGCTCGCCGTGCGGATGGATGCATCGCTCGACCAGGTGTTCGGGGCTCTTTGCGCGGGCATGGCGGCGGTCGCGGCACTGCACCTGACCCTCGTCCGGTGGGGCCCGTGGACCGGTTCCGGACGGCTGACACCGTGACAGCCGCGCGCCGGCGCCGCGCTGCCAGTTTGGCGTCGCCCAAACTGGCCTGGATCCGCAACTTGAACGAATGTAACGAGATAGAGGCGGCGCAACGCGGGCACGGCATTTGTCTGTGCGGCCCTCCGCAGTGCCCGGCTTCCCCGGGTGCGCGCATCGCATTCGCCGGCCACCAGCCGGCACCTGGAGCAGCAGACCATGTCGAAGATCGTCGGAATTGACCTCGGAACCACCAACTCGGTCGTGTCGGTGATGGAGGGCGGCGAGCCCAAGGTCATCGCCAACATGGAAGGCGCGCGCACGACGCCATCGGTCGTCGCGTTCACGCCGAGCGGCGAACGGCTGGTCGGCGCGCCGGCGAAGCGCCAGGCGGTGACCAACCCGACCAACACCATCTACTCGATCAAGCGGTTCATGGGTCGCCGGCACAGCGAGGTCGGCGACGAAGAGAAGATGGTGCCGTACAAGGTCGTCGGCGGCGCTGCGGAACTGGTCAAGGTCGAGGTCGCCGGCAAGCAGCACACGCCGCCCGAGATCTCGGCGCAGATCCTGCGTTCGCTGAAGGAAGCGGCCGAGGCCTACCTCGGCGAGAAGGTCGAGCGCGCGGTGATCACGGTGCCCGCGTACTTCAACGACAGCCAGCGGCAGGCGACCAAGGACGCCGGGCAGATCGCGGGGCTGAAGGTCGAGCGCATCATCAACGAACCGACGGCGGCGGCGCTGGCGTTCGGGCTCGACAAGAAGGCGAAGGGCAAGAACATGAAGATCGCCGTCTTCGACCTCGGCGGCGGCACCTTCGACATCTCGATCCTCGACGTCGGCGAGGGCGTGTTCGAAGTCAAGGCGACCAACGGCGACACCCACCTCGGCGGCGACGACTTCGACGAGCGCATCATCCAGTGGCTGTGCGAGTCGTTCCGCAAGCAGGCGGGCATCGACCTGAAGAAGGACCAGATGGCGCTGCAGCGGCTCAAGGAAGCGGCCGAGAAGGCGAAGATCGAGCTGTCGTCGGCGACGCAGACCGCGATCAACCTGCCGTTCATCACCATGGACGCGACGGGCCCCAAGCACCTGAGCGAGAACCTGACGCGCGCGCAGTTCGAGAAGATGTGCGAGGACCTGTTCGAGCGCTGCCGCGGCCCGGTGCGGCGCTGCATGGAGGACGCCAAGATGAAGCCGTCGGACATCGACGAGTGCATCCTGGTCGGCGGCAGTACGCGCATCCCGCTGGTCAAGGCGCTGGTGAAGGAGATCTTCCAGAAGGAGCCGAACCAGTCGGTCAACCCGGACGAGGTCGTGTCGCTCGGTGCGGCGATCCAGGGCGGCGTGCTCGGCGGCGAAGTCAGCGACGTGCTGCTGCTCGACGTCACGCCGCTGTCGCTCGGCATCGAGACGCTCGGCGGCGTGATGACCAAGCTGATCGAACGCAACACCACGATCCCGACGTCGCGTTCGCAGGTGTTCTCGACCGCGGCCGACAGCCAGCCCGGCGTCGACATCCACGTGCTGCAGGGCGAGCGCGAGTTCGCCAACGACAACCGCACGCTCGGCCGCTTCAAGCTCGATGGCATCCCGCCGGCCCCGCGCGGCACGCCGCAGATCGAGGTCACCTTCGACATCGACGCCAACGGCATCCTGTCGGTGACCGCGAAGGACAAGGGCACCGGCAAGGAGCAGAAGGTCAAGATCGAGGTTGGCTCGGGCCTGTCGAAGGACGAGGTCGAGCGCATGGCGAAGGACGCGCAGTCGCACGCCGCCGAGGACAAGAAGCGGCGCGAGCTGGTCGATCTCAAGAACCAGGCCGACAGCCTCGCCTACCAGGCCGAGAAGCAGCTCAAGGAACACGGCGGCAAGCTCGACCCGGCCAGCAAGGGCAAGGCCGAGAGCGCGATCGCCGACCTGAAGAAGGCGGCGGGCGGCGACAACGCCGACAAGCTGAAGGCCGCGATCAGCAGCTTCGAACAGGCGATGTCGGCGATGAGTGCGGGCATGGCCGGAGCTGGTGGTGCGGGTGGCGGTGGTGGTGCGGGCCCGGGCCCGACCGCGGCTGCCGCGACCGGCAAGGGCGACGACGACATCAAGGACGCGGACTTCGAGGTCAAGTGAAGTAGTGTGGGTGGCGCGCTGCCGTCCGGCGGCGCGCTGCGATGCCCACCGCTGTCCGCCTCGTCCTGATCGCGCCGGTTGCGTTGCTCGGCTGGCAGGCCGTCGCCGGAGCGCTCGAACTCGGCCGCCGCGCCGCAGCCGGTGGCCCGCTGTCGCAGGCAGAGTGCGTCGTGGCCGGCACTGACGAGCGCTTGCGCCGGGCGCTCGGCGACGATGCCGACCTGCTCGCCGACCTGCGGCACGAAGCGACGCCCGGCACGATCGTGCTGACCCGCCGCGTCACTGGCTCACTCGAGGAACTGCGGGCGCAGGCGAAGAGCGAGCAGGAACTGGTCGCGACGTTCGGGCGGTTGTCGGCGCGCAACGGCCTGCTGATCCAGCTCACGACGTTCCTGTTCCCGGCTCCCTACCTGCTCGCGGTGCCCGACCCGATCGCGTTGGCCGAGCAGGAGGCGGCGGCTGGGCGCGAACGGCCGCTGTTCGTGCTCGCCGGCGACCCCGAGCCGCAAGGGCGCGCGGGCTGGACCTGCGCGCGCCGGACCGCACGTTCCTCGACATGGCGATTCCAGAAGGGTTCCTGAGCCAGCTCCAGGTCGCGCTCGCGGCGGTGGTGGCGCCGGGGTTGTGCGGCTGCGGGCTCGTGCGGGCGCTGGGCCTGCCGCCGGATGCGGGCGTGCGGCTCACCTTGGGCCTCGGCTACGTCGCCGGCCAGTTCGTCGTCGCGGTGCTCACCGCGGTGTGGCTGTGGCTCGGCCAGCCAGTGCCCGGCGTCGTGCTGCCGCTCGTCGCCGCGTCGGTCGGGGTGGTCTGCTTGCTGCGTGCGAGACGCCGTCTGTCGGCGGCGGCCCTGCCGCTGCCGGAACGCGAGCCGCGGTCGCTGCTCGTGCTGCTGGTGACCGCCGTGCTGCTGCTCCTGCTCGCGCACGAAGCGTTGGTCGCGAACGGTTCCCCGGTGCGCTTCGGCGACGAGGCACAGATCTGGGCGGGCAAGGCCAAGGCGTTCTACGCGGCGCCGGTCATCCCGCTGCAGCTCGGGCTCGCCGTGGTCGAGCACGCCGACTATCCGAACCTCGGTCCGCTGGCGCAGGTGCTGGCGTTCGCGTCGGTGGGGCGCGTGCTGCACTTCGAGAGCCGGCTGCCGCTGCAGGCGTTCGGCCTCGCGGTGGTGCTGCTGCTGTCGGCGGCGACGAGTCGCCGTGCGCACCCTGCTGTCGCCGCGATGATCCTGGTCGCCGCCG
>JBASWX010000595.1:0-5183 GCA_049276695.1 Planctomycetota bacterium
GCGTTGGCGCCGGGCGGGCCTGGTCACGCGCGCGCGAGTTCCTCGCCGAGCGCGCCGAAGCGGTCGGTCCACCACGCGCGCATGCGTTCGGCGTCGGCCCGGTTGGCGAAGCCCTGGTGGCCGAGCGCGACCTGCGTCTTCGCCGGTCCCTTGCGCCAGAAGTGGATGTCGACGGTGGTGCCGTCGTGCCACTTCAGTCGCATCGACTTCGGCCGCGTGGTCGTGCGCAGCGCCGGCGTCTGCCCGTCGAGCCAGCGCGGCAAGCGGCCCGGCGTGAACGCGTCGTAGAGCTGTTCGATCGGCACCGCGAACGTGCGGCTCTTGCTGATGTCGAACTTGCCCGAGCGGCGCTGGCCCTTGGCGCGCAGGCCGCGGATGCGTTCGTAGCCGACGGTCACGGTCTGCGCCCACCAGCCGGCGATGTGGTACTTGGCGTCGATCAGGCGCACGATCGCGGCGTGCGGGAGCGCTGCGGCGCCGTGGTGGTCGAGGGCCTTCACCCACTTCTCCCACGTGCAGCCGGTCGCCTTCTTCACGGCAGCATCGCTCATGCCCGCGAGCGTTGCGAACTCGGCGGGCTTCACGGTCGTGCTCGGCTTCGCAGTCGCCGCTGCCGAAGTCGCCGCTGCCGCCGTCAGCGCGACGACGCGCCGCGGTGGTTCGGCGAGCGCGGTCGCCGCCGTTCCAACCGCTCCATTGCTGGCCACCGGTCGCTTCGCGAGCACTGCCACGCGGGCACTGGTGTAGGACTCGCCCGTCTTCTGCATGCGGGCGCGGATCAGTCGCTTCAGGTCTTTCTGCTTCGTCATCGTTCGTACCTCGGATCGAGTCGCGCTGCGCGCTTCCCGGCAGCCACGCACCACGACGTTCCTGAGGAGGACGACGCTCGGATCCGGAGGTATGCCCTCCTTTGCCTCGCTTGGGCCCCCGCCGGGAGGGGGTCTCTGAGGTTGGGCGCGGATCAGCGCCGGGGGGAATGGTGCGCCGCGGGGCGGGGGTCTGTCAAGGTGGGGGCGTTCGTCGAGTTCGGCGGCGTGCCGGGCGCGGCCATGGCGAGACAGACCGTTGCGCCTCGTCGGTGCGGCGCTTCGAGTACCGATCGATCGTCGGCGGGTCCAAGCCGGTGCCGCTGGGGCGACGACCGAACCGTCATGACCGAGAACCCCGAACCACTGCGGCAGCGCATCGGGCTCGGCGAGGACAGCCGCCTCGAGCTGAAGGCGGTCGTGTTCACCGGCCGCAAGGTGAAGGGACCGTCGCGCGACCAGATCGCCGACGAACTGGCGGCGTTCGCCAACAGCAGCGGCGGCACGTTCGTGTTCGGCGTCGACGACAAGAGCCGGCGTGTCGCCGGCATTGCCAACGAACTGCTCGACGTGGTGCAGGACCTGGTCGTCGAGACCTGCAAACCAGCGGCAGTTCGGCGAGCGCGCGCGGCAGCGTCGTCGCTGCCGTCGCCGCCGCGGCGGTGGCCCCCGCGTCCGTCCCGTCCGGCGGCCCGTCGACCGTCGCGAAGTGCGCCGTGACGTCGGTGACCTTGTCGCCCTCGCCGCGCGCGGTCAACGTCAGCACCTTCCCGGGCCGGTGCGGGTCGAAGCGGCGCGGGTGCAGCAGTTCGAGATCGTCGGCGCGCAGCATCGCCTCGACGAGCTGCGCGATCAGCCGCAGTTCGCGGGTGCGGACCGTTCGCGTGTGGCGGCCGGGGTCGATCGCGAAGAACGTCGGCACCACGCGACCGGTGATGCCGGCGAGCCGGACCACCTCGAGGTGTTCGGGCGGCACGCTGCCCGGCGCGTCGAAGCTCAGCAGCAGCATCGGCGCGACCGCCGGTGCGCGCGGGTCGGTCGAGATCAGGCGGAACTGTTCGAGTGCGCGGGTGCCGTGGTAGATCGCCAGTCCGTACTGGCGGCCGGCTGCGCCGAGGACGATTGCGTAGAGTGGGTGGGGTTCGTTCGGGAGTGCGAACGCGAACAGGTGTTGGTCGTCGAATTCGTCCCAGAGCTCGCGGGTTTGGAGGGCGCGCGCGGCGGCGACGGCGCGTTTGGCGAGGGGCTTCGGGATCCTGGGGGCGCGTGTGGTGGGTGCCGGCGCGGGCGTGGGGGTGGGGAGGGTACGGAGGGAGGGTGGTCGCGGCGAGGGTGCCAGGCTGCTCCGCAGGTCGGAATCCCGGGATTGGCGTAGCATGCGGCCCCGTTCAAGGTCACTGCCCCATGATGTTCGAACGCGACGACACCGACCGGTGCTTCGCCGAGTACTGCCGCACGGGCGACTCCGAGGCTCTGGGTCTGGTCTTCGACAGCGCCGCACCCCGCCTGCTGCGCGCCGCGCTGTGGTTGACCGGGGAGCGTGCTGACGCCGAGGACGTGGTGCAGCGCACGTTCCTGCAAGCGATCGCGAAGCGTGAGCAGTTCGAACAGGGGCGACCGGCGCTGCCCTGGCTGCTGGGGCTGCTCGGCAACCAGGCCCGCAAGCAGCGCCAGCAGCGACAGGACGCCGCGATGCCGCTGCCGGCGGGCACAGCCATCGATCCGTCGTCGAATCCGCATGCCGAAGTCGCGACCCGGGAACTGGAACAGGCACTGAACCAGTTGGGCTGGGAGCTCGGGGAGCCCTACCGCGATGTGCTGCGCCTGCATCTCGAGGAGGGACTCAACGCCAAGGAGATTGCCGCTCGGCTGGCGCGTCCGGCGGGCACCGTGCGCACGCAACTGATGCGAGCGCTGGATCTGGTGCGACAGCGCTTGCCCAAGGGATTCGACGCGGGGCGCGGCGCGGTGGCGGTTGTGCATGGCCCGGCGCTGGCCGCGGCGCGCACCGCTGTGCTTGAGGCGGCGGGCGCTGCGGCGCCGGCGGTGATGAGCAGTGTGGTTGCGACGACGTCGCTCGGCGCGAAGCTGATCGCGTCGAAGGCGCTGGTGGGGTTCGCGGCCGTGGTGTTCGCGACTGTTGCAGGTTGGGGCACGGTGTCGTTCGCCGCGGGCCGTGGTGGCAATCCGGCGTTGGTCGGAATGGCTGAGCCGTTCACGGCCGACACGGTGTTGGCGGAGGAACTGGAGCCGTCCGGCGACTCCGATCTCGATGAACTGCGGCGCTGGGCGGTCAAGGCTCCAATCGAAGAGTTGGAGAGTCACATCGCAGTCTTCGTGGATTGCGTTCGGGATCCCTACGCGAGCGATGGCTTGCTCTGGCATGGGATGGAGCGACTGGTCGACCGCGTAATGAAGCGCCAGCACTTTGGGTGGCCACGCCTGTGCAAGCGGGTGCTGGTTCAGGTCATCGAGTTCGCTGATACACGCGTGCTGCCTCCGAACGGGGTCCGATTGCAGCGACGAGTTCCGGAGGTGAAGCGAGTTCCGGAGGTGAGACGATGATCGCGCCGACGCAGAAGGCCCAGCCGCGCATGCGGATCGGCGCGATCCGGCAGCCTCTCGACGCGCCTATCTCCGTGCGTAGGGGGCGAGCCCACGGATCGGTCTCCACCGGCCCTTGCCTTCCCCAGGATTCACGGTCGCAGTCGACCCACGGCTTGACAAGCCGGTCGATGGCGACGCAGGATTCCGGGGCCTCTCCCTCGTGGTCGCGCTTCCTCGGCGCGGTCGCCCCCAGCACCCGGGTCCTCCCATGCGTCTCGATTCAGCCTGTTTCGTGGCCCCGAAGCCCGTCGTCCCGTCCATGTCGACTCGTCGCGCCTTCCTGCTCGCTGGTAGCACCTTCGTGGCCGGGGCCGCGATCGCCGGGGCGTGCGGCTACGCCGCGGGCGTGAAGTCGGCGGGCGGTGGCGGTGCGGCGGCAGCGAAGGAAGCGGAGCTGGATCTGGCTGCTGGACTCGCGCCGACGGGTGATCCGGATCTGGACGAACTGCGCAGCTGGGCGATCAAGTCCCCGATTGACGAACTGGAGAGCCACATCCAGATCTTCATGGAGCAGGTTCGCAGCACGTACACGAGCGACGCGTACCTTTGGCATGGCATGGAGCGGCTCGTGAATCGAGTGCTGCGACGAGAGCACACGCAGTGGCCCAGACTCTGCAAGCAGGTGCTGACTCAGATTATCGAGCTGGCTGACCCCCGCGTGCTCCCCGAAAACGGGCGCCGCCTACAGTCGCGACTGCCTGAGATGAAGAAGGTGCGATGAGCGTGCAAGGCCCAGGCGGTCTCAGCGGGCCTAGTTCGGCGGCTCCGGGAGGAAGCGCACCGGTCAGGGTCGAGAGCGGAGATGGATCAGTTACTGTGACCCCAGGCGCTGGTGGAGGGTCCACTCTTCCCGTTCCTCAGGGCGGAACCGTGACTGTCCCTGTTCCGAATGCGCCCCCCGGCAGTGTGATCATGGTCATCACCGGGAAGGGCAATCGCAAGTCGATCCACTACATCGAAGTCATCGCGCCCGGCCCATGAATCAACCCAAGGTGAACCCATGAACTCGACCCGCCTTCTCATCACCGCCACGGCGATCGCGACGACCCTCGCGGCGCAGAGCCCGCAGTTCACCGTGATCCCGGCGGCGTACACGACCGCCGACGCTCCGGGCATGCTCTGGGTTCCGGGCGCATCCAAAGCGCTCCGCCAGCAGCAGATCATGAGTGCCGCGCTGCTGCAGAACCTCGTCGGCCAGACGCTGACCGCGATCGAGTTCCGGCGAAACGCCGAGGTCGTCGCGTTCCAGGCCGGAACCCTGAACCTGACCGTGACCCTCTCGATCACTGCGAACGCGCCGCTGTCGACGTCGAGCACGTTTGCGAACAACATCGGCTCGTCACCGACGCAGGTGTTCAACGGCCAGCTCCAGCTCCCCGCCTCCCCGGCGACGGCGACCACGCCGGGCTGGACCGCGGGGAACATCGTGCGCATCCCGTTCCAGACGCCGTTCGCCTACCAGGGCGGCAACCTGTGCATCGACCTCGTCGGCTTCCCGGTCGCCGGCCAGGTCGCGGGCTGGTGGCCGTGCGATGCCGACCAGAGCCCGGTCACCAGCGCGGTCGTCGACCTCGGCGGCGGCTGCGGCGCCTTCGGCGGTCCCCAACACCGCTGGAGCACCGCCGAGCCGCGCTCGCTGGTGCCCGGCAGCGAGGGCAGCTTCTACGCGTTCGGCCCGCTCGCCAGCTTCGGCATCATCGCCTTCGGCACCGAATACCCCGCTGGCTGGCCACTGGCGCTGGTGCTGCCGGCAGCACCGCTGAGCTGCAC
>JBASWX010000596.1:0-2223 GCA_049276695.1 Planctomycetota bacterium
GAGCGTCGCTCGCTCCTCGTCACTCAGTTCGATCGCCGCGGCTACTCGCATCGGTTTGCCTCGAAAGACTACCGAACGCGCGGCGCTCAACATAATTACCGCCAATTCCGGCGCACTACACTAGCGCTCGAACACCTCGGCAAGTGTCCTGGCGTCGAGGATGCGGTCGATCCAGCGATCGAGAGCCGGCGCCGTCGCCGCTCGGACACGGCGCAGCGTCGTTGCTGGGACCGCGCCGAACCGCTTGCCGAGCAGGCGCAACAGGGTGTCGACCTTGCCCTTGGTTTCGCCCCGCGCTTCGCCGCTGGCTTCGCCCTTCCGGTAGATGCGTTGTGCGGTGGTGATGGTCATGTCTTCGGGTCGGTTCAGGATGCGGGAGATCAGGTCGGCAAGCTGCTGCTGACGGACATCGCTGACGGTGAGAGCATACATCGTGAGCGCATCGACGATGTCGGTTCCGTGCCGCCGGTGCGCGGCCCGCAGCAGGTCGCCCCAGCGCTCGATCGCTGCCAGCACCTGCTTGCCGGTGCAGTGCCGCAGGAACCGCAGGCACAGCAAGGCGAGGCGCGTGGTCGGGCGGAGTCGCCGCGCCCGGAGCTCCGGCTCGTCCTGGCGCGTCAGGTCGTCGACCACCATGGGCAGGTTCGGCTGCAGGTCATCGAGAGCCCGGCCGACGGCGGCCGGCAGTGCCGCGAGGTACGGATGGGGTGCCAGTCGCCACGGCTTCTCGTCGTGGTGCAGCACGACCACGATCACCAGCGGCTCCGGCGCCTTCGGGCGGGGGCGCGCCGCGTGCCGCAGGTCGACCGCGTAACGCAACGTCTGCGAACGCAGTCCCGGATCGCCATCCGCCTTGTGTTCGAGCACGAACACGATGCGGCCCCCGCCCCGGCGGAGGCGCGCGACGAACACCTGGTCGGACTCGTTCCGCCGCAACCGGGGGCTGAACGAGCGTTCTGGTGCCCTGGTGAACGTGTGCCAGGCGATGGCGCGCACGATCCTCGCCGGCAGCACGGACCGCAGCCAGTCGGCCGACACCTCTCCCCTCTGGAAGACCAGGCCGAAGAAGGTGTCGTGGGGTGCATCGAGGATGCCCATGCAGACAAGTGGGGGACCGGGGGCAGGATTCCCGCGGAATCCGCGCCATCGCCGCGAACTCGGGACAACGTCGGGCCTCTCGCCGCCCGCGCGGCGGGGCCGGCGCGCGGAATCGCCGATGGCTCCGGTGGTGGCGCCGGCGTGACGCCTGAGCTTGCCGACCCTCCGGTGCGGGGTTCAGATTGCCGGGATGCGCCCGTCCTGGTTGTTGTCCCTGCTGTTCCTGTCCGCCTGTGCGACCCCGACCGCGCACTTCGTCGCCACCGCCGACGACAGTGTGTGCGAAGTCGACGCCGTCGCCGATGCGCTCGCCACTGCCGACGTCGTCGCGTTCGGCGAACTGCACCAGACGCCGCCGGTGCACCGGCTGCACCACGAACTGCTGGCGTCGTTGCACGCGCGGCGGCCGAACCTGGTCATCGCGATGGAGTTCTTCGAGCGCGACGTGCAGGGCGTGCTGCTCAAGTACCTGTCCGGCATGATCGACGAGCCGACGTTCCTCGCCGGCTCGCGGCCGCCGCGCGACTACGACCGCGACTACCGGCCGGTGATCGAGTTCGCGAAGGTGAACGGCCTCGTGGTGCTGGCCGCCAACGCGCCGCGCAAGCTCGCCGCGAAGGTCGCGACCGAGGGTGCCTCGGCGGTCGCCGGTGACCCGAACGTCGCGCGCGAGACGACGGCGCCGGAGGACGACTACTGGGACGCGTTCGTCGACGCGATGAAGGAGCACCCCGGGTCGACCGAGAAGATGATGAAGAACTTCTACGCGGCGCAGTGCCTGAAGGACGACACGATGGCGGAGTCGATCACCGACCATCTGCAGGAACGGCGCAAGGCCGGCGACCGCCCGCTGGTGGTGCTGATCTGCGGCAACATGCACAGCAACTACGGCCGCGGCACCGTGGCGCGCATCAAGAGCCGGATGCCGGACCTCGACGTGCGCGTGCTGTCGGCCGAGACCGTGAAGGACCTGTCGCGCGGCGTCTACACGTCGCCCAAGAGCATCGGCGAGTACGTGGTGCTGTCGCCGGAAGTCGAACGGCCGGCGCAGGCGATGCCAGCACCGAAGCCGGCGGCACCGCCGGTCGCGGCGGCGCCGAAGGCCGCGGCCCCCAAGGCGGAGCC
>JBASWX010000597.1:0-4040 GCA_049276695.1 Planctomycetota bacterium
GGCCAAGGCCGCGCCGACGAAGAAGTAGTCCCCGCTCCGTCGACCTGCCCCTTCCCCGCGCGTGGCTCCTGCGGACCCCCGTCTGTCCTCGCGCGTGCGCGGCATCGAGCCGAGCGGCATCCGTCGCATCTTCGAACTGATGGCGACGATGGAGGACCCGATCAACCTGTCGATCGGGCAGCCGCACTACGATCCGCCGCCGGAGCTGATCGAAGCCGCGTGCCGGGCGCTGCGGTCGGGCAAGAACCGCTACACGATCACGCAGGGCCTGCCCGAACTGAACGCCCGGATCCTCGCCGACACCGCGGCGCGGCACGGGGTGACGCCGGAGACCTGCCTGCTCACCGCCGGCGTCTCGGGCGGGCTGGTGCTGACGTTCCTGTGCCTGCTCGAGCCTGGCGACGAGATCCTGCTGCCGGATCCGTACTTCGTGATGTACCGCCACCTCGCGGCGCTGTGCGGCGCGACGGTGCGTTACTACGACCTGTACCCGAAGGGCGGGCGGGGGCGCTTCGCGGTCGACCTCGCCGAGATCGAGCGGCTGTGCAGTGCGCGGACCAAGATCGTGTTCGTGAACTCGCCGAGCAACCCGACCGGCGGCGTGCTGACGCGCGCGGAGATCGAGGGCCTGTGCCAGATCGCCAACCGCGCCGGCGCCTTCGTGGTCAGCGACGAGATCTACGACCTGTTCTGCTACGTCGACGACCATGCGTCGCCGGTCCAGTACGCCGAGCGCTGCATCCAGCTCGGTGGCTTCAGCAAGAGCTACGGCATCCCGGGCTGGCGCATGGGCTACGCGACCGGGCCGGTGGCCGTGCTCGAGGCGATGAAGACGCTGCAGCAGTTCTCGTTCGTGTGCGCGCCGGCCCCGTTCCAGTACGCGCTGCTCGAGGCGATGCCGCAGATCGATCTGGCGCCGTACCGCGAGCAGTACCGGAAGAAGCGCGACCTGGTCGCGCGCGAACTGCACCCGGTCTACGGCCTGGCTCCGCCCGAGGGCTCGTTCTACGCCTTCCCGTGCCTGCCGCCGGGAGCCGATGGCCCGACCTTCCTGCAGGCCGCGCTGGCGCAGAAGCTGCTGATCGTGCCCGGCAAGTCGTTCTCGGCGCGGGATTCGCACTTCCGCTTGTCCTTCGCCGCCGAGGACGAGCAGCTGCAGAAGGGCATCGCGGTGCTCAACGATCTGGCGCGGCGCTTTGCGTGACGGCTGCGCGGTCGCAGAATCGCGACGTGGACCTCGAGTCGGCACTGAAGAAGCTGCGGCCCGGCGCCGGTGCGGCGCCGGCAGCGGACCAGCTGGCGGCGAAACCGGGCGCGCGCGCGCCGCTGGTCGAGATCTTCCACTCGATCCAGGGCGAGGGCCGCTTCGTCGGCGTGCCGATGACGTTCCTGCGCGTCGCGACCTGCCCGCTGCGCTGCCTGTACTGCGACACGCCGAACAGCTACACGGCGCCAGCGCGCGTGCCGGTGCGGCTGTCGGTGCGCGAGCTGCTCGAACCGAACCCGGTCGCTGCCGCGCGCGCGGCCGAACTGGTCCGGCAGGTCGGTGCGGCCGGTGAGCCCGGCCGGAAGTCGGGCAGCCTGTCGGTCACCGGCGGCGAGCCGCTGGTGTTCCCCGAGTTCCTCCGCGAACTCGGCCGGATCGTGCGTGGCCACGGCATGCGCGTGCACCTCGAGACCGCCGCCGTGCATCCCGATGCGCTGGCGCTGTGCGTCGACCAGGTCGACCACCTGAGCGCCGACTACAAGCTGCCGGAGACGCTCGGCGCGCCGGTGGAGCCGGCGCTGGCGTTGGCGCCGGGAACTTCGTACGGAGTGCTGCACCGCCGCTGCTGCGAACTGGCGCTGCGGCGCGGCGCCTCGGTCGACGTCAAGGTGGTGCTGACCGACCGGGTGGGCGACGCGAGCCTCGAGCAGGCACTCGCGGACCTGCAGCCGGTGCGCGACAAGATCGTGCTGGTGCTGCAGCCGGTGACGCCGTTCGGGGCGGTGACCAGGACGGTGGCGCGCGACGACCTGCGGCGCTTCGTCGACACCGCGGTGCGGGCGCAGTTCCAGGTGCGCGTGCTGCCGCAGGTGCACAAGGTGCTGCAGGTGCCGTGACGCCGGCGTTGCCGTCGCGACGATCGCGGGACGTTGCCCGGCATGCCAGTGCTGCTACCTTCGACGGCATGCGGTTCCTGCTCGCGTCGTCGTGGTGGTGGTGCGCACTGGCGTTGGCTGGTGCGGCGCAGACCCCGCCGGCTCCGGACCCGCAACCCCCGGCGCCGGCCGGCGCGAACCCATCGGGCTCGTGCCGCGGCTGCCTGACGCATGGCTCGAACGCCTGCCGGCTGCACGGCAAGGACCTCGGGCCCGAAGCGGCGCCGTTCGTGCTGCACTGCAGCGCGGCGACCGAGTGCAAGGCGTGCGGCGGAGCACTGGCGGTCGACTGCAGGCAGTGCGCGAACCAGCCCGTCGAAGACAACCTGCTGAACCGGCAGCGGCTCGCCCGCGAGTGGTTGGCCGGACGCCGCACTGCGATCGACGCGCTGACCGCGCGCGAGCCGTTCGCGCACCTGTCGACGACGCACTTCGAACTCGCCTTCGCCTGCAAGCCGGCGATGGTCGGCAAGGAGAAGATCGACCAGCACGCCCGCATGCACCTGTACGGCCAGCGCCTCGAGGAACTGCGCACGGTGTTCCTGCAGACGTTCGAACTGCCGGCCGAGGACCTGCCCGATCGCTGCACGATCGCGATGAGCGAGGAGGCGAAGGACCACGCGATCCTGGGGCCGCGGCTGACCGGGCTGGGCACGCAGAACTCGGTCGGGCTGAAGCTGATGGGCCCCGAGTTCGTGTACAGCATGTGGTGCGACAAACGCTCGCTGCCGGACGACGAGGCCGTGCACCGCAACGTCGTGCACAACGTCACGCACCTGCTGCTGTCCCAGATGCGGCCGATGCTGTTCCTCGGCAACAAGCAGCACGGCTGGGTCGACGAAGGGGTCGCGCACTGGTTCGAGGACAAGCTGGTCGGCAAGTGCACGAACTTCTGCTTCGAGGAGATCCTGATGCAGCAGGTCGCCAGCTTCAAGGGCGGCAAGTGGCGGCCGGCAGTGCGCAAGCTGGTCGACGAGGGCAAGGCACCGTCGTTCGCGGCGCTGTCGGATCGCAACACCGACCAGCTCGGCTACGTCGAACACGCGTTCGCGTTCGCCTACGTCGACTTCCTGCTCGCGGTCCACGGCGGCGCGAAGTTCCGCGACTTCGTGCGCCAGTTGAAGAACGACCGGCCGACGCGCGAGGTGCTGCCGGTGGTCTACGGTTACAACCCGCTGTCGATCGATGCTGCGTTCCTGCCATGGGTGAAGGCCAACTACTCGCCGCTGCCGCGCTGATCCCCGCCGTCGTCGCGTTCGCCGCGGGGCTGCCGGCGCAGGGCGTGGCGTACCGCGAACGCTGGGGTTTCCTGCACCTCGAGGAACGCTGGGCCGAACTGCGCGCGCAGCTCGCGGGTCGCGACGGGCCGACCACGCAGCGCGTCGCGGAACTGCTGGCGGCGCCGGACGGCGGCGTGCCGTTCGTGCCGGTGGCGAAGGCGCTGGCCAGCCTGCGCGGCGTGGCGGCCGACGATGCGTTCGTGCTGCGCACCACGCTCGGCATGTACGTGCTGCCCGAAGTCTGTGATCCGGACGGCGCCAACGAGGTCTGCCGCACGACCAACCTGTCGGCCTTCCTGCCGTTCACGGTGCCGGCGCCGGGTGAGATCACGTGCGAGGTCGTGGTCACCGACGCGGCCGGCAAGGTCGTGTGCCGCGAGACCCTGAGCAAGGACACCGGGGTGCCGGAGCTGCGCATGGGCCGGGCGGTGGCGACGGTGCCTGGCGGGGAACTGCCGGACGGCTGCTACACCGCGACGCTGTCGGCGCGGATCGGCGGTGCCGGCCCGGCAGCGGCCGATCCGGTGCGGGTGTGGACGTTCCACGTACTGCGCGGCTACCAGGCACGCGCCGAGCGGGCGCTGCAGGCGGCCCGCGAGCGCGCCGACGCGCTGCCGG
>JBASWX010000598.1:0-10454 GCA_049276695.1 Planctomycetota bacterium
GCGCAGCACAGCGCCTCGCCGCGACGGCCTCGCCGGTCGAGCGCGCGCTGATCGGCGCGATCACCAGCCGCTACGCCTCGCCCCCGCCTGCGGATCGCAAGCAACTCGACCGGGCCTACGCCGACGCGATGCGGGAAGTGTGGCGCGCGCATCCGGACGACGCCGATGTCGGCACGCTGTTCGCCGAGGCGATGATGAATCTGCGGCCGTGGGACCTGTGGACGCCGGACGGCATGGCCCAGCCTGGCACCGAGGAGATCCTGCAAGCGCTCGCCGCGGTGCTGGCCCGCGTGCCCGACCATCCGGGTGCGCTGCACTACACGATCCACGCCTGGGAGATGTCGCCAACGCCCGAGCGCGGGCTGCCGGCCGCAGACCGGTTGCGCGACCGCATTCCCGGCGCCGGCCACCTGGTGCACATGCCGTCGCACATCGACATGCGGGTGGGGGACTACGCCGCCGCGGTCACCGCCAACGAGCGTGCGATCGCCGCCGACCTTCGCTACGTCGCGCACGCGGGGCGCATGAACTTCTATTCGATCTACCGCGCCCACAACTACCACATGCTGGCGTGGGCCTCGATGTTCGACGGCCAGTCGAAGAAGGCGCTCGCCGCGGCGCGCGAACTGGTGACCGAGCTGCCCGCGGAACTGGTCGCGCAGTACGCCGACTTCGTCGAGGCCTACCTGGCGGTGCCGTACCACGTGCTGGTGCGCTTCGGGCGCTGGCAGCAGATCCTCGACGAACCGCAGCCGCGCGCCGAGCTGCGCGCGACGACCGCGTTCTGGCACTACGCCCGCGGCATGGCGCTATCGGCGCTCGGTCGCATCGACGAAGCGACGCGCGAACGGGCGGCGTTCGCCGAAGCGGCGAAGCTGGTGCCCGCCACGGCGGTCCTGTCCCTGACGCCGGTTGCCGACCTGTGCGCGCTCGCCGGCACGCTGCTCGACGGCGAACTCGAGTACCGCCGCGGCAACATCGAGCGTGCCTTCGACCTGCTGCGCGAAGCGGTGACGAAGGACGACGGCCTGCGGTACGACGAGCCGTGGGGCTGGATGCAGCCGGTGCGGCATGCGCTCGGCGCGTTGCTGCTCGAACAAGCGCTCGTCACCGAAGCCGAGGCAGTCTACCGCGACGACCTCGCCCGCCATCCGCACGACGGTTGGGCGCTGCACGGGCTCGCCGAATGTCTGCGCCGCAGCGGGCGCGGCGAGGAGGCGGCGAAGTTCGAGGCCGAGTTCAAGGCCGCGTGGACGCGCGCCGACGTGCAGCTCGCGGGTTCGTGCTTCTGTCGCACCGGGGGCTAGGATCGCTCGGCATGTCTTCGGATTCCCGCGCATCGATCTCCGGCGCCGTCTTCATCGCCGCCCTGATCTCCCTGGTGGTGACCCTGGTCCGTCTGCTCGGCGAACAGCAGAAGTGGGCGCCGGCGTTGTTCGGCACCTCGTCGGGCGGCGGCGGTGCGATCCTCGGTATCACCTGGCTGGTGCTGCCGTTCGGCTTCTGGTTCGGCCGCCGCCTGGCGCAGAACGGCCATCGGCCGGCGTCGACGGGCAAGTCGCTGCTGCTGCCGCTGCTCGGCTTCGGGCTCGCGATCGGCGTCGGGATGACGGTCTTCAACCTCGACCTGTCGTGGCACACGCGCGCCTGGTGCATGAACATCGGCACCGCGCTCGCTGGCCTGCTGGCCTTCGTCGCCTGGCGCCGCTGCTGGTTCGTGTGCGCGTTCTACGGCGTGCTGGCCCGCGTCCCGGTCATCGTCGTGCAGTACGTGTCGCTCGAGAAGGGCTGGGACAACCACTTCGCCAAGGGCCCGCCCGGCTCGGATCCCGCCGATCTGCTGTTCCTGCTGACGCTGGCACAGGCGGTGTTCTGGCCGTTCGCGTTCACCACGCTGGTCGGCGGCTTCTTCGCTGCGCTCGGCGCGCTGACCGTCAAGAAGCAGGCCTGAAGCTCACTTCAGGTCCTTCACTTCCTTGACGATGCCCTCGAGGGCTTCCTTGGCGTCGAGGAACACCATCAGCGTGTTGTCGAGCTCGAACAGCGGGTTCTTGATGCCGGCGTAGCCGGGCGCCAGCGAGCGCTTGATCACGACCACGGTGCGCGCCTGGTCGACGTCGAGGATCGGCATGCCGGCAATCGGGCCGGTGGGTTCGCGCGCCGCGGGGTTCACGACGTCGTTGGCGCCGACGACGATCACGACGTCGGTGTTCTTGAAGTCGCTGTTGATCCTGTCCATCTCCCACAGCTGCTCGTAGGGAACGTCCGACTCGGCGAGCAGCACGTTCATGTGGCCGGGCATGCGGCCGGCGACCGGGTGGATCGCGTAACGGACGTTGGCGCCGCGCTTCTGCAACAGGTCGGCGAGCTCGCGCACGATGTGCTGGGCCTGCGCGACGGCGAGGCCGTAGCCGGGCACGAAGATCACCGAAGTGGCGCCGTCGAGCAGCATCGCGATCTCCTCCGGCTGCGCCGACTTGATCGACTTGTAGTCCTTGGCGTCCTTGGCGACCGTCTCGTCGCCGCCCATGCCGCCGAGCAGCACGTTGCCGAGCGAACGGTTCATCGCCTTGCACATGATCTGCGTCAGGATCAGCCCCGACGTGCCGACCAGCGCGCCGACGACGATCAGCAGCGGGTTCATGATCACGAAGCCGGCCGAAGCGCCGGCGACCCCCGAGTAGCTGTTGAGCAGCGAGATCACGACCGGCATGTCGGCGCCGCCGATCGGCATCACCAGGAACACGCCGAGCACCCCGGTGACGATGGCGAGCAGCAGCGTCGCGATCGCCATCACCGTGTGGCTGGTGGTCGTCACCATCCACAGGCTCAGCAGGATCGCCGCCACCGCGAGTCCGGCGTGCAGATAGTGGCGCTGGACGCCACTCAGCGGGTGCACGACCTTCTTGCCCGACAACTTGAAGTAGGCGACGAAGCTGCCGGTGAACGTGATCATGCCGATCACGACCGTCGCCGGCGTGCTGATCGCGTTCATCAGCGTGGTGTCGGTGAGCGCCTTGGTCGGATCCTTCAGCACCGGGTCGATCAGCAGCGAGCCCATCGCGACCAGCGCCGACGCGAGGCCGCCGAAGCCGTTCAGCGCGCCGACCATCTCGGGCATCGATGTCGTCGGCGTACGTTTGGCGATCACGGCGCCGGCGGCGCTGCCGACCAGCAGGCCGGCGAGCACCGTGATCCAGCTGATGTCGGTGTAGATCAGCAGCGTCGCGACGATCGCGAGCGCCATGCCGACCTCCGAGATCCGGTTGCCCTGCTGGCAGGTCTTGACGCTGGTCAGCCGCTTGATGCCGTAGACGAACAGCAGCGTCGCGAGCAGATAGAGGTAGACCACGTCACTTCACCTTCTTCTTGAAGGCACCCAGCATGCGGTCGGTGACCATGTAGCCGCCGACGACGTTGACCATCGCGAACACGATCGCCAGGAACGCGACCACCTGGACCAGGAAGCCCTCGCCGCTGCGCGCACACATCAGCGCGGCGACCACCGTGATGCCCGAGATCGCGTTGGAGCCGGACATCAACGGCGTGTGCAACGTCGGCGGCACCTTGTTGATCAGTTCGAAGCCGAGCAGCGACGCGATCACGAACACGAACACGAAGAAGAAGTCCATCGTTCACACTCCTTGCGCGGCCAGGGCCTGCGCGGTGGGTTCGTGCCGCACGGCGCCATCGTGCACGATGGTCACGGCACCGAGGATCTCGTTGTTCAGGTCGACGTTGACCGCGCCCGCCTTGACGAACTCGCCGAGGAACGCGACCACGTTGCGCGCATACATGCGCGACGCATCGGCGGCGACCTGGGACGCCAGGTTGGTGTCGCCGATCATCGTGACGCCGTCGACGACGAGGCGCTGGCCGGCGACCGAGCCTTCGACGTTGCCGCCCTGGCCGGCGGCCATGTCGACGATCACCGAGCCGGGCTTCATGCCCTTGCGCATGTCGGCGGTGACCAGCAGCGGCGCCTTCTTGCCCGGCACCTGGGCCGTCGTGATCAGCACGTCGGCCTGGGCGATGTGGGCCGCCAGGATCTCGCGCTGCTTCTTCAGGAACTCGGCGGTCGTCTCCTTGGCGTAGCCACCCTTGGTCTCGGCCTCCGGTGGCGTGCCGGTGTCGACGAACTTCGCGCCGAGCGATTCGACCTGTTCCTTCACCGCCGGGCGGATGTCGTTCGCCTCGACGACGGCGCCGAGCTTCTTCGCGGTCGAGATCGCCTGCAGCCCGGCGACGCCGACGCCGAGCACCAGCACGCGCGACGGCGTGATGGTGCCGGCGGCCGTCATCATCAGTGGGAACAGCTTCGGCAGGTGCACTGCCGCCAGCAACACCGCCTGGTAGCCGCTGCACGTCGCCTGTGAGCTCAGGATGTCCATCTTCTGGGCGCGGGTGATGCGCGGCATGAACTCGAGTCCCATCGCGCTCACCTTCGCATCCCGCAGCGCCTTCACCGCGGGGAGTTGCTGGCCCGGCGTCAGCGTGCATATCAGCAGCGATCCCGCGCGCTGCGCCTGGCACTGTGCTGGCGCCGGCGTCTGGATGCAGGCGACGATGTCGGCGCTGCCGCGCGCGCTTCCATCGACGAGCGTCGCACCGGACGCTTCGTAGTCGCGGTCCGCGAAACCGGCAGCCGCACCGGCACCGCGTTCGACCTGCACCTGCAGGCCGAGCTTCAACAGGGCTTTCGTCGTCTCGGGCACCGACGCGACGCGGGATTCGCCTGCGGCCGATTCTCTCGGCACGAAGAGGACAACCATGGGGGTCTGACTCCGAAGGGGGCCGAAAGAGAAACCGACGCGCGCTCCTCGCGCCACGGAGAATCGCAGCTAGTCTCACCGGTTCGATGCAGGGCTTCGTGCACAGGCTGGCGGAACGCATCCACGGCGGGGCAGCGCCGGTGGTGATCGGCCTCGATCCCCGGCTCGATGCGCTGCCGGCTGCCGTGGCACCCGGCGCATCGCCGGCCGAACGCATCGTCGCGTTCTACCGGCAGGCGATGCCGGTGCTCGCCCGCCACGCACCCTGCGTGAAGCCGAACATCGCCTTCTTCGAGTGCCACGGCGCCGCCGGGTACGGGGCCTGGGAGGAAACCTGCGCGCTGGCGCGGGCACACGACCTGCTGGTGCTCGGCGACGTCAAGCGCGGCGACATCGGCAGCACCGCCGAGGCCTACGCCGAAGGGCACTTCCGGGTCGCCGATGCGGTGACGCTGCACCCCTACCTCGGCCTCGACTCGGTGCAGCCGTTCCTGCAGCACTGCCGGCCCGAACGCGGCGGCAAGGCGGTGTTCGTGCTGGTCCGCACCAGCAACCCCGGTGCCGCCGACTTCCAGGGTCTGCAGGTGGGGGGCGAACCGCTGTGCGACCACGTCGCCCGCGCCGTGCACCGCTGGGGCCAGGACCTGCCGCAGGCACACGGCTACTCGCCGGTCGGTGCCGTCGTCGGGGCCACCTGGCCGCAGGAACTGGCCCGGCTACGTGCGCTGATGCCGAACGCCTGGCTGTTGCTGCCGGGCGTCGGCGCCCAGGGTGGCAAGGTCGCCGACCTCGCGGCGGCGTTCGACCCCCGCGGCCTCGGCGCCCTGGTCAACCAGAGCCGCGGCGTCATGCAGTGCTTCGCGCCTTCCGATCGCGACTGGCTCGACCGCATCGAGACCGCCGCCGCCGCCTTCGCCGCCGAGTGTCGCGCCGTGGCGCGGCCGCATTCCCCCGCGCGAGGCAAGCCGTGACGTCGACGCTGCGCCACATCTCGTTCCGGCGGCTGGGCACCTCCGACGTGCACCAGCGCTACCTCGAGGACGACCGCGACCTCGCGCCGTTCCTCGGCATGCGCGCGCGCACGGTGCAGGAACTGATCCGCCGCGCCCCGACCGGCGCCGGGCGGTTGCTCTCGCGCGAGGCGCTGGTGAAGTCGCTGCGCGCGTACGCCGAACGGCACCAGGCCCCGCCCGAAGTGTTCGCCAGCGCCGAGTCGCTGCTCGATGCCAACGTGCACGTGATCGTGACCGGCCAGCAGCCCGGCCTGCTCGGCGGCCCGCTGTTCACCTTCCACAAGGTCGCGACCGCGATCCGGCTGTGCCGCGAGATCAACGCCGAGAACGCCGGGCCGCGCGTGGTGCCGGTGTTCTGGAACCACAGCGACGACCACGACCTCGACGAGGCGAACCGCCTGTTCCTGGTCAACCAGCAGCAGGAGGTGCAGCGCTTCCGGCTCGAACTGGCGCGCGCCAACGAGCCGCTGCGCGCGATCGGCGTCGGCCGCGAGGTCGACAAGCTGCTGGCCGAGATCGACGCGCTGCTGCCGGCGAGCGAACACCGCGACTGGGCGCTGGCGTTGTGCAAGCCGCGCCACCCCGACGAGACGCTCGGTGACCAGATGGCGCGCCTCCTGTTCGCGGCCTTTGGCCGTCACGGCCTGTGCGTGATCGAGCCGCGCGACCTGCCACCCGAGGCGTTCGAGCCGTTGACCCGCTGGTGGACGCGCTCGAACGAGGTGCGCGACAAGGTCAAGCAGACCTGCGACGACCTCGCCGACGTCGGCATCGACGTCACGCTCGACCCGGCGACGACGATGATGTTCGAACTGGCCGGCGGTCGCCGTGAACCGCTCGCCGACGGCGAGGCGGCCGGCCGCGCGCAGGACCTCAGTCCCGGCGTGCTGCTGCGGCCGTTGTGGCAGGACGCGTGCCTGCCGACGCTCGGCTTCGTCGTCGGCCCCGGCGAACTCGCCTACCTGTGCGCGGTGGCGCCGCTGTACCGGCTGCTCGGCGTGCCGGTGCCGGTGTTCGTGCCGCGCGCGTCGATGACCATCGTCGAGCCGTCGATGCAGCGCCTGCTGACGCGGTTCTCGCTCGATCTGCCCGATCTCGACCAGTCGCCCGACAAGCTCGCCGAGAAGCTGCTGCAGAGCGACGACGGCGGCGCGATCGAGGACGCGCTCGACGACCTGCAGGCCAAGATCCGCACCGGACTCGACGGCGTCGGCCAGAAGTTGACTGCGCTCGACAGCTCGATGCTCGGCGCGCTGGAACGCGCCCGCAACAAGGCGGTCGAGGAGATCGAGCGGCTGCAGCAGAAGGTGCGCAACGCCCGGCAGAACCGCGAGGGCACCGGGATCAAGCAGCTGCGGCGGCTGTGCAGCACGCTGCGGCCGCGCAACCGGATCCAGGAACGGGTGCTCGGTCCGGTCGCGTACCTCGCGGTCTGGGGCCCGCGCTTCGCCGACATGCTGATCGACGCCGCCGATCCGTTCCGGATCGAACACGGCGTGCTGGAGCTCGGACCCGCATGACGCCCGTGCCCTCGACGCTGTCCGCGTGCGAAGTGCTGGCGCTCGGGCCACATCCCGACGACATCGAGCTCGCGCTGGCCGGTACGCTGCTGCTGCTGCACGACCGTGGCCACAAGATCGCGCTGGTCGACTGCACGCGCGGCGAGAAGGGTTCGCGCGGCACGGTCGCCGACCGCGACGCCGAAGCCGCCGCCGCCGCGGTGAAGCTCGGTGCCACGCTGCGCCACAACCTCGGCCTGCCCGACACCGGCGTGCGCGCCGACGATCACGCCACCAAGGCGTTGGTCGCGGTGCTGCGCGCAGTGCGCCCCGCGCTGTTCCTGGTTCCGCACGCACACGACGTGCACCCCGACCACGCCGGCGCCGCCGAGCTCGCGAGCCGCGCGTTCTTCTTCGCCGGCCTGCGCAACTTCGAGCCATCGCTCGGCGCCCCGCACCGGCCGCGTCTCTTGCTGCGTTACCCCGGCAACCAGCCGATCGAGCCGAGCCTGGTGGTCGACATCACCGCGGTGCAGGGCCGCAAGGCCGACGTCGTGCGCTGCTACCGTTCGCAGCTCGCCCCGCCCGACCGGTCGCACCTCGTGCTCGGCCTCGACGTGCTCGAGCGCGCCGAGGTCCGCGACCGCTTCTTCGGCTCCCGCATCGGCGTGCCGGCCGCCGAACCGTTCTGGCACGACGGCCCGCTGCCGGTCTGGGACGCGACGGCGCTGCTCGGCTGACTTTCCCGATCGGGATATTTCTGCCCGGGTGCCTGACATTCTCGGCGAAATATCCCGATCGGGACATTTCCACTGGGACTCCTCGACTTGTAGGCTAGGTTTCCCGATCGGGACATCCATGACCACCGTGCAGACACCTGATGACGTCGGTTCGCTCGTCCGCGCGATGCGCAAGGAACAGGGCATGCGGCAGCCGGACCTCGCTGCGGCATGCGGCACGAGCGTGCGGTTCATCGTCGAACTCGAGCGCGGCAAGCCGACGGCCCAGATCGGCAAGGTCCTGAACGTGCTCGCGATGCTCGGGCTACGGGTCGACCTCGCCGCCGCTGGACGGCGATGACGCGTCAGCTCGTCCTCTGGTTCGAGACGAACGCAGTCGGCGATCTCGATCAACTCGCCGACGGGCGCCACCAGTTCCGCTATCGCGAGTCGTGGATCGCGGATCCGGCTGCGTTCCCGATCTCGCTGTCGATGCCGCTGCAGACCGACGCGTTTCCCGACCGCCTCACGCGCGCATTCTTCGGCGGCCTGCTTCCCGACGACGAAGCGCGCCGGCGCCTCGCGCGACACCTGCAGGTCTCGGCACGCAACGAGTTCGCGCTGCTCGCGGAAGTGGGTCGCGAGTGCGCGGGTGCGCTCGCCCTCTATCCGCCCGACCTCACCCCACCCGACGCCGGCGACCCGCCTTCGCCGCGGGTGCTCGGCGACGGCGAACTGGCAACGTTGCTGCGCGAACTACCGCAACGACCCTTGCTCGCCGGCAAGGAACTGCGGCTCTCGCTCGCCGGTGCGCAGGACAAGATCGCGGTCGTGCTGCATGACGGCGTGGTCGCGCTGCCCGCGCCGGGAGCTCCGACGACGCACATCCTGAAGGTTCCGATCACCAACTACGAGGCCACGGTCGCGAACGAGTTCTTCGCGATGCGTCTCGCCGCCGCCACCGGACTGACCGTGCCAGTGACCGAGATGCGCGTGGTCGACGGCATGCCGATCCTGCTGGTCGAACGCTTCGATCGCTGGCGCGACGAACGCGGCCGGTTGCGCCGCCGGCACCAGGAGGACTTCTGTCAGGCGCTCGGGGTGCCTCCCGATCACAAGTATCAGGCAGAGGGTGGCCCGAGCCTGCCGGCCATGTTCGACCTGCTGACGAAGCACTCATCGCTCGCAGCGATCGATCGCCTCGCCTTGCTGCAGATGGCGCAGTTCCACTTCCTGCTCGGCAACGCCGATGCGCACGCGAAGAACTTCTCGCTGCTGCACGAGCCGCGGCAAGTCCGCCTCGCACCGGTCTACGACGCGATGTGCACGCTCGTCTATCCGAGCTTGTCGACACGCATGGCGATGAAGATCGACTCGCGCTACGAGTTCGACGAGGTGATGCCGGACCACTGGGCGAAGCTCGCGGCGACGATCCACATGGCGCCGCCGGCTGTCCGTGAGCGCCTGCGCGGGCTGGCCGACGCCCTGCCTGGCCTCGCTCGCGAGGTCGTCGCCGCGTTGCCCGGCCTGGTCGCCGAGCCGCTGATCGCCCGGATCGAAACGACGCTGTCCGCCCGCTGCCGGCGCGTTCTGGACCAACTGCGCGCTCGTTGAGGACCGCGACCGCGCCGCTTCGCCAGCAAAGCCTCGTCAGCAGCCCGGCGATCCTCCAAGATCCACGGCAGGCACCATGAAGCGCATCGCGGTCATCAACCAGAAGGGCGGCGTCGGCAAGACCACCACGACGGTCAACCTCGGTGCGGCGCTGGCGCGCGCCGGCTTCCGCGTGCTGCTGCTCGACATGGACCCGCAGGCGAACCTGACGGTACACGTCGACAAGCGGCCCGATCTCGAGAGCCACACGATGACGAGCCTGCTGATCGAGGACACGCCGCTGGCCGACCTGGTGCAGCCGACGTCGTTCCCGGGCCTCGCGGTGGTGCCGAGCGACACCTCGCTCGCTGGCGTCGAACAGGTGCTCGCCAACCGCATCGGCCGCGAGACGATCCTGCGCGAAGCGCTCGACGCGTTCCCCGCCGCCAAGGACTACGACTTCGTGCTGTTCGACTGCCCGCCGTCGCTCGGCGTGCTGAGCGCCAACGCGCTGGTCGCCGCCGACCACGTCGTGATTCCCATGCAGGCCGAGTACCTGTCGCTGCAGGGCATGGCCAAGCTGCTCGAGGTGATCCAGCTGGTGCAGAAGCGGCTGAACCCGGCGCTGAAGATCGCCTGCGTGCTGCCGTGCATGCTCGACCAGCGCACCAACCTCAGCACCGAAGTCCTGCGCGAGATCGACTCGCACTTCGGGCCGCTGCTGACGAAGACCCGGATCCGCAACAACGTCAAGCTCGCCGAGTCGCCGAGCTTCGGCCGCACGATCTTCGAGCACGCGCCGGACAGCAACGGTGCGCGCGACTACGAGGCGTTCGCGGCTGAGTTCCTGGCGATGAT
>JBASWX010000599.1:0-5452 GCA_049276695.1 Planctomycetota bacterium
TGCCCGAGCCGCGCGCCGACGACGAGGCGTTCCACCTGATCACCGCGATGGGCGGCGGCGACGTCACCGTGCCAGCGGTCGAGGACGACGCCAAGGCGATCGAGGACCTGGTCGCGATGGGCGAGCACGCGATCCCGGCGCTGATCAAGGGCCTGAAGTTCCCACCGGGTTTCGCCGCCAAGCGCGCGTCGCTACTGACCGCGATCGGCCGGTTGGGCGACAACCGGCTGGCGCCGTTCGTGGCGTGGCAGCTGCGCGACCCGGTGCTCGGCGTCGCCGCCTACGCGGCGCAAGCGCTGGCGCGGTGCGGCGATGCGGACTGCGTGCCGGCGCTGGTGCGCTTCCAGGAACGGGTGAAGTCGCTGGCGGCGGCGGGGCACCTGCCGGCCAGCATCCCCAACCCGGACACCGTGCTGGTGCTCGCGGCGCGGAGCCGGCTGGTGCTCGGCGACGAGCGGGCGCGGGTCGACCTGGTCGGTCTGCTGCTCAGCGACGACCAGCCGGCGCGAGCGGCGGCGATCGACGCGCTGGTCGCGAAGTACGGCGATGCGCGCGGTTACGACCCGCAGGCAGGCCTGGACGATCGCCGCCGCGCGGTCGCGCGCTGGCGCGAGTAGCGGCGGTCGTGCGGGTCAGGCTCGTTCCGGCGGTGCTTCCTGGCGGCGGATGAAGCCGCCGAGCAATGGCACCGCGAAGGAGTAGCGGCCGCGCCGGTTCTTGTAGACCAGTCCGTTCTCGCCGAGCTTGGCCAGGATCTGCGTCACGTGGCTCGCACTGAACGGCTTGGCGAGAGCCTGCCGGGACTTCGCGACGATCTGCAGGACCGTGAACTCGTCGTCGCAGTCAGGGAGCTGCGCGACCAGTGCCAGCAGTTCGCGTTGGCGATCGGTCACGCGGTTCCAGCGACCAGCGAAGAAGTCCGAATCGAGCTTCGTCACCGCCCGGGCGATCGTCACCTCGACTCTCGTCGTCCCCTGGGCTCGCTGCTGCACATACGAGTCGAACAACTCGCGGCACAGGAACTGGATGAAGTACGGGTAGCCGCCGGAGTGCTCGATGATCCTGCCAACGGTCGCAGCGGTGAACTTCACCGGGCAGCCATGCTCCTTGGTCGGTCGGATGATCGCCTCGCGCGATTCTGCGTCGCTGAGCTGCTCCAGCATCGAGACGCGGAACATGCGTTCGGCGAACGTGCGGGCCGCAACGAGCTTGGGAAACAGGGTCGGCAGGCCAGTCAGCACCAACAGGATCGGCAGCCCTCGTTTCTGGATCGACTGGAAGACATCCAGCAGCAGCGACAGGGGGTACTGCTGGTCGGCAGCCTGGTCGGCGAGGTTCTGGGCCTCGTCGTAGGCGAGCACGATGCCGTCGACATCCGTGTGCCGCAGGCTCGCCCAGACCAGTTCCAGCGCCGCCTTCAGCTTGTCGGCGACCAGGCCGGGGGTGTCGTCGAAGACGGCTTTCAGGATCCCGAACTCGAGCCGCACCGGCGTTTTCCTGGATTCGGCGGCGAAGCCGATGCGTCGGGACTCCTGTTCGTCGACGACGACGTTGGCGACGAGTGGTGCCAGGTCGGCGAGAATGCGGACCGCGATGCTCTCTTCGCTCACCGTGGCGGACTCGGAGAGATCGGCCCCGGCCCACATCCATCGCGACTGCAGCGCGATCGGCTTCAGCGTCTCCAACAACACCGTCTTGCCGACTCCCCGCAGCCCGGTGAGCACCAGGTTGGTCATCACCGGCCGCTGGGCGAGCAGCTTCGCGAACTCGCGCTTCTCGTGGTCGCGACCGGCGAGGTAGGGAGGCGGATGACCGGCGCCAGGGCGGAATGGATTCGGGAAGGAGGACACCACCTTGTTCAGCATTGTTTAGCCGATCGACTAAATTTAGGCAATCGACTAAACAACTGTGAACTCGGCCGGTGGCGGCAAGGGGCAGGTCTTTCACGGCCGGTCCACCCGCGGACGCGTGGGCGTCAGAGCAGGTCGAGCGCCGGCGACGCAGACGACACGAACTTGGTTCGAGCCCGTGGCTGACCCCTGGCAGGCGCTGGCTATGGTCGGCAGGCCTCCTGCCCATGCCTCCGTTCCTCGCCGGCGCCCTCGTCCTCGCATTGTCCGCAGCCGCGGCTGCCGCCGCGCCGCAAGCTGCTGCCCGCGGCGCCGCCCCGGTGCCGTTGACCGTGACCGGCATGCCGGCGGATGCGCCGCTGGCGGTGACGGCCGCCCGCGCCGGCCTCGTGCTGCGCCTGCACGTCGTGCTGCGGCCGGAGTGGCACCTGTACGGACGCGACGTCGGCGGCGGCCAGCCGGTTGCGGTGACCATCGGCCAGGGCGCGTTTGCGGCGGCAGGGGCGCTGGTGGTGCCGATGGACGAGCGTGGTCAGGTGCTCGGTACCGCCGACCTCGAACTGCCGCTGCGCCGGGTCGCCGAGGGCGACGCGCTGGCGGCGACCATGCGGTTCGCAGTCTGCGACCCGCTGCAGTGCCTGCCGCCGATCGAACTCGCGATCGGCAGCGGCCCGGGGCCGCTGCGCGTGCTGCTGGTCGCGGTCGACGCCGGCGAACGCACGCAGCGCATCGCCGCATTCCTGCGCGAGCGCGGGTGCGAGGTCGCGGCCACCACCTATGCCGCGGTCACCGGGCCGGAGTGCGACGGTCACGACGTCGTGCTCGCCGACTCGCCGACGTTCGGCCAGCACAAGGGCGCTGCGAAGGCGGCGCGCGCGTTCCCGCGCACCGCCTCGCCGGTGGTCGCGGTCGGCATCCTCGGCACCGAGGTGCTCGAGGGCCACAAGGTCGCGATGGCCTGCGGCTACATTTGAATCTGCATGGACCACCAGGGCCACGGGCTGGCCCTCGACCACGCGATCTTCAATACGCCGACCAAGGTGGTGTTCCCCGGCGTGCAAGCACCCCGGCAGAAGAACCACCGCGGCGCGCGCAGCGTGCTGTATCCGGACGGCGTGCCCGAGACCTTCACGCTGGTCGCGTTCGAACAGCCGCTGCCGAAGGACGAGTGGAACCCGACGCTGGTCAACCACGAGGGCTTCTTCACCGACGTGCCCGGCCTCGAGAACCTGGCCGAGGGCCATTCGGCGAAGAACCTCGGCAGCCTGGCGCTGGCGCGGCAGGGCAAGTGGTTCTACTGGGGCTACTCGGCCGATCCGGAGCGGCTGACCGCGCCGGCGAAGGACACGCTGCTCAACGTGCTGCACTACATGCGCGGCCACCGGCACGCGCGCACCGTCGAGTTCGTGTGCGTGACGCGGCAGCTGTTCCGTGTCTACCTCGAACTGGAGAAGGAGAGTTCGTACCGGCGCGGCATCGAGGAGCACCTCCCCAATCAGCTGATGCCCGCGTGGCGCGAGACCTACACCGACCGCACGCCGGCCGGCTGCGCCGCGTGGCTCGACCGCCACGAGCCGTACCTGTTCAGCGGCAAGGGACCGCAGCACAAGAGCGAACGCTACAAGCAGCTGTTCGAGGTCGACGGCGACGCGATGGCGCTGCAGACGCCGAACCACCTGCGCACGAGCCTCGAACGCTGGCTCGCGCTGGCCGCTGGACCGGCCGGCGACGACCGCGAACGCGCGCGCCGCTGCCTGCAGCGCTACGTGCACCCCGAGATCGCGCCGGCCGATGGCGCCAATCAGGCTGGAGATTGGGCCAAGTGGTACCGCGCGCAGAAGGACCGCATCGTGTTCATCCAGTCGACCGGGTTCTGGTGGCAGGTCGATCCGCGCGTGCTCGAACGCGAGCAAGCCGCGGCGCTGTCCGGTCGCTAGACTGCGCGCCCCCGGAGGTGCCCGTGCCCAGGTTCGCCCGTCTGCTCGCCGTTGCCGTTCCCGTGCTGCTCGCCGGCTGCGCCAGCGGGCCGCCGCCAGCACCCACCTGGGCGATCGCGGTGCACGGTGGGGCCGGCGTGCTGAGCAAGAACACGCCGCCCGAGAAGCGGCGCGAGTATGAGGGCGCGCTGATCGTCGCGCTCAACCACGGCCGCACGCGGCTCGCCAACGGCGACGCGGCGATCGACGTCGTCGAGTCCGTGGTGCGCATTCTCGAGGACGATCCGCACTTCAATGCCGGCAAGGGCGCGGTGTTCACGGAGAAGGGTGAACACGAACTCGACGCGTCGATCATGGACGGGGCGACGCTGCGCTGCGGCGCGGTGGCCGGCGTGCGCACGGTGCGCAACCCGGTGTCGCTGGCGCGGCTGGTGATGGAGAAGACGCGCCACATCCTGCTGGCCGGCGAGGGCGCCGAGCAGTTCGCGCAGAGTCAGGGCGTCGAGCGCGTGGAGAACACCTGGTTCGACACCGAGCATCGCAAGCGGGCGCTCGACGATTGGTTGAAGGAGCGCGGGCGCACCGGCGCGGCGACGGCGCCGCCGGCGGCGGCGACCTACGGCACGGTCGGTTGTGTGGTGTGCGACAGCAAGGGCAACCTGGCGGCGGCGACCAGCACCGGCGGCATGACCGGCAAGCAGAAGGGCCGCGTCGGCGACACCCCGTTGATCGGCGCCGGCAACTACGCCGACGGTTTCGCCGCGGTCAGCTGCACCGGCACCGGCGAGCAGTTCATGCGCCACGTCGTCGGCCGCACCGTGTCGGCGCGCATGCAGTTCGGCGGCCAGACGCTCGAGCAGGCGGTCAAGGCAGTGGTGTTCGAGACGCTGCAGCCGGACGACGGCGGGCTGATCGCGATCGACCGGAACGGCCACATCGTCGCGCTGTTCAACAGCGAAGGCATGTACCGCGGCATGGCGGACAGCAGCGGCCGCATCGTCGTGCACATCTTCGCCGACTGATCGCTCGCCACGTTCGCGACGTCGCGCCGCAGCGGCTATGGTCGATGGCGCGATGAACGGCGGTGGCGCACGGTGGCATTGGCTGGCGCTCGGCCTCGCGATCGTCGCCGTGCTGGCGGTTGGCGTTCGTCTCGCCTGGCTCGGCGACGACGCCTACATCACGCTGCGTTCGGTCGAGAACTGGGTGACCGGGCGCGGCCTGTGCTGGAACGCCGGCGAGCGCGTGCAGACCTACACGCACCCGGCGTGGATGCTGGTGCTGGCGGCCGGGCGCGCCCTGACGGGCGAGAGCTACTTCACGACGATCGCCGTCTCGCTGGCGATCGCGACCGCGGCGGCGGCGTTGCTGTTGCGCCTGGCGGCGAGCACCGCCGGCATCGCGGTGGTGGCGTTGCTGCTGCTGGGCACGCGCGCGTTCGGCGACTACATGACGTCGGGATTGGAGACGCCGCTGACGTGCCTGTTGCTGGTGCTGTTCGTGCGGGTTGCGCGGGCACCCGACCCGACCATGCCGGCGAGCCGGCGGTTGCCGCGCGTCGTGCTGCTCGCGGCGCTACTCGCCACCAACCGGATGGACCTGCTGCTGCTGTGCGCGCCGGCGGCGCTGGCGGCGGTGCGCGGCGTGCGCTGGCCGGTGGCGCTG
>JBASWX010000600.1:0-3250 GCA_049276695.1 Planctomycetota bacterium
GGGCGAAGGCGGCGGGCAGGCGCTTCGGGACTCGCTCCCTGCCGGGCCCGGGAATAATGTGCGCGCGCGCCCTGTCCTGCGATCACGCCGCAGTCCGGTGGCGTGCCTCCGCCGATGTCGAAGAGCCTCCGCCGCCTTTCCCTGCTGATCCCGCTGCTGGTTGCCGGCGGTTGCGACAACGTCGGCCGCGCCTTCGATCGCGACGTCAATCCGAATGCGCCGGGGCCCGAGACCGCGGAGTCGCCGGTGCAGGTGGTGCGGGTCGGCGGCATCGTGCGCGACGGCCGGCCGAAGGTGCGCGCCACGCAACCGGAAGGGGCGGGCTGGCCCAGCGTGGTGCCGATCGTGATCGAGTTCAGCGAGAGCGTGAACGAGGACTCGATCACCCCGACCAGTCCGACCGGGACCGACGGCCGCATCATCCTGCGGGTGAAGGGCACGACCCAGGCGCTGCCCTGCCAGTACGATTTCCTCGCCAAGGGGCGGCTGCTGGTGATGCGGCCGCTGACCGAGCTGTCGAACGAGGGCAATCCGACCTACGAGGTCGTGCTGCTCGCCGACGCCCGCGACTGCGACGGCGTGCGCTTCCAGGTCGAGGAAGGCGGCAAGGTGCTGACCGAGTTCCAGGTCAACCAGGACGCCGCGTCGACCGACGGCCGCATCCTGGCGCTGTTCCCGCGCGACAACCAGAAGGACCAGCTGCGCGAGGGTGAGTGCGTAGTGGTCTTCGATCGTCCGGCGAACCCGACCACGGTGGTGGCCGCCAACCTGTCGGTTCGGACGCCGGCGGGCGACGCGGTGAGCCTCGACATCGAGCTGCCGCTGGCCACGGTCGGCGTGCCCGATGGGCGCGTCGTGCGTTTCCGGCCGCAGAACGGGTTCCCGCCCGCCAGTCCGTTCGAACTGGTGGTCACCGATGCGATCACCTTCGGCCAGGATGGCAACCTGGACTTCCGCGGCCGCACCCCGTTCGCGCGTTTCGAAACGGTGGCGCCGGCGGCGCCGACCGAGATCGAACTCGCCAATCCGTCGCCCGGCTTCGACGACAAGATCAACCGCGACAACGTCGGCACCGTGGTGCTGCGCGTGACCACGCCGGCCGACACCGTCGCCGGCGATCGCGTGCTGGCCCGCATCTACGGCGGCGACGCCGGCACCGATCCGGCCGGCGACGTCGCGTTCGCCGAACGCAGCGCCGCCGCCCCGGCCGATGGCGCGCAAACGGTCGACATCGACTTCAGCGGCGCGCTCGGCTCGCTCGACAACCCCGACTTCGACGACGGCGAGCTGACGTTCGCGGCGCAGCTCGTGCGCGGCTCGCAGACCTCGGGGTTCATCCACCAGCCGGCCAACTCGACGCCGCTGTTCGACGTGACGCCGCCGACGTTGACGACGGCCGGGCCGCCGACTGGCGCCGACGCGCGCGACCTGGTCTCCGACCTCGAGTACGTGGCGTTCTACGGCCAAGCAAGCGAGGCGTTGTCGAGTGCGTCGCTGGCCGATGGTGTCAATCCGGCGGTCGGGGTGTTCGGCGCCGGCGACGACGGCCGGTTCGTGATGGCGCCGATCGGGTTGGGCCGGCTGGTCACGCCGCGCGGCTACTCGCTGACGCTGACCGACCGCGCCGGCAACCTGTCGGCGGCGGCGGTGAACGGCAACCTCGTGCTGCGCGGCTTCATCACCGGCACGCTGGTCGACTCGCTGACCGCCGAGGCGTTCGACCAGACGACGCTGCTGCCGATCGCGGATGCGACCGTGCTGCTCGACGTCGGTGCGCCAACCGTGCCGCCGACCGGTCGCCAGGTGGGCACCACCGGCGCCGCCGGGCGGGTCGTGTTCACCGGCCTCGCGCCGGGCCTGCACACGATCACGATCGTGCGCGCCGGCTACGACCTGGTGACGATGTACACGACCGCGGCGTCGTTCGTGTCGTTGCCGCTGCGGCCGTTGACCAACGCGACCGCGATCGGCAAGGGCACCGCCGCGTTCACGCCGAGCCCGGGCACCACGGCGATCGTCGGCAACACCGCGATCGCCGACCGCAGCGTGCTCGGCATCCGCACCGCGAACGCGGCGCCGAACACGATCCCGGACACGCCGATCCTCGCCAACCGTCCGCAGCTGATCACCGCGTTCTCCGGCGCCTTCGAGCCGACCGCGGTGCCGACGTTCACCGGGGCTGGCTGCAACCTGCTCGGTGCGACGCTGACCGTGGCGTCGCCGCCCGGAGCACCCGCCGCCGGTGGTGCCGAGTCGGCGCAGAACATCGCGATCGTGCCGGCGGCGAACACCACCGGTGCCCTGCTGTTCCCGTTCCTCAACGACTTCGGCGCGGCGACCGGCCTCGACCTCGGCAACCTGGTCGGCGGCGCGCCGCGCGTGCGCGTCACCGCGTCGCTGCAGGGCTTCGAGGGCCAGGCGCTGGTCGGCATCGGCTTCATCCCGTCGGTTGCCGGCACCGCGTACTCGGCGTCGGCCAGCTTCTCGCTGCCGATCCTCGGCGGTCTCGCGCTGTTCGCGCCGACGCCGTGGGTCGCTGTCGACGCCGGGGACACGGCCGGCCGGGTGAGCCGCACGCGCGGCTTGCTGATCGTCAGCGGGTTCACTCTGCCCGGCGTCGGGCCGTCGCCGATCCCGGTGATCACGCCGCCGGGCGGACCGGTCAGCGGCTCACCGGCGGTGCAGGTCGTCGATCCGTACGACCCGGCCTTGGTGCCGGGCGGGCAGGGCTTGTTCGAACTGACCGCGACCGACGCCGCCGGCCGCCGGTGGGTGGTGTTCGCGGCCGACCGCGATGGCCTGGGTGGCACCGACACGCTGCAGTTCCCCGACCTCACTTCGCCGGCGGTTGCCGGGCTCGCCGCCGGCGCCTGGACGCTGCAGGCCGAGGTCCGGTTGTGGCTGTCGAGCACGCTCGGTTCGCCCGACGACTTCATGCTGAGCGACCGCGTGCGCCAGGAAGTGAACTACGTGCGCTCGGCGCCGGTGACGGTCACGGTGCAGTGATGCCCGGCGCCAGCGGCGTCGCGCTGCTGTCGGGCGGCCTCGACTCCGGCGTCGCCACGGCGCTGTTCCTGGCCGGCGGCGGCCGGCTCGCCAGCGCGCTGTTCTGCGACTACGGCCAGCGGGCCCGGGGGCCGGAGCAACGGGCGGCGTCGGCGCTCGCGGCCCGCTTCGGCGTCGAACTGCGCACCATCGCCCTGCCCTGGCTCGGGGAACTCGCGGCGCGCGCCGGCTCGCGGCTGGTGCC
>JBASWX010000601.1:0-5438 GCA_049276695.1 Planctomycetota bacterium
CGACTGCGCCGGCGGCGCCGGTTGCGGCCACGGCCGCCGGGTTGGGGAAGCCCGCGAGCCCGGCCAGGCGGCGCGCGACCAGCAGCAGGTCGGCGACGGTCATCAGCGACAGCACCGACGGCGTCACCGGTTCGCTGGCGCGCGCGTGCTGCAGCATGCCGACCAGCGCCGAAGGCAGTTGCCAGTGCGCGATCCACTCCTGCGCCGTGAACTGCGGCGCGCCGCGCCGTGGTTCCCCGCGCAGCAACTGCAGCCACGCCGGCAGTTCGAACAACAGGCCGCCGAGCCAGGCCGCCTCCGGGTCGAGCAGCCCCGACAGCGTCGCGAGTTCTTCGGCGGCCATCGCGGTGGCGACCGAGTGGTGCCACAGTTCGCGCAGCGGTCCTTCGGCCGCCAGCGCCACTGGCATCGGGGTCAGCAATCGGCGGCAGATCGCCGGGCCGAGGCAGCGCACCATCGCCCGCACGCTGGGCAGCGACGGCGACTGGCGGAACACCGGCGCGTGCGCGGCGCGCAGGCCGCGAACGACCGCCAGCGGGTCGAGCCCAAGGCGCGCCACCAGCGCCGCCTCGTCGCCGCCGACCGGAGCGGCACCGGCCGAATCCGGGCTCGCCATCGCCAACGCCGAGGGCATGCTGCGCAGCGGGTTGGGGCAGCAGGTGGGCGAGCGATGGGTCACGACACTGCACACCTGTTCGGCTTCGCACGCAATCACGCTCAATCGTGGCGCGCACGGAACGGTGGCAAGGGCGTTGGCGGCGCCCGGGCAGGCAGGTTGTTCTGGCCTAAGTCGTGGTTTCGTTCCGGGTTGCATGGCGTCTGGCTGATGGTGCACCCGACTTTTGCCGGCCGCGGCCCGCGCTTCGCATTCGGACACCGCGCATGACCTGCTCCCCCTCGCAGTCGGCACCAGCCCGCGATCCGTCCGAAGGTCGCGAGCGCATCCGCTCGCGCGGCTTGGGCCTGCTGGAGCAGCATGGTGCGGTCGCGGCGGTCGCTGCCGCCACCGACGAAGCCACCGCCGATGCGGCGCTCGCGACCAGCCTGATGGATCTGTTCCGGCGCACCGGCGACCGCGAGGTCTTCGATTGCCTGGTGAAGTGGGCGGGGCCGCAACTGCACGCGCGCGTGCGTTCGCGGCTGCGCGGCCTCGGCGCGGCGATCGACGCCCAGGAGGTGCTGCAGGACACCTTCGTCAACATCTATCGCTACCCCGACCGCTTCCTCGCCTCGCGCCCCGGCGCGTTCGCGGCGTGGTCGTCGACCATCGTCGACAACGCGATCCGCCGCCAGCTGCGCTGCCGCAAGCACGGCGTCGAGCTGGCGCTGCACTCGCCCGACGCGTTGCAGGAGCACGCCGATGCGGCGATGCGCGAGCCGAGCCTGTTGGCGCAGGACCACGAGGAAGGCCACGCTGCGGCGGTGGCGTTCGGCCTGGTGCTGCAGTGCTACCTCGCTGCCTTCCGCACGCTCACCGACCGCGAGCAGTTCGTGCTGCAGATGGTCGAAGTGCGCGGTCTGCGCTACGCCGAGCTCGCCGGCCACCTCGCGGTGCGGCCCGAGGCGCTGAAGATGATCGTGTTCCGGGCCAGGAAGCGCATCTTCGAGCGCACCGCTGGGCTGCTCGACGGCGTGCAGGCGCGCCCCAGCCACCTCGCTGGATCGGTGCCGATGCGCGCGCTGGCGATCGCCTGAGCGGGTTGCAGGACCCGAACCGCTGCCGTCCCTTGCATCGCACCGCCAACCGGCGATCCTGCCGCGATGGCCGAACGGGTCGACCGGTTGTTCGTGCACTGCCGTGAACTGGTCACGCTGGCCGATGGACCGGCGGCCGGTCCGCGGCGCGGTGCGGCGATGCGTGCGCTCGGCGTGATTCCGGACGGTGCGGTCGCGGTGCGCGGCGGGCGCATCGTGGCGACCAGCACGACCGACGAACTGGGGCGTGCGTACCGCGCCACCGACGAACTCGACCTGTCGGGCTACGTGGTGCTGCCCGGCTTCGTCGACTGCCACACGCATCCGGTGTTCGCGCGCACCCGCGAGCACGAGTTCCACCTGCGCTGCGCCGGCGCCGACTACATGGCGATCGCTGCGGCCGGCGGCGGCATCCTCAGTTCGATGCGCGCGGTGCGCGAGCTGCCGCTGTCGGAGCTGGCCGAACGCACCGAGCGCCACCTTTGGGGCTTCGCCGCGCACGGCACGACCACCGTCGAGTGCAAGACCGGCTACGGCCTGTCGCTCGCCGACGAGGAGAAGAGCCTGCTCGCGCTGCAGCAGGCGGCGGCGGCGGTGCCGCTGACCGTGAAGCGCACGTTCCTCGGCGCGCACGAGTTCCCGCCCGAGTACCGGGAGGATCGCGAGGCCTACGTGCGGCTGTTGTGCGAGCAGATGATCCCGCGGCTCGCGTCGCTGGCCGACGCCTGCGACGTGTTCGCCGAGCCGGGCGTGTTCGACAAGGCGCAGAGCGAACGCATCCTGCTCGCCGCCCGCGCCGCCGGCCTGCGCCTGCGCCTGCACGCCGACGAAATCCAACCGATGGGCGGCGCCGAACTCGCGGTGCAGCTCGGCGCCGACTCGGCCGACCACCTCGGCCGCATCTCCGACGCCGGCATCGCGGCCCTGGCCGCCAGCAACACGGTCGGCGTGCTGCTGCCCGGCACGATCTTCTTCCTGGCCAAACCACACTACGCACCGGCGCGTCGCCTGATCGAAGCCGGTTGCGCGATCGCACTGGCGACCGACTTCAACCCGGGCTCGTGCCACACGCAGTCGATGACGCTGATCTGGTCGATCGCCTGCACGCAGATGAAGATGAGTGCCGAGGAAGTGATCACCGCATCGACGATCAACCCGGCGTTCTCGCTGCAGCTCGACGGGGAGGTCGGCACGCTGCACCCGGGCAAGCGCGCCGACCTCGCGGTGCTGGCGATGGAGAGCTGGCAGGGTGCCGGCTACACGTTTGGCGGCAACCCGGTGGTGATGACCATCAAGGACGGCGTGCCGATCGTCGCCAACGTCAGCGAGCAGCACCCCGCCGGCCCCGCGCGCTGACCGCGGCACTGACCGCGGCGCGCAAGGCCTGTACTTCGGCGGGTGCGAGGCGCCGGCAGCGGCCTTCCGGCTGGTCACCGAGCGCGATCGGCCCGATCCGGGTCCGGTGCAGCGTGTGCACGCGCGAACCGATCGCCATCACCATGCGCCGGAGCTGGCGGTTGCGGCCTTCGGTCAGCACCACGCGCAGCAGCGTCGAACGGTGATCGCCCTCGATGCGTTCGACTTCGGCCGGCAACGTCGGACCATCGTGCAGTTCGACACCGGCGCGCAGTCTCGCGATCGCGTCGTCGCCCACGTTGCCCTTGCAGCGCACCTCGTAGGTCTTCGGCAGCTTGCTCGCCGGGTCGGTGATCGCCTGCGCGAGGTAGCTGTCGTTGGTGAACAGCAGCAGGCCCGACGAGTCCCGGTCGAGGCGGCCGACCGGTGCCAGCCACTTCGAGTCCGGCGGCAGCAGCGCGTACACGGTCTCGCGGCCGTGTTCGTCGCGCGCAGTCGTCACGTAGCCAGTCGGCTTGTGCAGTGCCCAGACCTCCTTGCCGCGGGCGCGCAGTTCGGCGCCGTCCAACAGCACGCGATCGCGCACCGGATCGACCCAGGTCTCGGGGTCGCGCACGACGCGGCCGTTCACCTGCACGCGCCCGGCGGCGATCGCGAGCTGCGCCTGGCGCCGGGAGCACGCGCCGGTGCGCGACAGCAGGCGGTCGAGGGTCTTCTTGCCGGACGTCGTCACGGTGGCAGGATCGGCAACGGCTCGGACCGCGCGTCAGTGCTTCGCATCGTGCGGCAGGCTGCCGCGCGCGGCGCGCAGGTAGCCGAACGGCGTCAGCCACAGCAGATTCGACACCCGCGAGGTGTAGACGTCGGCGTGCCGTTCGATCTGGCGCGCCAACCGGCTCTTGTCGTTGCCGGCGCGCAGCGACGGTCCCCAGGTCGGATGTCCCAGCCCGGCGTTGGCCTTGGCCAAGGGCACGATGCGCTGGTCGAGTTCGTCGAGTTCGGCGCGCAGCGCGCGCAGCCGTTCGTGGATCGCGTTGCCGGTGAGTGTGACGGCGTGCGGCAGCGGCAGTCCGTGCTCCAGCCGCTGCAGGCACAGCCGCAGCGCGGCCTGCTCGCGGTCGAGCCGTTCCTTGTCGCGCATCAGCGCCTCGAGCGCTTCCTGGCGGCCGGCGAACGCGCGCTCGGCCAGCACCTCCTGCTCGAGTTCGCGCAGCACCAGCGCGGTGCGCCAGCGCCGGATCTGGCTGGAGACGTGCACGTCGGCGTAGACGTGGTCGCCGACGTAGAGGATCTCCGAGCCGTCGCAGCCGAAGTGCTGCTGGACCGCCTCGGCGTTGCCGCCGCGGTAGACGACGCCGGCCCGCAGCGGGCCCTGCACCGGGCGGGTGGTGGCGTCGTCGACGACTTCGACGAACGGCGCCTGCTGCTCGAAGAACGCCGGCTTCTTCGCCTGCACGATCACCAGGTCGAACAGCTCGCGCCAGTGGCGGGTGCCGCCGCCGAGGTGCGGGTCGAACGCGTGCGCCATCATCGCCCGCGTGTAGTGCCACTCCGAGTTGGTGGCGAGGAACAGCTTCTTGCCGGCGTGCTTGAGGTCGAGCAGTGCCGGCACCAGCAGCGGGTCGAGGTCGACGAAGCGTTCGGGCTGCGCGATGATCTCGGCCTTCAGCTGGCCTTCGAGGTGCGCGGCGTCCATCGCCTTGCCGACCAACGCGTGCAGCGCGCGGTAGTCGAGGTCCGCCGGCAGGGTGCCCTGGTCCAGCAGGTCGACGAGCTGGCCGTAGAGGCACGCCTCGGACAGCGAGAACAGCGTGTTGAGGAACACCCAGCGGTCCTCGCTGAGGTCGACCCAGACCTGGCTGTAGGTGCGTCGCTGGTCGTCGTGCGGCAGCAGCCGGGTGCCGTGCGAGGCCTGGGTCACGTAGCCGAAGCGGTTGCACTTGACGATGTTGCCGAGCTGCACGTCGAGCACGAGCCCGCGCACGAACAGGTCCGGGTCGAAACGCAGCTCCTCGACCGGCAGGCCGGCTTCGCGCAGGCGCCGCTGGACGTGCGCGAACGCCCGCGCTTCCCAGGCCGGCACGTCGTAGTGGACCAGCGTGTAGTCCATGTCGAAGCCGACCGCGCGGATCGAGCGCATGTTCAGCGTGCGGTTGCAGAACACCGCGCGTTCCGGCGGCGGCGTGGGGTCGAACGGACTGCTCGGCATGCGCGCGTTCTACCACCGCGGCCGCGTCGATCCTCACGATGGCACCGCCGCGAAGGGGCCGCCGCCGGCTCGCCGGGGTGAGGTAGACTTGCCACCACGATGGCCTGGCTGCGCACGACGTTCCTGATCGCCGCGATGGCGGTGCTGCTGCCGGCGCTGGCGGGCTGCGGCGCCGGGC
>JBASWX010000602.1:0-9960 GCA_049276695.1 Planctomycetota bacterium
GGCCGGCATGGCGCTGGCCGCGCCACCTCCCGCTCCGGCAGCGGTGCCGCGAGCGCCGCTGTTCGCCCACGACACGCTGCGTGAGCCGCGGCTGAAGGCGCTGGCCGGCCTGGACGTCGCTGCCTTCGACCGCTGCGTGGCGGCTGGCGACCTGCGCCTCGCGACGATCATGCTGGCAGCGATCCTGGAGTCCGCGATCCTCGATCACGTGATCCCGCGGCGCACCGAGTTCAACCTGAACGGTTCGGCCGACACCTGGAACCCGGTGGACCTGCTGCTGTCCGCGCTCGGCGATCGCGCCAGCCCGAAGGACCGCTCGTTCGCCTACCACCTGTTCGCGGCCCGCGGCCTGCTGCGTCCGGCCGTGCAGATGGTGACGCCGACCGTCGTCACGCCGGAGAGCTTCGAACGGTTGTACGAGTTCGTGCAGCGTGCGCTGCACGGGCTCGGCTTCGGTGCCCCGCCGCAGACCCTGCCGCCGGGCATGCTGACCGTGGAAGCCGTGCGCGCGATGACCGCCGGCAACGCCCCGACTGCCTGAGCCGGCGGCGGCCGTCAGCGTCCGAGCGGTTCGGCGTCGACCTTCGGGTCGTTGCGCTCCGGCGGCGTGCCGCGCAGCTCCAGCGCCCGCGTCTCGACCGCGCGCAGCGCCCGCAGGATGTTTGCGCCCAGTACCTTGACCACCGTCGCCTCGTCGACTCCCGCGGCAAGCAGTTCGCACGTGAGTCGGGGCAGGAACGTCGCATCGTCCATACCCGCCGGCACGCACGGCACGCCGTCGAAGTCGCTGCCGAGCCCGACGTGGTCGGGCCCGGCGATCTCGAGCGCCCGCAGCACGTGCTTGACCAGCGCCTGCAAGCCCGGCCGGTCGACCGCCGGGAAGCGCGCATCGAGGTTTGCCAGTGCCCTCCGCAGCTGCTCGCTGTCGGCGGCGAACGTGTCGCGCGCGGCCTTCTCCTGGATGCGCCGCGTCGCCTCGCGCGCCGAGCGGTTCTTCGCGTACTCGGGATCGAGGAAGCCGCAGTTGTAGTTGATCATCACGACGCCGCCGTTCGCCGCCAGCGCCCGCAGCATGTCGTCGGTGACGTTGCGCGGGTGGGGGCACAGAGCGCGCAGCGAACTGTGCGAGCAGATCACCGGCGCCGTCGTCACCCGCAGCACGTCGGCGAACGTCGCATCGCTGACGTGGCTGACGTCCACGATCACGCCGAGCCGGTTCATCTCGCGCACGACCTTGGCGCCGAGCCGGTTCAGCCCGCCCCAACGCGGCTGCGCCGGGGCGCACGAGTCGGCGAACTCGTTGTGGTTGGTGTGGGTCAACGTCATGTAGCGCACGCCGAGCCGGTGGAACGACCGCAGCAGCCCGAGGTCGCCTTCGATCGCGTGTCCGCCCTCGATGCCCATCAGCGCTCCGTGCTTGCCGGCCGCGACCGCCGCCACCAGTTCGTCGGCGCTGGTGCACACCGCCATGCGCGCCGGGTGCCGTTCCGCCGCGCGCAGCAACCCGTCGATCATCATCAGGGCGCGACGCGCGCTGCCGTTCGCGCTGCCCGGCGCCGCCGGCCGCGGCCAGTCGTCGTTGATCGTGGCCGGTGCGCCCGCGAACAGCGCGCCTTCGTCGCCGAAGAAGCGCGAGTCGACGTAGATCGAGTAGAACGCGGCGTCGAGTCCGCCCTCGGCCGCGCGCACCAGGTCGACGTGGCCGTCGTTCGCGCGCACGCCCATGTCGAAACCCTGGTCGAGGATCCTGGTCGTGGTGTCGATGTGCGTGTCGATCACCAGTGCCGCGTGGTGGAGCGCCCACGCCCGCTGCCACAATGCCGCCTCGTAGCCGGCCGGTGGTGGTGGGCAGGCGGGCGCCTGCGCGCGGCTGGTCGGGAACAGGCACGCGGCGAACGACACGGCGAGCAGCGGCAACGGGCGCATCGCGGCATCGTGAACGATCTCGCGCCGCCCGGCCATTGCGCATTGCCCGCCAGGCCGTATGCAGGGCGCCCCGTTCCCCGGAGACCTTCCCCTGCGCCTGTTCGCGATCAGTGACCTGCACCTGAGCCTCGGCGTCGACAAGCCGATGGACATCTTCGGCCCGCAGTGGGTCGGCCACGCCGAACGCATGCAGCAGGCCTGGGACGCGATGGTGTGCCCTGACGACTGGGTGCTGGTCGGCGGCGACACGTCGTGGGGCCTCGACTTCGCCGAAGCGAAGCCCGACCTCGACTGGCTCGGCGCACGCCCGGGCAAGAAGGTGCTGATCCGCGGCAACCACTGCACGTGGTGGTCGCGCAGCAGCTCGGCGCGCGACAAGCTGCAGGCGGTCGTGCACCCGTCGATCCACATGCTGCAGGCCAATGCCTTCAAGCTCGACGACGGCACCGTCGTGGTCGGCACGCGGCTGTGGGATCCGCCGGGCGCGCCGTGGGCGGATGCCGATGCGGCGAAGATCTTCCAGCGCGAACTCGGCTCGCTGCAGCAGTCGATCGCCGCGGGCACCCGGCTCGGCGGTTGTGTGCCCGGCGGCGCGCGCACCGTCGCGCTGGTGCACTACCCGCCGCGCTACAGCGACGGTCGCGAGACCGCCGCGGTGCCGATGCTGCAGGCGGCGCAGGTGCAGGTGTGCGTCTACGGCCACCTGCACGGCTCGGCGCACAAGTACGGGTTCCAGGGCGACGCCGGCGGCATCCGCTACTACCTCGCCGCGGTCGACGCGATCGACTTCCAGCCGATCCCGATTCCACTGTCATGAACGCGCGGCGAAGCAGCAGGCACTGGTTGGCGTGCGCGTTCGTGCTCGCTGCCTGTGGCGCCGCCCCGGATCGGCCGCTGGCGACGGGACGCGGCCTGCTGACCGCGGACGCATCGCCGCCGCCCGGTGCTTCGACCTGGGCGCGTCCCGAATGGCGCGTCGGCGACCGCATGACACTGGTGCGCGGCGAACGCAGCCGCGGCACGCTGGTCGTCGCCGCGGTCACCGACGCGCACTACGAACTCGACACCGGCGCCGGCGTCGTCGCGCGCCGCGACCGCGATCTCGGCAACCTCGGCGAGTGGACGAGCAACGGCGAGCCGCGCCACCTGCTGGCGCCCGCGGACACGCGCTACCACTGGCCGCTGTGGCTCGGCAAGCGCTGGTCGTGCGAGTTCGCCGACGTCGTGCCGGGCAGCCAGTCGGTAGTGATGCAGGCCGACTACGTGGTCGAGGACCTCGACACCGTCACCGTTCCCGCCGGCACCTTCGAGGCGCTGCGCATCGTGCGCACTCTGCGCCTCGTCGGTCAGCCGGGTACGTGGCTGACCCGCACCCAGGTCGCCTGGTACGCGCCGGCCGCCGGTTGCGAAGTGCGCCAGCTCGCCGGCGACGCGCTCGTCGAACTGGTCGAGCTCGTCTGCGCTGCCCGCTGATCGGTGTCCGGCAGATTCACTCGCGGCCGAGGCGATCCCGGATGCTGCGGACGAAGCGGCTGAGGTCGCCGAGGTTCGTTTCCAGCACGGCGCGCACGATCGCCGGATCCACGTCGAGGTACCGGTGCACCACGATGTTGCGGAAGCCGATGATGCGCCGCCACACGTCCGCCTGCCCCGGTTCGAGCCAACCGTCCTGGGCCAACAGCTGGAACAACGAGCGGCTGGCATCGGGCTCGCCGAGCTTGCGCGCGCCGGCGACCAGTGCGGCGACGTCGATCGCACCCTGGATCGCGGTCTGCAGCGTGTGTTCGACGAACGCGAGCTGCAGTGGGTCGGTCTCGACCAGCTCGGCCTTGCCGAGGCGACGCAAACGTTCCAGGCAAGCTTCGATCCACGCCAGCCGCTTCTCGATCAACCGCTTCTCCATCACGCGCTCTCCAACACCATCTTCCGGTAGCGCAGCAGCAGCGGCAGGAAATCGAAGTACTCCGTGCGCGCCTGCAGTTCGAACTCCATGCGCCGGATCGGCTCGCGGTCGAGCAACAGGACGCCGTCGCGCAGGATGCGGTGCAGCAGGTCGAGCGGCGCCCCATTCATCACCACCAGGTCGATCTCGCGACCGAGGATGCGCCCGAGGTCGTCCTGGATCTCGAACACCGGATCGAAGGCCTCGAGGGTTGCCGGTCGGCCGGCGCGCAAGAGCACTGCTACGTCCACGTCGCTGGAGGCCTTGGCCTCGTCGCGGGCGACGCTGCCGAACAGGTACGCAGCGAACACGTCGGCGCGCCCGGCGAAGTAGCTGGTCAGGGCTGCGAGGATGGCGGCGCGTTCCACGACGCGTCGACTCTAACGCAGCCGCCGCGGGTGGGAAACGCTTGCTCCGGAGCGCGGCATCATCGACCGCATCGATCCGACGAGCGTGGCCACCGCGTGGGCGCGCGCCCGTTCTCGGCGTCAACGCCTGCCCGGTCCGGTTGCCGGAGCCTGTCCACCTTCCTATCGTCGCCGCGTGTCCGCGCGGCCACCACTCCGCTCTTGGCTCGAACGCCCGAGCACCAGCATCGTGGGCGCGGGCCTGCTCGCGGCGCTGTTCCTCGCCTGCCGCCAGGAACGGTTGCACCCGGTCGATCCGGGCACCTTCATCGAACTGCTGCAGAACGGTGAGTACGCGCAGTACGACCGGCACGTCGCGTTCCTGCCGCTGGTCGCGGCGGTGATGTGGCTGTTCGGCACCGGCGCGTACCAGGCGATGGTGCTGACGACCGCGGTGGGGAGCGCGACCGGCTGCTTCTTCCTGCACCGCGCCGCACGGCGGCTGGTCCGACCCGCGCCCGACGCGATGCTGGTCGTGCTGGCCGTCGCGTTGACGCCGGCCGTGCTCTACTACGCGACCGCGGTCGAGATCCACGGCGTGTTCTTCGCCGGTGCGGGAGCCGCCTGGTGGGCGTTTGCGCGCTGGCACGATCGGCCAGGGCCGGCGGCTGCCGCGCTGCTCGGCGCCATGTGCGGCCTCGCCGCGACGCTGCACAGCTACGGCGCGCTGCTGCCGCCGACGTTCGCCGGCACCGCGTGGGCGCTGCGTTGCTGGCCGCGTCGGAACCTGCTCGGACAGGCGCTCGCAGGCACGGCCGGCTTCGTGGCGGCGGCCGCGTTCGTGGCGTGGCCGTTGCGCGGCGATGCGGCGGCGCAGGCCGGTGCTGCGGCGCAGTTCCTCGGTGACTGGATCATCGGCATCGCGATCGCCGACTTCCCGCGCCTGCTGGCCAGCGAGTGGCTGTTGCCGTTCGCGCCGTGGTCGTTGCTCGCGCTCGGCGCGCTCGGGCCGGCGCGGTCGCGGCCATGGGCGATGGCGTGCCTCGCCGGGCTCGCCGTGCACCTGCCGGTCACGATGCTGCTGCTGAGCCGCGGCACGGGCGTGTCCGAGTCGGGCGCTTACCACCTGTCGCTGGCGGTTCCGGCGGTGCTGGCTGCTGGTGCATGGCTGTCGCGGCGCGCGTTCGTGGTGGCGCTGGTCGCGAGCGCGCTGATCGGCAGCGTCTGGCTGGCACCGCGCCTGCGCAGTGCCTACTCGCCGCAGTTCGTCGCCGGCCTGGCCGAACTGCAGCAGGAACGCAAGTTCACGCTGCTTGCCAGCACTGGCGAACTGGAGGGCGTGCGCAAGCACTTCTCCGGCATCCCGTGCTTCGACGCGCTCGAACACCTGCAGGTGTTCAGTGGCAGCGCCCAGTGCCGGAACGGCACCGTGACGCTGGCGCGGTGGTTCGACGCCTGCGCCAACATCGTCGAGGCGGCGGGGGCGCCGTGGCTGATCACCGACGCCGCGTGCGAGGCGCTGGCCGGGTCGGTGCGGGCCGACGTGCGGTCGCTGGTCTCCGAACACGTGCTGCGCAACTACCGGCAGGAGCCGGTGCACCGCGCCGGTCTGCACGGCCTGTTGCTGAAGAAGCAGTGACCAACGCGGCTCAGTTGGTGAGCGCCGCGGCGAACAGTTCGCCGAGTTGCACCACGCCAGCCGTCGAGAGGTGCACGCCGTCGTCGAGCAGCGACAGGCCGCTGGTCTCGACCGCGCGCACGGCAGGGCGCGCCGCGACGACCGCGGCCTGCGCCGCGCGCACCCGGGCAACGAACGGGAAGAAGCTCGCCGGCAGTTCGCGGTGGATCAGACCCAGCACGAACGGCACCGGTTCGGCGCCGGCATCGCCGGCCGCGAGCAGGTCGGCGCGCATGCGGTCGACGAGCTGCAGCAGCCGCGGGCGGTAGCCGGCCGCCTGGTCGGCGTCGGTCGCGTCGCTCTCGCCCTGCATCATGCAGATGCCGCGCACGCGCGGGGCGAGGCCCTGCTGGCGCAGCGCGTTGCAGGCCGCCGCGACCCGGAACATCAGCACCGCGTACAGCTCGCCGGCTTCGACGCCCCACTCGTTCCATGGGCCGGGCGTCGGGCCGAGCGCGGTGGCGCCAAGCGCCAGCTTGACCAGCCACACGGTGCGCCCCTTCGCGGTGAGTCCGCGGGCGAGCGCCAGCTCCGGGCCGCACCACGACGCTGGTGATGCGGTGCGCGTGTTGACGCCTTCGTGCAGCGCCTGGAAGGCGGCGGCGCCGTCGTTCCAGATCCGGCAGCGCGGCAGGCGCCCGCGCAGCGCGGCCGGCAGCAGTGCTGCCTCGGCCTGGCCTTCGGCGTTGCTCTGCCCGAACAGCACGTAGACCTCGGCTTCGTCGCCGATCGCCGGCACCCGCAGCGGCTGCGGCGCCGAGACCACCAGTGCTCCCGGTTGGTCGAGCGACAGCGCCGCATTCCACGCGACTGCCTGCGCGACGAAGGGCAGGCCGCGGTAGGCGTTCGCCGGGAACGGCACGCTGAGGAACGTGCTGCCGCCCGCGTCGGCGAGGCCCACGGTCGCGATCGCCGGTGCGTCCAGATCGAGCATCACGCCGCTCGGGAGCAGGGTGGCGCCGGCCTGCGACCCGTAGCACAGGGCGACGATCGCCGAGGCGGTGGCGCCGTCGATGCGCGCGTCGGTGACGCCGGGCACGCAGGCCGCGGCCATGGCGACCTCCTGGGCCGGAACCGCAACGACCAGGGCCGGAAGGGCGAGCAGCAGGGGGCGCATGCCCCCGCCAGGGGAACGCCGCTCCCGGCCGCAGCGAAACCGCGGCACACCACGCATCGGACGGACGCAACCGACTCTGGAGAAAGGGCTGCCGTTCCTATCCCCGCCGCGGCGGAAGTTGCCGCCGCGCGTGACTCAGCGGTCGACCCGCGTCCAGCCCGAGCGCTCGCACCACATGCTCGTCATGTAGCCGTCGGTCCACTCCACCTGGAGGTGCTTGTAGCCGGTGCCGGTGCCGTCCCACGCGTCCTCGCACCAGAACGCCCACGGATCGGTGATCAGGAAGTCGCCGACCATCGCGACGGCATGGCCGACCGGGATCACCGGCACCAGCCACAGCGCCGCGTTCCACCACGGGCTGTTGACGTAGGTCTTGTGGTCCCAGTCGTCGACCGAACGCCGGAGCTGGTGCGGGCCGGCGGCGCAGGCGGCGAGGCTGGCGGACAGGACGAGGGCGAGCCGGCGGGGAAGGTGGCGCATGGCCGCCAGCGTACGCGTTCGCCGGGAGCGGCGACAGCGCGGGCGCGGGCTGCAGCGCGCCTCACCGCCCGACGGTGATCGACCAGCCATCGGTCAGCGAGACGCCGAGCGCGTTCGTCGCGTCGAGCACGGCGCCCTGGCCTGCGAACGTGAAGCCCTGCAGCGTGAGCGGGATGCTGGTGGTCACGGTGGCGATGCCGGCGGCGTTGCCGAGCGCGAGCATCAGCTGGTCCTGGCCGGCCAGGTACTGCGTGCAGCCGGCGCCGAGGGCAATGGCGCCGCTGCCGAACGAGAACCCGAACAGCGTCGGCGTCGCAGCCTGGGTCCAGTGCAGCTCCGCGGCGAACACTTCGGCACCGGGTCGCGGCGCGCCGAACAGCAGGCGCGGCACGCCGGCGGTGCCACTGCAACCCGGGCCGAGGTTCGCCAGCGCCAACGGCGCGTTGCTGTCGAGGGCGATGACGTCGGCGGCCGGCGCGTAGGCGGTCGGCGGGAAGGTCCGGAAGCCGCCGATCACCAGCAGCTGCTGGCGCAGCGGATCGAACACCAGGCCATGGCCTTCGCGCGGCGTCGGCGCATGCGCCAGCACGCGCTGGGTCCACGCCGTGCCGTCCCATTGCCACAGGTCGTCGAAGTGGCTCCAGCTGGCGGCCGCGTCGGCGCCGCCGAACAGCACGACGCGCTGGGTCGCACCGTCGTAGTCCAGGCCGTGGCCGGCCCGCGGCGGTGGGCCGTTCGCGAACGTGCCCACGGTCCACGTGGTGCCGTTCCAGCGTGCGGTGACCGTTGCGCCGCCCTGCCAGGTGACCAGCACCAGTTCGTTGCGCGCGAGGTCGAACACCGCTTCGCCATCCGCGACCGAAGTCCACGGCGCGCCCGGGCCCGGCGCGATCTGCGTCCACACGATGCCGTCCCATTCCCACAGGCCGCCGGCGCCGCAGCTGACGACGACGCGGCCGCGACCTGGATGGAACACCGGGCGCGCGCGGCACGGCAGCGTCGTCGTGAGCAGCGGGAACCACGTGGTGCCGTCCCATTCCTGGGTCACCACGCCCGTCGGGTCGCCGCCGACCAGCACCGCGCGGCCGCGCAGCGGATCGAAGCCACCCTGCGGGTACGTCATCAGGTTCGGCCACGTGCCGCGTTCCCAGCGCGCACCGGTCCACTCGAGCAGCGCGTTCGGGTACACGGACACTGCGACCACGCGCTGGCGGTTGCCGTCGAACCACGCGCCAGTGCAGTCTTCCCAGCCCACACCCGGCGAACTGCTCGACCAGGTCGTGCCGTCCCACTGCAGGGTGTCGATGCCGAGGTTGGTCGGCGAGCGTCCGCCGACGGCGAACAGCCGGTTGGTCACCGGATCGTGGCACAGCGAGTGTTCGATGCGCTGCGGCGCCGGGCCGACGACGCTCCAGGTGATGCCGTCCCACTCCCACAGGTCGCCGGGCCACGGCGACGCGGCGCCGCCGTGCAGCACCACGCGTTGGCGCTGCGCGTGCCACGTGAGTCCGACCGCGAAGCGGTGCGGCGACGGCGACTGCGGCGGCGACAGTTGTTGCCAGCTGCTGCCGTTCCACTCGTAGGTGAAGCCGACCGCGCCGATGCCGTAGTAGGCGACCAGGCGCTGGCGGATCGGGTCGCTGGCGACGGGGACCACCGAGAACGGGGCCGTCGCCAACTGGCTCCAGACTGCGCCGTCGTAGTGCCAGGCGCCGGCGCTCGCGCTCGGGTTCAGGCCGCCGCACAGCAGCAGCTTGTTGTTGGCGAAGTCGAAGACGAGTTGGCCGCGGCCCTGCGCCGGCGGGCGCTGCACCGGGCTCTGAGGCGTCCAGTCGATGCCGTCGTACTCCCAGGTGTCGTCGAGCAGCGCACCGGGCGACGTGGTGTTCCACAGCACCTGGCCGCCGAACAGCACGATGCGCTGGCGCACCGGGTCGTAGGCGAGCGCGAAGTTGGAGCGCGGTGGCGGGGTCGTCGCAGGGTGGCGTTGCGACCAGGCGGTGCCGATCCACTCCCAGGTCGCGAACTGCGGGTTCCAGCCGCTGCCGTCGACGCGCACCATGCGCGAGCGGCGATCGTCGAACGCGAGCAGTTGCGACGCGGCGGGCGCCGTGGTCGGCACGCGGTGCCAGTCCGCTACCTGGGCCAGTGTGGGTCCGGCTACGCCGCCGGCGCTGACTGCGAACAGCAGCGCGATGTGGCGGCGGGCGGCATGGGGCATCGCGGCAGCGTAGCCCGGGCCGCCTGGATCGCGTACGGTGCGCGCGTGCCGCCCTGCCTCCGGATGCCCCTGCTGCTCGCCGCCGTGGTGACGTTCGCACTGACCGGTGTGCGTCTCGCCGGCGAACTGCTTGGCGGTCCGGAGTGGTTGTTCGGGCGGGCGGCCGGCGGCGGCGGCGCGCTGCTCGGCATCGGCTGGCTGATCCCGGTGGTCGGCGCGTGGTTCGGGCGCCGGCTGTCGCTGGCGGCG
>JBASWX010000603.1:0-2882 GCA_049276695.1 Planctomycetota bacterium
CGATGACGCGCGACGGCACGCCGGTGCGCCTGCTGGGTTCGTGCGGCAGCCCCGGCGAAGCGGACCTGGTGCGCACGTTCGGCCTCGAGGGCATCGGCGTCTACCGCACCGAGCTGCCGTACCTGACCGGCGCCGCGCGGCCGACCGAGGACGCGCTGGTCGCGACCTACCGGCACGTGGTCGAAGCGCAGGCGGGGCGGCCGCTGGCGTTCCGGCTGCTCGACGTGATGGCAACCCGCCACGCCGACGCCCGGGCGCAGGAGCGCAACCCGACGATGGGGCTGCGCGGCGTGCGCGGCCTCTTGGTCGATCGCGACCTGCTGCGCACGCAGCTGCGGGCGATCCTGCGGGCGGCGGCCGCCGCCCAGCACGTCAGCGTGCTGGTGCCGTTCGTCACCGGCATCGCTGACCTGCAGCGGGTCAAGGCGGCGCTGCTCGAGGAACGGGTCGCGCTGAAGAAGGCCGGTGTGCCGGCGGCGACCGACCTCGCGATCGCGCCGATCATCGAAGTGCCGGCGGCGGCGATGTCGCTGCCCGCGCTGCTGGTCGACAGCGACTACGCGGTCGTCGCCGTCGACGACCTGCAGGCGCACCTGCTGGCCGCCGACCGCGACAACGCCGCGGTGCGCGAGTACCACGAGATGGTGCACCCGGCCGTGTTCGAGATGCTGGCGCGGCTGGCCAAGGACGCCGAACGGCGCGACAAGGCGCTGGTGCTGTTCGGCGAGAGCGCCGCCGATCCGGTGCGCATGCCGTTCTACCTCGGCGTCGGCTACCGCAGCTTCTCGATCGCGCCGGTGCGGCTGCGCGGCGTGCAGGCGGTGCTCGCCCGCTACTCGCTCGACGAGTGCCGGCGCATCGCCGCCCGCATCCTGGAAGCGCCGCGGCCGCTCGATGTGCAGAAGGTGCTGGTCAACATCGAGACCGGGTGATGGCCGAGAACGCCGAACGCAATCGCCGCGAGATCGAGCGGCTGCGCCAGGAGGTTGCGCTGGCCGCGAAGCTGACCGACGCCGAGCGCGTCGAGATCATGGCGGACCTCTGGCAGTTCGCCGAGTTGATCCGCGCGACCAAGAGCGAGGATCAGTTGCGGCGCGAAGAGATTGCGCGGCAGATCCTCGATGGCCCCGGCATGGAGCGGTACCGCGCGTTGGCTGCGAGGTTGGCGGGCGGTCAGGCCTGACGCCGCTGCTGGCTCACTGGCCGCCAGGGCCGCCGGCCCCACCCGAGCCGCCAGGACCGCCACCCGGCGGATTCGGCGTCGGCGGCGTCGGGGCGGGGGGCGTCGGTGCCGGCGGTTCCGGGTTTGGCGCGGGTGCTGGAGCTGGCGGGTTCTCGCCCGTCGGCGGCGTCGCCGGCTCCTGGCCAGCGCCGGGCACCGGTGGACCGGGATTGCCCTGGTCGTCGCCCTCTTCTTCCATCGTCTCCGGATCGAACGGATCGGCGACGTCGGGCTTCATCGTGTCGATGAAGGCCTTGAACTCGGTCTCCATCACCGCGAGGTCGATGCCCTTGAAGGCCTTCTCCTGGACGGTGCGCCAGTTGCCGTCGTTCTTGACCAGGTTGATGTAGGTCGGGATCACCTTCGCGTACTTGCCGTTCGCGCCGTGCAGCAGGAACTGGCACAGCGCCCAGCCTTGCGCGTAGCAGATGCTCGGGTTGGCGTAGTAGTCCTGCTGCAGCATGGTCAGGAACTTCGGCAGCGGCTCCATCCGATTCTGCCGCTTCGCCGCCTGCAGCACCCACAACCGGCCGCTGTTGATGCCGCCGAGCTGCGCCACCGCCCGCTTCTTCTGGCGGTTGGGCGCGGCGGTGTAGAAGTAGTCGCCCATGCCTTCGTTGATCCACGACGGCAGCGGGACCTGCGAGACGACGAGCCAGTGGTAGTACTGGTGCCACCCCTCGTGCGCGGCGGTGCCGAGCAGGTCCATCGTCATCATGTCCTCGAAGCTCGACAGGCGCCGCTTGATGCGATCGACTGCAGTCTCGGGTCCGGTGGTCGGCCCGGCCGGCTTCTCCTCGTCGCTCCACTTGCCGGAGTCGTAGCAGACCATCTCGTGCTTGATCGGGTGGTAGTACGCCGCTGTTCCCTGCCGGCCGCCGTAGGCATGGTAGGCGGCTTCGCTCGCGAACAGCTTGATCGGCTGCTGCTTGCTGCCGGCCTTGTCCGGTTTGAACATCTTGCGGTACGTGGCCAGCATCGTCTCCATGTGCGCGCCGAGGCGCCTGGCCTTGTCCTCGCCGCAGTGCGACTGGACCTGGTAGTTCTTGGTGTTGTGCACGACCCAACCGGCGGGCACCTTGCCGGCGGTCTGCCACAGGCCGGGCCGGATGTCGCCCTGCGCGAGCAGGGTGGCGGTCAGCAGAAACGGAACGACGGCGAGGAGGCGCATTGCGGGTGGGGGGGCGGCTCGGAGAACCGGAGGGGCAACGATCCCACTTCCGGCCCAGGGCGGCAAGCGGGGCGCGCGCACGAGGCGAATCACCTGCCCTGCGGCCATTCACCTTCCCGGTACTTGCGCCGCCACCGCGCCTCCACTTCCCGCAAGCGTTCGGCGGTCATCGGCACCGGCCGCGGTTTCACGATCGCCGTTCCGCCGACGAGGTCCACGTTCGGCGCGAGGTCGTCGAGATACCCCGGTGGCGGATGCCGTTCGTGCGCCATCAGCCGCTCCGGATGGATCGCGTCGCCGATCGCGAGTGCGGCGGCGAGGCGCACGTGCCCGGGACGTTCGTCGGCGTGGATCGCGATCAGCACGCCGAGCAGGAACGCCGTCGCGCCGCCCGGCGTCTCGTTGCCACCGGCGGCCGCCAGTGCGGCCTGCAGGTCGGGCAGCGCCAGGAAGCCGTCGCGATCGCCATCGGCGGCGGCGAACGCCGAC
>JBASWX010000604.1:0-2764 GCA_049276695.1 Planctomycetota bacterium
AGCGCCACGATCGCGTGCGCAGCGCCGGCGTACAGCGGCAACAGCTGCCCGTAGGTGTGCTCGCCGTGCGCATCGGGCAGCAGCAGCACGTGCGGCAGGTCGAGCAACGCCGCCGCGACGAACGCCTGCAGCGCGCCTTCGTCGAGCCCGTACGAGACCACCGCCGACGCCCCCCACGCGCGCACCTGCCGGGCGAACGCGAACGCGGCGCGCACTTCGACGCGCTCCACGGGCTGCCCGCCACCGGCGAAGTGGGTCATCGCCGCCAGCAGATCGGCGCAGCGCTGCGGCAACGTCGCCCGGCAGTGCGCGACGTCGTTGGCGTGCTGCGCCGGCCAGTCCACGACCAGCAGTCCGGTGCCGAGCCGCGCCCGCAACGGCGAGGGCAGGGTCGCCGGGTCGCCGACGATCGAGTGCAGCACGCGATGTTCGACGCCGAGGGCCGCGGCCAGCGCGTCGAGCCGCTCGTACAGCCCCGCGCCGTCGGCGCGTGGGAAGTCGTAGCGGGCGAACACCGCGACGCGCGGACGGTCCGGGCGATCCGGGTAGAGCGTCACGGCGCTTGGGCCTCGGTCACGACACGATCGGCAGGTCGGGGCCCGCGATCATCAGGTCGCCGATGCCGGCCTTGGCGCAGGTGTCGCTCCAATCGGCCGCCGCCAGCTTGCCGTTGGCCAGCGCCTTGCCGATCGCGATCGGCTCGAGCCGCTGCTCGCCGCGCACGGTGACCGGAGGATCCCCGGGGCCGGTCTGCAGCGTCCAGCCCGCCTGCACCAACGCATGCCCGAGCAGCACGCCGAGGAACCAGCCACCCGCGTCGCGCCGTTCGCCGGCCGGGATCTTCGGATCGAGCACCACCGCGAAGCGTTCGAGTTCGCCGCGACGCGCGACCAGGTCGGCCGCGCGCAGCAGCGGCAGCGTGCGCCCGTGGTCGTTGGCGAACCGGCGCCAGCCGTCGACGACCGCCGGCGCCGCGACATCCCGCCAGCTCGCCGTCGGCAGCTTCGCGACCTCGGCGGCGCCGGTCTGGAACGCCAGCAACTGCGCCTCGAGCGCGTCGACGCCGGCCAGCAGCGACAGCGCCGTCGGTCCCGCCGCCCGTTCCTTGCCCGGTTGTTCGACTTCGGCGGCGGCGGCGAGCCGCTGCGACAGCGGCGGGTGGCTGTCGTACGGGTTGCCCTTCGCCTGCATCGCCTCCTCGCCGACCTTGACCTGCAGTTCGCGGATCGCGCGCGACGCCAGGAACAGCGAGAAGCCGCCCACCAGCGGTGGTCGCACCTTGCGGTTCAGCACCGGCAGGAACTCGCCCTGCACGTAGTGTTCGAACAACGGCGCGGTCTCGTTGACGCGCCGCAGCGCCGTCTGCACCGGCTCCAGCCCGACCAGCTGCACCGCCAGCGCATCGGCCGCGAACTCCTGCGCCCGCGAGATGCCGAAGGTCGCGCGCAGGAACAGCTTGCCGTACCACTCGAACGGCTTGCCGACCAGCGAGCCGGCCTTGTTCAGGTTGACGACGGTGCGGCCGATCGCGTCGCGGGTGCGGTAGATGAACGGACCGAGCCGCGTGTCGCCGCCGTGGAAGTGGCCGAACTCGTGCGCGATGACGCTCTTCAGCTGCGCCACGCTGAGCACCTGCAGCAGCGGCAGGCCGATGCCCATCACGCGGGTGCCGCCAATGCCCATCCGGCTGCCGCGTTCGGCGACGAAGGCGTTGATGTCGCCGACCAGGAACAGTTCGCGCGGCGGCTCCTGGCCCGCGGCGGCCGCGACGTTGCGCACCAGCTGCCACAGCTTGGGCTGGTCGGCGTCGCGCAGCTTGATCCCTGGATCGGGGAACTTCACGGCGCGCGGGAACACGCTCCACAGCACGACGCCGATCGTGATCCCCGCGAACAGGATCATCTTCGCGTGCAGGTGCCGGCCCTGCAGATCGGCCCAGACCAGGAGGCCGAGGGCGGTGCAGAGGCCGAGCGCGAGTGCGTAGAAGCCGACCATCAGCACGATGGCCAGCACGGCGCGGCCCGCGAGCGAGGGGCTCTTCCGCATGGCGGTGTGCTACCGTTCGCGATCGTCCCACGCAAGGCGACAGGCCCTGCCCGCGCCGCGGCTCCTCCGACATGACCGAGAACCCATCCGCCGCCGACTGGGCGTCCGCTCGCGGCGACAAGTGGCTCGCCCACCTCGCCGGCATGGAGGCGACGCTGCAACCCGTCGACGCACCGCTGCTGCGCGCGCTGCGGCTCGACGCGCCGTGCCGGATCGCCGACCTCGGCTGCGGCGGCGGCCGGACCACGCGCGAACTGCTGCGGCGGGCGCCGGCTGGGAGCAGCGTGCACGGTTTCGACATCTCGCCGGCCTTGGTCGCGGTGGCGCGCGCTGCCGACGCCAGCAGCGCGATCCGCTTCGACACTGCGGACGTCGCCACGGCGGTCCACGGCCCGTTCGACCGGCTGGCGTCGCGCTTCGGCGTGATGTTCTTCGACGACCCACCGGCCGCGTTCGCCAACCTGCGGCGCTGGCTGGCGTCGGGCGGCCGCTTCGCGTTCGCCGTCTGGGGCCCGACGGGCGACAACCCGTGGATGACGACCGTGCGAGACACCGTGGCGGGCTTCGTCGACGTGCCGCCGCCCGATCCGGACGCGCCGGGCCCGTTCCGCTACGCCAAGGTCGACACGCTGCTCGGTCACCTCCGGCACGCGGGCTTCGCCGACCTCGCGGCGCACGCCTGGCGCGGCGCGTTGCCGATCGGCGGCGGGATGGCGCC
>JBASWX010000605.1:0-2525 GCA_049276695.1 Planctomycetota bacterium
ACTGGCTGATGGCCCGGCCGTGCGTGGGCCAGGCCACCAGCAGCGCGTGCAGCGCCGCATCGCGACTGCCGTCGTCGCCTTCGAGAATGCCGAGCACGGCGTCTTCGATCGCCTGCGGCAGGCTCCCGGGCGGCAGCTGGCGCTCGGTCATCTACGCATCATGGCGTGCCGGTGGCTGGCGAGGCAACGCGCGCTGCCCGCGCCGCTACGCTTCCGCCCACCCGGAGTCCCCAATGCGCCAACTCTTCCCGATCCTCTGCACGACCGTCCTCTGCTTCGCCGCCGCTGCCCAGGAGCGCAGCGGCCCGAAGAAGACACCGACCTTCCCCGAAGCCGTCGAGCAGGCGAAGAAGGCCGTCGAAGCCGACAAGCTGGGTGCCGCCATCGCGGCGCTGCAGGCCGCGATCCGCGACTTGCAGAAGAAGCAGCGCGCCGCGGTGCTGGCCTGTCTGCCGAAGCCCGAGGGCTGGACCGTCGAGGACGACGCCGTCGACGAGAACTCCGAAGCGATCGCCGCCGGGATCGCTGCGGCGGGGATGACGATGCGGCGGCGCTACCAGAAGGGCGAGCAGTCGATCGCGGTCGAGGTGACGGCCAACTCGCCCCTGATGGGCATGCTGACGATGATGTTCGACAACCCGACGCTGGTCGAGGCCAGCGGCGGCGAACTGGTCAAGTACGGCGCGCACAAGGCGATCCTCAAGAAGAGCGGCGACAGCGGGCAGGAACTGCAGCTGCTGATGCACGGCACGCACCTGATCAAGATCGACGCGCAGGGCGTCACCGCCGACGACCTGCTGAAGGTCTTCGATCAGGCCTTCGTCGACCGCCTCGAGAAGCCGCTCGGCAAGTGACGCGGCCAGGGGGGGGGGCTGGCTGGGTCAGGTGGATCCGGCCAGCAACGAGCGCAGTTCGGTACGCAGGATCGGCACGTGCTGCTGCACCACATCCCAGACCGTCTCGTGCGAAAGCACGTCGTAGCCGTGGACCACGATGTTGCGGAACCGCACGATTCGTCGCTGATCGCTGATTCGGGAGAAGGTCGCCAGGGATTGGCTGCGCAATCGCACCATCGCCTCCCCGATGGTCACGAACTGCCGTTCCACGGCCGATCGCAGCATGTCGTCCGAACGGTAGTCGTCGAGCGTCTTCCCGGCGGTGTATCGCAGGACCTTCTCCGCGGCCGCCAGCGCGTCCGCCAGGTACTTCTTGGTCTCAAGCTGCATACAGGAGTTCGGACGTGCGCGCGGCACCGGCGCGGAAGAACTCGTTGGTGATTGCTCGCGTCTCGACCAGGTCTACTGGGCGCTGGAACAGCTCCTCGAGCGCCTCGACGAGTCCGAAGTACCGGTTGGCCAGATCGTGCGGGTTGCTGTCGAAGTCGACCAGGAAGTCGAGATCACTCGACGCCGGATCGAAAGCGGGAGTCGTAGCCGAACCGAACAGCGTCAGCCGCTGCACACCGAATCGCCGGCACAGCGCCCGGATCTCGGTGACCTTCGCTTGCACGACCGCATGCATGACCTGCTTGTACTGCCGTTGCACAGGCTCGGCAATCGCGCCGGCGATGTGGCGCTGGAAGCCCCGAGGCGGCAATCAGGCCCGCAAGTGCGACTGGCGCGGTACGCGGACCTGGGCGCAGCTACTTCGCGGCGCGTTTCGCTGCGAGCTGGCGCAGCAGCTCGGCGACGTCGGTCGACAGGCCGATTGCGGTCATGCCGTCGGGCCGCGTACTGATGGCCAGCGACCGGCCAGGGGCGGCCAGCGCCGTGGCAGCGTCGCGCACGTCGGCCAACCTCTGCTCTGCAGTGCGGCCGCCGTCGTCGATGGCAACCATGACCCAGCCGATCCATGACGGTCGCGCCTGCAGCTCCGCCGCGGTCACCAGGCGGGCGCGCGTCGCCGCGGGCCAGACCGGGGGCACGCTGCGCACCGCCTCGTACAGGCCGTGCTCGCCGGCGAGGTGCAGCACCAGCACGCCCGCGGGCCACAGCAGCGCGGTGACTTGATCCTCGAAGGTGACGTCGTCGCCGGTGATCGCGTTCGCGACCGTGATCGCACGGCCCTCGGTGACGAGGGCAGGGGCCAGCACGATGTTTCGGCGCAGGGCCTTGGCCAGTCCGTCGACGAGCTGGGCGACCGTGTAGTTGCCGGCGGCGAGCTGGTGCTGCTGCGTGCCGGGCGTGCGCGGCCACGCTGCCGTGGCGGACACCGGCAGCTTGCCGCCGAGTTCCGGATCGAGGGCGACGAGCTGGTCGACCGCGAGCCGCACCGTGTCGGCGAGGCCGGTCAGCGCGATGCCGTCGCCATCGCGATCGGCGAACAACCCGCGCCGCGTCGTCATCAGGTGCGGCCGCATCAACGAGGTGATGATCGCCGGGTCGAGCTTGCTCGGCACCACGACGCGGACCGGCCCGGTGCAGGCCGGGCGCGCGTGCAGCTCCGCGACCGACAGGGCGACCGCGCGCTGCCGCAGCGCGTCGGTCTCGCCGACGAACGGCGGCAGCACGTCGTGGCCCTTGCCG
>JBASWX010000606.1:0-1819 GCA_049276695.1 Planctomycetota bacterium
TCGCGGCCCCGATCGTGATCGTGCGCTGGCAGCGCAGCGTGCGCGGCCCCGGCACCAGGTGCTGGTGGAAGTGCAGCGGCTCGCAGTCGAGCACGGTGTTGGCGGGGGCGGCGACGAGGTGCAGGCCGGGCCCGGCGTCGAACTCGACCAGCCATTCGAGGCGCATGCCGACCGCGAGGTTCCACGGCAAGGTGCGCGGCTCGCGGTCGCCGAAGCTGGCGGCGAAGCGCGTGGCTGGCAGCGGCAGCGGCACCACCTGACGGTCGCCGCTCTTCTGCACGCCGGTGCGCTTCACCGTCACTTCGAACTGCAGCGGTTCGCCGGGCTTGCTGCTGCCGATGCGCGCGGCCTCGACGCGGAAGCCGGTGAACAGCTGCTGCGTGATCTGCCGCGCCGCCAGCTTGCGGGTGTTCTCCGGCATCTGCCGCAGCCGTTCGGCGAGCTGCAGCCCCGCGACGTCGCCGATCGCGATGGTCGCGGTCAGCAGCAGCTCGCGGTCGCGCAGCGTCGCCACGCCGCGCACGGTGAGGTCCTGGGTCGCCTGGCCGTGTGCCGGCAGCAGGAACGGCGCGGCGGCGTCGTCGCGCACGACCCACGCCTGGCTGCCCGCCCGCTGCGCGGGCACCGCGCCGAGCGGCCAGTGCCGCGGCGTGTCGAGGAACAACGGCAGCGGCGCTGTGCCGGGCAGTTCGAGCAGCACTGCCGGGAACTGCAGCGGCTCGGAGTCGCCGAACAACGACGTGGTGCCCGCACCGAAAGCCGGCGCCGACTCGGCGCACGCGAGCGGCGTCACCGCGAAGCCGGCCGCGCGCAGCAGCGCGATCGCCAGCAGGAAGCGGTTGCCCTTCTTGCGCAGCAGGGTGTCGAGCGCGCTGTCGGCGTTGCCGTCCTCGATCTGTTCGTGCACGAACGTCCAGATCGCGTCGGCCTGGGCGCGCGGCTCGGCGATCCCGGCGATCAGCCGGGCAGCGGTCGTGCGCAGCGGCGCGGTGGCTCGCGCGCGGCGGCCGAGCTGGGCGCGATGGTCGCGGAACGTCGGCCACGGCGAGTGGTCCTCGCCGACCTGCGCGCACGGCAGCAGGTCGAACAGCGATGGCAGGAAGCGCTCCTTCGCCAGCGCCGCCAGGTCGGTGCGCGTCCAGATGCTGACCGCGCGGCCATCGGCCAGCGTCTGCTTGCCGGTCGGCTCGCCGAGCGCGCGGGTGCGCAGTTCGCCGCGGCCTGCCGGCAGCACCAGCGCGAACTCGGCCAGCAGCGTCGGTTCGTCGGCCGAGCCGAACAGGAACTCGGTGGTCGCGACCGGATCGGCGCCGGGCGCCTGGCCGTGCTGGCGCTGGCGCCATTCCACGAAGGCGCCCGGCTGCAGGCGCGGCAGCGCGTAGTCGCCGTCGATGCGCGCCGGCACCGATTCGCTGCCGTCGGCAGACAGCGTGCGCACCAGCAGCACCTCGTCGACGCCGGCGAGGCCGACCTTCTCGGCGAACGACTCGACGCCGGTCTGGTCGTTGATGCGGCGCAGCTGGTGCACCTCCGCGGTCCAGCTGCCATCGGGGTTCATCACCAGGATGCACTGGTCGATCAGCAGCGTCGTCGACGCGCCCTGTTCGCGCTCGGTTGCAGCGAACGCCAGCACCGCGGCGCGGCCGTCGCGGCGCAGCGACTGCAGTTCGTCGATCGGCAGGATCGGCCCGCCGGTCGCTGCCAGCCAGGTGCGGCGGTCCGGACGGTCGCCGTCGCGCTGCCGCAGCCGTTCGAGCAGTTCGTGGCTGCGGGCCTGATCGCCGTCGCGATGCGCGGCCGCCGCGAGGTCGAGCAGCGC
>JBASWX010000607.1:0-2880 GCA_049276695.1 Planctomycetota bacterium
GCGCGCGTCCGCACCCACGCCGCCTGCGTCGCCAGCGGGTACATCGGGTTCGCCAGCATCGCGGTCGAAGTCGCCTGCCAGCGCGCCACTTCGGCGCTGGCCGCGCCCGGCGGCTCGCAGCGCAGCAGGAAGCGGTAGCGGCGGGTCTGCGCGTCGGCGAGGAACGTGTCGGTCATCACGCGGAACGCGCCGTAGCCGCCGTTCAGCACTTCGAACGGACTCAGCCCCTCGGGGCCGAACCGGTACGGCATCATCGCCGAGGTGCCCTTGGTCAGGAACCAGGCGCCGCGCACGTCGACCGTGCCGAGCGCGCGCAGGTTGCGGTCGGTGTTGCCGGGCGGGATCACGTCGGCGCCGAGGTAGTCGTTGCCGACGATCCAGTCGACGACCACGAACGGCATGTCGCGGTACTCGGTGACGTAGAAAGTCGAGGTCAGGTAATCGCGGCCGATGCCGGTCTGGCCGGCGAGCGGCAGGTGGTACGAATGGTGGCGCGTGGTCTGCACCAACGGCGAGGTCTGCACCACGGAACCGCCGGTCGCGAACGCCCGGTACGGCACCGAGAAGGTGTCGCGCACCTCGGCGCCGATCTCGAGGCCGTTCCACAGCTGCGCGACCCACGGATTGCGCGTGAAGGCGCCGGCGAGCGACGGTTCGTCCTTCGCGATCACGTAGTTCTTGACCTGGCCGGCCGCCAGCGTGTCGGTGAACTGCGCCTGCGCGACCTTCACCGTGCCGTCGGCCCAATACTGCAGCGGCAGCCACGCGGTCTGATGGCCGCTGACCACCATGGTCGCCAGCGTCGACGGCGCATAACCGCCTTCCGGGAACGGGATCGACGTACACAGGGTCTCGGTGCGTTCGACGGTGCCTTCGTTGGCGACCGAGAAGTCGAGCACGATCGCCAGCGGGTTGCCGGCACCGCCCGGGCCGCCCGGCCCACCGCCGGAGCCAGGATCGCCTGGCGGATCGCCTGGCGGATCGCCGCCACTGGGACCGCCCGGGTCACCGGGACCGCCGACGCCGCCGTTCTCGGTGCCGCCGGAGCCACAGGCCGCAAGTGCGCCGCAGATCGCGAAGGCCAGCCAGGAGCGCCGCGAACGAGGATGGAGTGTGCGGGTCATGGGTCGTCCTGGGCGCGCGCCCCCTACGCGGGATGGCGACGCGCCGGTCCGCCTGGATCGACACGCCAGACCACGCGCTGAACGCACGCGGCGACCCGGGTATCAAACTGAGCTTGGCGAGTACCGACTGCGGCGGTACGGTGGGCGCGCCACGCGAGAGTGGCGGAACTGGCAGACGCACGGGTTTTAGGTGCCCGCGAGCGCAAGCTCTTCAGGGTTCAAGTCCCTGCTCTCGCACCACGCTCTCCCGTCGTTGGCGCGACGGCAGCTCGCCCCGACGGTGGCAACCAGATCGCGCGCCGCTAGGCTCTCAGCCCCACAACCCCCAACCTGACGGAACCGACCCGCGCCCCATGACGCACGTCATCGCCCAGCCCTGCATCAACGTGAAGGACAAGGCCTGCGTCGACGTCTGCCCCGTGGACTGCATCCACGGTGGCGACGCCGACCCACAGCTCTACATCAACCCGACCGACTGCATCGACTGCACGCTGTGCGTCGACGCCTGCCCCGTGCACGCGATCTTCGCCGAGGAAGACCTGCCGGCCGAGTGGAAGAACTTCACCGAGATCAACCGCCAGCACTACGGCGGCTGAGCTGCCCGCCCGCGCCGGCGCACCGGCAAGGGCCCCCGCCGTGGAACGTCACAGCCGCCAGGTCCGGGTCGCGGGAGTCGGCGAACCCGGACAGGCCCGGCTGCAGCGCGCGACCGTGCTGGTGGTCGGTTGCGGGGCGCTGGGAACGCACGCCGCCGATGCACTCGTGCGCGCCGGCATCGGCACGGTCTGGCTGTGCGACCGCGACATCGTCGAACTGTCCAACCTGCAGCGCCAGGTGCTGTTCACCGAAGCCGATGCGCGGGCCGGCACGCCGAAGGCGATCGCCGCGGCGGCGCGGCTGCGCGAGGTCGACAGCGCCTGCCGCGTCGTGCCGTACGTCGCCGACTGTTCGGCGCGCTTCCTGCAGGAACTGCCGGCGTTGCCCGACCTGGTGCTGGACGGCACCGACAACTTCGCGACCCGCTACCTGCTGAACGACTGGTGCAGCCAGCAGCGCGTGCCGTGGATCTACGCCGGCGCGATCGGCACCGAGGCGGCGGCGATGGTGGTGCGCCCCGGTGGCCCGTGCCTGCGTTGCCGGTGGCCGGAGCCACCGTCGCTGGCCGACGCCGGCAGTTGCGAGACCGCCGGCATCCTGGCGCCGGCGATCGCCGCTGCGAGCGCGTTCCAGGTCGCCGAGGCACTGAAGCTGCTGCTCGGCGCCGCGGCAGTCAGCACCGGCGTGTTCACCTGCGACGTCTGGCGCGGCCACTACGCGTTGGTGCCGATCGCGTCCCAGCCAGCGCCCGATTGCAGCGTCTGCCAGCGGCGCGAGTACCCGGCGCTGGTCGCCCCGCCCGCCATCGCGGTGACGTTGTGCGGCCGCGACGCGGTGCAGATCGAACCGGGCCGCCGCACCGACTGCGACCTCGACGCGCTGGCGCGGCGCCTCGCCGGCAGCGTCCAGGACCTCGTCCGCACGCCGCACCTGCTGCGTTTCGTCGCCGACGGCTGCCGCTTCAGCGTGTTCCCCGGCGGCCGGGCGCTGCTGTTCGGCGTCGCCGAGCCGTTGCGCGCACGGGCGCTGTACGATCGTTGGCTCGGCCGCTCGTGACCGGCCGGACGCGAATCCGCGGCGAACGATGATCTACCTCGACCACGCCGCGACCAGCCATCCGAAACCGCCGGCGGTGCTGGCGGCGATGCGGCGCTGGTTC
>JBASWX010000608.1:0-2422 GCA_049276695.1 Planctomycetota bacterium
GCCGGTCGGCGGCGCGCGCGACCACGCGGTCGGGCATCACCACCAGCGCCGCCTCCAGTTCGAGCAGCGGCCAGGCCCAGTCGCGCAGCCGTTCGGAAGCGCCTTCGCCCATCGGCGGGGTCGTCGCCAGCGCGCGCGCCAGGTTGTGTACCGCCAGCAACCCGTCGTCGTCGGCGGTCAGCAGCGCCGCGAACAGCAGCCCCTGCAACCAGACGTGCCCCGGCTCCGGCGTGCCGGTGCGGTGGTCGGGCCCGTGCGGGAACAGCAGCCCGGTGGCCGGGTCGAAGTCGCGGTCGAGCAGGTGCGTCGCCGAGCGCAGCGCGCGCGCCAGCGCCGCGGGCTCGCGCAGGCCGAATGCGCACCGCAGCAGCGCCAGCGTCGTGTCGAACTCCAGGTTGGTGACCACACCGCCGCTGCGCCCATAGTCGCCGGCCCCGCGTGCGCCCGGCAGTTCGTGCAGCAGCGGCAGCACGGTGCGCAGGTGCGCGCGCAGGTCCCTGGTCGTCGCCCCGCCGCCGCCCGGCTCCGGCATCACGCCGGCGAACGCCAGCACGTCGCGGTGCAGGCGGCACAGTACCTCGCTGCGTTCCCGCATCCCGACCGTCAGCGTCGTGCGCGCCTCGCCCGCCGCGTAACTCTCACCAGCGACGACGGTCGGCTGGGTGAACACCACCCGCGTGCATTCGTCGACCGTGCCGTCGTGCCAGCGCCAGCGCACGGTGCGCTGCCGGCCTTCGGCGAGCACCTGTTCCTCGATCTCGCGCACCACCACCGGACCGCTGCCATTCGCACAGGGGGCGCCGCTGCCGGCGCACAACCGCACCGTGCCGCGCGGGCCGGTGATCGCCAGTTCGACCCAGACCGGATCGGCGTCCGTGCCGCCGACCGGCAACCGGCGCCACTGCAACTGGCCGCGCCCTTCGAGCCGCAGCCCGCTCGCGACCGCCGCCGCGGGCAGGCAGACGCCGAAGCGCACGGGGCGACCGTCCAGCGGGATCACCAGCAGCGCTGGCGTCACCAGGGTCAGGCACGCGACAACAGTGAGCACACTGCATTGGTGCCCGCAATCGCGCCGCGGTGGCACTTCCGGCGCGATTTCCGCCAGATTCCTTCAGTCGACCCACTGGCTGGTGAACAGCGTGCCGCCGGTGTCGAGCCAACGCCGGAAGCTGTCGTGGTAGGGCGCGGTCAGCTCCGCGTGCATCTCGGCCCGCTCCAGCCAGCGCACCGCCAGCACCTCGTGCCCGGGTTGCGGTTCGCCTGGCCCCACCTCGAGCGCGAAGAAGAACGAACGCCACGCGTACGCGCGCCGCCCGCGCTGCACGCGGGCGCCCTCCTGAACGAACAGGAACCGCGGCTCCCCCACGACCGCGAGCCCGGTCTCCTCGCGCAGTTCGCGGCGCAGCGCCTCGGCCAGCAGTTCGCCAGCCTCGACCCGGCCGCCGGGCAGGTCCCAGGTGCGCACCGGCCGTCCGCCGATCGTGCGGTCGTTGGCGACGAACAGGATGCGCTCGCCGCGCCGCACTACCCCGAAGGCGCCCAGGAAGTCGCGGCCGGACAGTTCGCCCATGCCGGGATTCGACGCGGTGGCGGCCAAGGGATCAACGCGCGCGGCACGCTACTGGCGGGACCGCAGCAGCGTGAACGTGGCGTCGCGGAACGGCTGCGGGTCGTCGCCCGTCACGTGCAGCAGGCCGGCGCCCAGACGCAGTACGCCGTCCTCACCCGCGGCCCCGGCCGCGGACAGCGTGAACGGCACGGCACTGCCGGGCACCGACCGTGCGAGCAGTTCGAAGCCGGCCGCACCGAAGCGCGCACTGCCCTCGATCGCGACCGGCGCCGGCCACGCACCCGGCACGGCCAGCAGCCCATCGAGCCGCAGCTGGCCCGAACTCACCGTCTGCACCAGTTCGAGTTCGATCGCGACCACATCGCCACCGAGCGGCACCAGGTCGCCGCGCCAGACGCCGCCGAGATCGCCGACCGGCGGCAGGTCGCGCTGCCAGTCCGCCGACCACGTGCCGCGGTCGCCGCTGACCGCGAACAGGCCCTCGAGGCGGCGGTCCTGGAACAGCCGCGCCGACATCACCACTTCGCCGCCCGAGCGCAGTTCGATCGAATCCTCGGTCAGCACCAGGTCGACGACCTGCGGCTGCACCGACGGGTTGTCGATGTCGACGTGCACCAGCGGCTCGCCGCCGAACTCCTGCACCTGGACGCGGACCTCGCCGGTGCGGCCGGTCGCCGACGAGCGCCAGTTGCCCTCCCACTCGCCGACCAGTGCCGCCGGCACCGCGTCGGCGGTGCGCAGCGAGCGCACGTCGAGGTCGCCGCACGACGCGGCGAAGCACGACACGAACAGGGCGGCGGCGACTCGCATGGACGGCGGACCAGGTAGTCCGGCCGCCCGTCAGCGTAACCG
>JBASWX010000609.1:0-1620 GCA_049276695.1 Planctomycetota bacterium
GCGCGCGTCAGCCGTGGCGCGGTGGCGTCGGCGGCCACGACCGGGCGGGTGAAGGACGTCTTGGCGGCGACGTCGGCGGGGAAGCCGTACTCGCGCACCGGGTCGAACACCGCGGCCTCGCCGTACACCAGCACGTGGTCGTAGTGGCTGCGCAGCAGCTCGAAGGTGCCTTCGCGCTGCAACTGCGCCTGTGCCCGCAGCGGCGAGTCGAGCACGTCGCGCAGGCCGAGCACGATGCGGGTCGGCACGTGCTCGTGGCGCAGCCGCCGCAGCACCGGCAGCAGTTCGCCGCCGGGACCGGCCGCGGTGTGGTCGACCAGCAGCAGGTCGGGCCGGAACGAGCGCACCGCGGCGGTGATCAGGTCGCTGCGCAGCGCGGTCAGTTCGCCAACGGCGAGCGGCAGCCGCCGCGCCACGTAGTCGCCGTCGTGGTCCTTGCCGATCGACGGCAGCTTGACCAGGTCGCAGCGTTCGGGCAGCGGGAACAGGTCGGGCACCGGCGAGCCGGTCAGGCACAGCGCGTGTACGTGCGGGCTCTGCGCCACCATCGCGGTCGCCAGCGTGACGCTGCGCCGCAGATGGCCGAGCCCGAACGAGTCGTGGCTGTAGGTGACGACGCGGAACGGGCGCCGGGGCTGGAGGTCGTCGTTCGCTTGCAGGTCGCTGTCCATGACGCGGCACGGAAGACAAGCCCCGTGCCGGCCCGTGCCCGCGGCACCGGATGCCCGGAAGCTGGACGGTTCCCGCTGCGGCTGTGCACCTTCCGGGCACGCGCGGCGGCCAGACCGTTGCCCGGTCGCGGCCCGCCCGGCCCGTTCCCCGTGCAGTTCCTGCCCGGTGCCGTGCAGTTTCGACGTGGCGGCACCGCGGCGGCGGGCCGGAAAGGGCTCGCGCCGGAACGGGACGTGCGCGACCCTGTGTCGATGGACTGCCCACTGCTGCCGCGGTCGAGCGTCTGCCTGGCGAACGGGGGCGCGCCGCGGTGGTGAAGGCGCCGGCCGCGTTGCCGGACGAACTCGCCGGGCGCTTCGCGCTCGTCGCCGAGTACGCCGGCGGCGAGGGCACGACGTTCGCCGTGCAGTCCCTGGCCGGCGGCCCGTCGCGGGTGCTGAAGGTGCTGCCAGCGGGGGTCGAACCGGCCGAGGCGTCGCTGCTGCTGTCGTTGCGGCACCCGGCGATCCCGGCGGTGCTCGAAGTCGGCCGGCTGCGCGATGGCCGCGCCTTCGTGCTGCGCGAGCACGCTGACGGCGAGGTGCTGCGCACGCTGGGGCGCGATCCGGCGGAGCTGCGGGCGCGCGTCCAGCAACTGCTCGAGGTGCTGGCGTTCGTGCACCTGCGCGGCATCGTGCACCTCGACCTCAAGCCAGCGAACCTGGTGCTCGGCGCGGACGGCAGCCTGCACCTGCTCGACTTCGGCATGTCGGCGCGGCGCGGCATCCGCGGTGCTGGCGGCACGCCGTTCTTCGCCGCGCCCGAACAGCTGCTCGGGGCGGTGCCGGACCACCGCGCCGACTTGTTCGCGGTGGGCGCGATGGTGGCGCAGGCGCTGTGGCCGGGTGGCGAAGTGCCGCTGGCGCGCTTCGTCGCCAGCTTCCCCGCGCAGGACTTCTTCGCCGCGGG
>JBASWX010000610.1:0-10415 GCA_049276695.1 Planctomycetota bacterium
GGCTGCTTTCGCAGGCGTGTCGCTGCCGACCATCCGGGCCGCCCGGCGGCTGCTCGCCGAACGCGACCTGATCGGCGTCGAGGCCGTCCGCCGCGGGCGTGCCGACGTGCGGCGCGCCAGGCTGACCGCGGACCGCCGCGCGACCCACGGTAGACCGCTGGGCGATGACCGCGCCGACCTGCTCGCCGAACGGGCTCGCCGGGGTCGTTCGCGCCTTCGCGGAGGTGCCGTACTGGTTGCCAGCGAAGGTGCCGCAACGGTTGCCTCACCCATGCAGGGGACTTCGTCCCCAGTACCCATGCAGGCGCCGCCGGCGCCGGCAGCGGGTGGTTCCGAGGTCGCTTCGCTCCGGGATGGTTTCCAAGCCGCAGATTCGACCAGGAGCCGTGGCACGGCCACCGCCGGCGAAATCGTCGCGGTCCTCGTCCCTGACCTGGTCGAAGCGAGGTCCGACCGTGCCCAGCAGGCTGCCACCAGCAGCGAACGGGCCGGCGCCGAGCTGCGCCGCCTCGCCGCCGACCCGCAGGCCGTGCCGCGTCTTCTGCGCATGCCGGCGCCGCGTGCCGTCGAGCAGGTCTTGGCGGCCGCCGGCGTGTTCGACCGCGCTCCGCGGAAGCGCGCCAGCTTGGCCGTGCAGGTCGCAAGGGTGCTTGTGCCGGAGCGGGTGCTCGCGCTCGCGCTCGACGTGCTGCTCGGCCGGCCGCGGAACGTGGGCGGCGTGCTGCTGGTCCGCATCAAGCGCGCGCTGGCCGGGAGCGGCGAGCTGCTGACCCGCTGCCGTGCATCGTGGCCGATTGGCCGGTTCCTCGGCGAGGTCGCGCGCGACAGTGCCGTGCCTGCTCCGCCGACCGCGACCGCCACTGTGAGCCCGCCGCGCCGCGAGCGCGTCGACGAGCCGGGCCCGGTCGGCGGAGGATCGTTCGACGACCTGCTGCGCGGCATCGGGCTCGGCGACCTTGCGCGGAGGGCCACCGCATGACCGACCCGAGCAGCGCAGCAGCGCCGACCAGTTCCGGAGCAGATCCGCCGGGGCCGACTGTGACCAATTCAAATGGAGGGGATGGGCGCGATCCCGCAACCGGCCGGTTCGTACCGGGATGGCGGGGTGGCCCTGGCAACCCGCAGTTGGCTCGACTGGCCGAGGCGCAGGCCGAGGCGCGCGCAGCAGGCAAGCCGGAGGCCGTGCGTGCCCTTCTCGACAAGCTGCACGCGTTGGCGATGGCCGGCGACACGCAGGCCGCGCGGCTCTGGCTCGACCGCGTGCTCGGTCGCGTGCGAGAGGAGCCGGCCGTCGCCGTGTTCGACCTGCCCGACCTGGCTGACGCGGCAGCAATCGCCGAAGCGCATCGCCGCGTTGTTGTTGCCGCAGCCGCGGGCGAACTCGAGTTCGGCGTTGCCGAACGAGCGGCGAATCTGCTCGCCAAGGTCGGCGAGGCGGGCGCATGGGCCCTGCTCACCGCTCGCGTCGACGAACTGGAACGGGGGCGCGCGCGATGAAGCCACCGCGAGCCTTGGTGAGCCGAGTCGCCGCGATGGAGCCCACGCCGGCGGCCGGAGGTTGTGTCGGCCCGCCGATGCCAACAGGCGCGGCATTGGTGAAGTACGTTGACGAGCTGTACGAGGTGGCGCTTGAGGTGAGAGCCCTCAACGCCCACTTGGTCACTGCGGCGGCTGACGATCACCTGAGCGCGTTGGCCCGGCTCCGGGAGCTGGTGCGTGAGTGCGGTCCCGATGGAACTGAGTCCTAGCTCGGTTGCGTGAGGATCGTCTCTCGCCGGAACGGGGCAGGTGCTGCCGGCTGCCGCCATGTCGTGTCTCGCGAAAACGCGCCGAGACGCGCCTCTCGCTCGCGCGAGAACTCGCGCAAGTAGGTAAGGTCGCGCGCTTCCGGCTCTCGCTCTCCGGCCGTGGTGCCGCTACGGTTGCGGGCCGAGGGCTCGCGGGGACAAGAGGAACCCATGCGCCACAAGCTCATCGCCGCCGCTCTGTCCGTCGTCGCCGTTGTGCCCTTCGTGCTGCAAGACCCGAAGCCGCTCGTAGAGCGCGTCGCGGCGTTGGAGAAGAGAGTCGACGCACTGGAGCGTGCGCAACCAGCGCCACCGGCGCCGGCAGGCACCTGGAATCAGGAGCGCATCCGATGGCTGTTCTATGCGTGCACCGACTTGCGACGCATCAAGGCCAAGGAGCTGCTCGCGCAAGGCGAGAAAGTCGAGGAGATGGGGAACGCAATTGCCCGCGCCGGCAGTCTCGCCTACGAGGCCGAGATGGAGTGGGTGAAGCAGCGTCCGGCGCGCGCATCGCGCATGTCCGACGAGGCATTGGCGCTCTACAACCTCGTCGCGAGGTTTGTCGGCATGCCGGAACGCACCGACGAGAGTCCGAAGCCGGAATCGCCGCCGGAGCCGCCGCGGAAGGGGCGCTGACCACGCGGACGAAGCACGACCTGGGCGGGAGGTGCGCGCTCAGCGGCGATGTCGACCGCGCCGCCGTTCGCGAACCACGCGCACGTCGACCTGTGGAGCGGCCGAAACTGCCCACGCCATCGAGACGGCCCAGCCGAGCAGCGTCCATCCCAGCAGCAGGTTGACCACCATGATCGACGCGACGTTGCGGTGCCGACGGAGCATCGCGACGGCCGAGGGCAGCACGTAGATGGACGCTGCGGCCAGCAGCATCAGGCCCATCTCGCCGTGGGTCAGTTCTGCAAGCACAGCTAGCTAGCGCTCCTTCTTCGGCTGCTCAGTGGGCATGCTCGGCTGCACGGAAGCCACGAGGGCATCCCACTCCAAACGGTCGCGGCCTAGTTCCTCGCGGACCCAGTCCGAACGCTCCTTCCGCGCCTCGGCGCGTCGAAGTGATTCGAGTCGCCCGGCCACGTTGTTGAGGATACGGAACGCATCGCGGTTGCGATCGTGGTCGCGATCAGTCCCGCCGAATGGGTCGATCTTCTCTGCTCGCGACCGTTCCGCGCGCCATTGCTCCGAGAGCTTGGCCCACTCGTCGCGCAACGTCTCGAACGATGGCGGCGCAGTCGTGAGGGAGAGGACTGGCTTGCCGTCTTTCCCCGGCCTGGTGTTCAGCCAGAGAACGGCGCTGCCGGCGACAACCAGGAAGGTCACGATCCACAACCGCGCCGTGGCCGCACTTCTTCGGCGTCGCCGCGCTGCGGCTCTGGCTCTCTGGTTCGATGCGACTTCGGTGGCCATGTCTCGTTCCTGGGCCTCCTCGCTTCAACCGCTGCCAGGACTCTCGCCGCGATGGCAGCGATACACAAGCACCTGGCGTTGTTCCTGGAACGGCAGCCGCGGTAGCGTGGCGGTCTCCGAGGCACGGCCCGGACTGATCCCCGGGCCGCGTGGGCCAGTGAGCCCGGCCCCTGCCTCGGCCATTCCGTCTCGGGCTCAGGGTGAGGGCTCGGTGGCGGCAAAGAGAGGCAAGCGCCGGAAGGCGGTGCGGGCCAAGAAGCCCGCAGGCGCGGCCAAGCAGGCTGCGTTGGCGGACACCTTGCTGGCAGTGCTCAAGGCGAACGCTGCGGCGGATCCCACCGGCGGAAGTCACCGCAAGACTGAGGTGCACATGCTCGCGCAGCTGCGTGACGACATTCCGGACGCCCTCGATACCCTCATCGACGACGGCTTTCCGAAGTGGCCCGCACTGCTTGAGCAACTCGCCGACGAGCTGTTTCACAACAGGAAGACGTTCAGGGCCACGATCCTGGCCGGTGCGATTCTCGACGGTCACGGACTTCGGCATTGCGAACTCGTGCTGTGCGATTCCCGCGTCGGTGGTCCGCTGAACGAAACGGTGCGTGACCTGATCGCGAGCACGCGCGCCCACCTGGCGAACATGCTGACCGACAAGAAGCCGAACCTCGACCGGATCGAGTTCGGTCTGCGCACCTGTGCGCGGTTGCTTCGCAAGGCCGAACCGCTGTTGCCGATCGACGAGGCCGCGAAGCGCGCCGGGTGGCCGATGAACAGCGCCGGTCACTGCGACGCGGCTCGCAGAGCGGCGAAGTGGAAGCGCGGCGCCCTGCCCGTGCAGAGGAGACCGCTGCGCGCGCGAATCTCTGACTGCCGCGCGTGGCTTTCGAAGTGGGAGCAGGTGTCGAAGTCCTACTCGCGCGCTAACGCCTATTTGCCGCTACAGAAACCAGAACTGCCGCAACGCGAAACGCGGGCGTCGCGACCCCGGCGCGGTCGCGGATAGCAGGGAGGCATGAGCAGCACGCATCCCGCCGAGCCGTTGCGCGACGCCCACGGACTGGCCCGGTTCCTCGACGTTGGCATTTCGACTGTCGACCAGCTGCGCCGCGAAGGACGCATCCCATTCGTTCGCATCGGCCCGAAGACCATTCGGTACGAGCCGAAGGTGGTACTCGACGCCCTGCGCGGACGGGAAGTGTCGCCTGAGCTTCCTACGGGGGTCGCATGACCGCTCCCAGCACTCAGTCCGTCGACCAAGCGCGCATGCTCGACGTGCGTGACTTGGCGAAGTCTCTGCTGGTCGCCCCGATCGAACTCGTGCGCGAGATGCAGGCCGACTGCGTGCCGCTCATGAGGCTGTCGGCCAAGCGTTGGCGCGTCGCCGAGGGCGATTACTCTGCGTGGATCGAGCGGCGCAAGGCGAAGGCGGCCGACATGGCCGCGCAGCGCCGACTCCGCATGGGCCACGTCGCCGGCAAGGCGACGCCACCGAAGTCTCCGCAGCCGAAGGTGCGGTTCCGGCGATGAGGCTATGTCGCCTGTTGCGCGCTGGCCGCCTCGGCCGCCGGCGGCTCGACGATCCACAGCAGCGGATCGAGCACGGCGTGAGCGTGGTTGCGCAGCAGCAGCGGGGCTACGTGCTCGTATCGAGCGCCCTCGCCCCGTCCGCTGTGCCGCGTCAGAGCATCGCGGACGTGCGATGGCACGCTGGCGTCGGCCAGGATCGTGCGCATCGTGTGGCGCAGTGCGTGCGGGTGGAAGCGTGCCCGCAGCCGCTCCGGCAGCACCTCGCGGAAGCGACGGAACAGACCGTCGATGATGCCGACGCGCCGTTCGAGATCGGTGCGCGGGCGATTGCCCTCGGTGCGCGGGCCGCGTGCCTTGCCGCCCGGCACCAAGTGGTCGGATGGTTGAAGGTCGATGAGCAGGGGACGCACCGCGGCCGCCAGCGGCTTCGTGATCGGCAAGTCTCGCACGTTCCGCTTGCCGTCGATGTTGCGCAGCCAACCGCCGACGAGATCGAACTGCCCGGCCAGCAGACGGCAGAACTCGGAGCGGCGCAGCCCGGAGAACACGAACGCCACCACGTAGCGCCAGGATCGTTCGGCCGTCTTCCGTTCCTGTTCGCGCAGCGCCGCGACGACTTCGCCGAGTTCGTCGATGCTGTAGTGGCCCGCGTCCGTCGGCCGCTCCTTGGGCTTCTCGATCCGCAGCAAGGGCGAGGCTTCCGGGAACTGCTGCTTCCTGATCGCGACGTTGAACACGCGGCCGAGCACGCGCAGTTCCTTGCCAATGCGTCGTTCGCTGATTGGGCGTCCTCGCCAGCGAGCGGCGCGACGGTGCGCGACGAAGTCCTCGATGCGTTCGGCGGACACTTCGTGCAGCGGCGTGGCGTCCCCGAAGAACGAGCACAGCGTGGTGCAGCACTCGTCGTAGTCGCGCTTGGTGCCGTCGGTGCGCGCCAGGTCGATGATCTGCTGGCAGGCGACCTGCAAGGTGATGAGGGTCTTGCCAGCACTCGCCTTCGCGCGCTGCATGATGTTCGCGGCGTCGCTCGCGGCCTGGTCGCGCGTCGTGTTGGTGCCGTAGATCCTCTTCCCGTCGACCCGCGGGCATGCTTGGTAGCGGTGCCCGTGCCGCTCGGTCCAACCGACGTACCGGCAGAACGGAGGCGGCTTCCGCGGTCGGCCGGGACCCCGTTTTCCCCCCGGTCTGGGTGCAATCTGGTGGCGATTCTGGTGGCGATTCCCGCCGTTTCCCGATTCGACCGATTCGTCAGTTTGGCCCATAAAGGCCGATCATCGCGTCCAATGGCTGAAATGCAAGAGATCGTTTCAATGGCATCAACCGGACTGTCGATCCGGTGGTTGCGGGTTCGACCCCCGTCGTCCTCGCCATTCAGAACCCCGCAGAACGGCCCGCAAGGGGCGCTTCGGCGGGGTTCGTCGTTTCCAGCCCCGGTTGCCGTTCGTTCCGGTCACTGGTAACCGAGCCGCGCCCACACCCCGTTGCTCAGGTCATAGCCGAGGGGGCCGGCGGTCGGGGCGTACCAGGACTGCAGCGCGATCTCGAAGCCGGCCAGTTGCGGCACCAGCGGCAGCGGCACCGACAGGCTCCATTGTGGCTGCGACAGCGCGGCAAGCGCGATGGCGCCGCCGAGATCGAAGTACGCGTAGCACGAACTGGCACCGAGCCACACCGGTGTCGCCGGCTGCAGGCTGAAGGCCAGGATGCCCGGGGTCGCTGGCGGTCCGTCCTGGCCGGCGATCGTCACCGTCTGGCCGAGGATCGGCCGCGTCGCGCCGAGCTGCGGGAAGAACGGTCCGGCGCCGCAAGCACCGGCCTGCGGCTGCGAGTCGGCGAGGATCTTGCCGGAGATCAGGTGCACGCTCCCGAGGTAGCTGTCGCCGGCGTCCTGGACGAAGTCACCGAAACCGTCGGCGTCGACGTCGCCGACGCCGACGACGTATTGCCTGAGCGGGTATCCCGGTTGCCAGCCGGGCAGCGACCACAAGCGGCGACCGCTGGCTCCCGAGAGCGCGCGAGTGCTGTTCGGAAGGAAGGACAGGGCGAAGTCAGCGCGGCCGTCCTGTTCGAGGTCGCCGAGGCCAGCGACGGTGAGGCCGATGCCCCACGTCTGGCTTCCGGTCACCGCGAACAACTGCGCACCGGTGACCGGATCGTGGACGGTGAGCAGGCCGAGCGTCGGGCCGATCTGTGGGCGCAGGAAGAACAACTCGCGCTTGCCGTCGCCATCGAGGTCCAGGGTCTCGATGGTGCGCCCGGTTCCTGGCACCGGCGGTGACACCGCCCACAGCACGGCACCGCTGGTGCCGTGCAGCACGGAGGCCGCCCCATTGGGGATCGCGATCGCGACCTCCTGCTTGCCGTCGCCGTTCAGGTCGCCCATCGAGCGGATGGTCACCTCGCTGTTGTTGTTCGGGGTGGCGCCGAGGTTGGCGAGCTGCGCACCATTCTCGCCGCGCACCACGCGCACGGTCGTGTTGCCGTTGTCGTACGACGCGATCGCGAGGTCGGCCCTGCCGTCGACGTTGTAGTCGCCGATGGCGGCGCCGCTCATGTAGCCCTGGCTCGCCGGCGGTGCGCTCGCGTAGAGCAGCGAACCGTTCGCGCCCGAGTAGACGCGCAGGCCGGTGGAGAGCACGATCGCGATGTCGCTGCGGCCGTCGTTGTTGACGTCACCGAAGCCCAGCACGTCGTTGAAGGACTGCAGCGCCATGTCCGGCACCGAGTACAGCGGCATGCCGGTCAGACCCGAGATCGCCATCAGGTAGGGGATCGGCGTGCCCGGAACCGAGTAGTCGAGCACGAAGGCGGCGACGTCAGGATGGCCGTCACCGTTCGCGTCGCCCGCGCTGCGCATCTTCTGGATGTTCCAGTTCAGCGGCAGCGTGTGGGTGTGCAGCAGCCGCTGGCCGGGCACGGGAACTGCGAGCAGGACGAGAGCCGGGGCGACGAGGATGCGCATGGATGGGAACCGGACCCCGACCGCCGACGACGCGACTCTACCCGAATCGCCCCGCTGCGCGTTCAACCCGGCTCCAGGTGCCCCTCAATCGGTGCGCAGCCGGTAACCGACGTTCTGCTCGGTGACCAGGAAGCGCGGCCGCGCCGGGTTGTCCTCGAGCTTGCGGCGCAGCGCCGACATGTAGACGCGCAGGTAGTGCGCTTCCTCGAGGTGCGTCTCGCCCCACACCTCGCGCAGCAGCTGTCGCCGCGTGACCACCTTGCCGGCGTGCCGGACCAGCGTGTGCAGCAGCCGGTACTCGAGCGGCGTCAGCTTCACGGGCCGCTCGCGCACGAACACCTCGTAGCGGTCGCGGTCGATGCGCAGGTCGCCGGCGACGAACACGCCCTGTTCGGGCTCGGTGCCGATCCGGTGCGTCGGCCGCAGCGCGGCGCGCAGCCGCGCCAGCAGCTCGCTGGTGCCGAACGGCTTGGTCAGGTAGTCGTTGGCGCCGGCGTCGAGCGCCTGCACCTTGTCGCCTTCCTGCTGCCGCGCGGAGACCACCACGATCGGGCAGTTCAGCCACGTGCGCAGCTTCTGCACCACCGCGACGCCGTCGAAGTCGGGCAGGCCGAGGTCGAGGATCACCAGGTCGGGCCGGCGCGACTGCGCGAACGCCAACGCCGAGGCACCGGTCGTCGCCTCGCTGACGCGGTAGCCGTGCACGCCGAGCGTGACGCGCAGGAAGCGCAGCATCTGCTCGTCGTCCTCGACGACCAGCACCTGGAAGCCGCCGGGCGGTGCCGCGGTCTCGTTCACTAAGCCTCCTCGATCGTCGGCGCTTCGACGTCGCTTGCCAGCCGTGTGTCGACCGGCAGCTCGACCTGGAACATGGCCCCGCCGCCCGGGCGTTCCTCGACCCAGATGCGGCCGCCGTGCAACTGGGCGATCGCGCGGCAGATCGCGAGGCCAAGGCCGGCGCCGGCGGCGCGGCGGCTGGTCCCGCCGCGGTAGAACTTCTCGAACACGCGCTCGCGCTGGCTGGCCGGTACGCCCGGACCGCGGTCGGCGACGTGGATGCGGATGCAGTCGCCGGCGTGGTGCACGCCGACCTCGATCGGGCTCGCCGGTGGCGCGTAGCGCGCGGCGTTCTCGAGCAGGTTGACGACCAGTTGTTCGATCAGCAGTGCGTCGATCGCGACCAGCGGCAGCTGCGCACTGACGTCGATGTCGACACGGCGGCCTTCGAGCACCTGCTCGGCGCGTGTCATCGCGCCGCCGATCACCTCGTCCATCGGGTGCAGTTCGCGCCGGATGCGCAGCGTGCCGGATTCGAGCTTGGTCAGATCGAGCATGTTGCGGATCCGCCGTTCGAGCAGCTCGGCGTCGTCGCGGATCGCCTGCATCAGCTCCAAGCGGGTCGCGGCGTCGAGGCGGTCGGCGCTGTCGATCAGCGTCGTCACCGCGCCGGTGATCGACGCGAGCGGGGTGCGGAAGTCGTGGCTCATCGAACTCAGCATCACGTTGCGCAGCCGCTCCTCGTCGGCGCGCCGCTGCGTCGCGGCGGCCGCGTCGTCGACCATCAGGCGGTGCAACGCGACCGCGGCATTGTTGGCGAACGCTTCGAGCAGTCGCACGTTCGCCGCGGGCAACAGCCAGGGGGCATCGATGCCGCCGCAGCACATCACCCCGACTGGTTCGTTGGCGACCACCAGCGGCAGCAGCAACGCAGCGCCGGTTGCGGTGGTCGTGCGCGTGGCCAGTGCCTGCTGCGCGTGCTCCAGTTCATCGGCCGTCGGTGCGGCGATGTCGCCTGGTGGGCACGGCACGAGTTCGCCGTCGGGCCGCCGTTCGAGCAGGCGCGCCGAGCAGCCGACGACGCTGCGCAGGTGTTCGGCGACGACACCGGCCACGTGCTCGCGGGTCTCTGCCGCCGCCAGCCCGCGCGACAGCTGGTACAGCGCGTCGCTGCGCTGTTCGCGCTGCTGCGACGTGATCGCCTCGTGGCGCAGGCGCGAGGTCAGCGACGACACGGTCAGGCCGACGAACAGCATCACCAGGAAGGTCGGCAGGTAGCGCAGGTCCGACAGCACGAACGAGTAGTAGTGCGGGACGAAGAAGTAGACGAACGACGCGACGCCGAAGACGGTCGCGACGATCGACGGTCCGCGACCGAGCTTCGCGGCGACCAGCACCACCGCGAGCAGGTAGACCATCACGACGTTGGCGAGGTCGACCAGCGGGAAGATCAGGAACGAGACGCCGGTCGCGGCGGCGACCCACACGAGGCTCTGGCCGTACGGCAGCCTTGGGCTCGCGGGCTGTGCGAGCAGGTTGGCGAGGCGCGAGCGGCGCGCTGGCGCGTCGGGGGGATCGCTCGACTGCGGCGACTGCGGGCTCACGCGCGCCAGCATCGGTAGCGCCGCAGTGGCCCGCAACCGGCGGCGCGCTGGCGGAGCGTCAAGGCCGCATCAAGGCAACCGCTGCCGGAATCAGCGGCGCGTAGAAACCGCGGCGACCGTTCGGCGCGAACGGCGCAAGTCGCTGTGCACGTGGCCGTTGCAGGTCGCCACGCCGAGTGCGCGTCGCCGGTGACACGACGCCGCGAGCCGGTAGAAGCCGAGGTCCCCTCTCGCACGGCCCAAGTGCCGTTCCCCCCGATGAACGTCTCCTCGCGATCTCCCTCGCCTCGTCCGGCGCACCCGCGTGCGCACTCCCGTTCCTCTGGTGTGTCCGCCGAT
>JBASWX010000611.1:0-9593 GCA_049276695.1 Planctomycetota bacterium
CGGCAAGGGCAAGGCCGTGGCCGCCGTCGCGGATGGTCACCGACGCGCGGCGCTGCCGCGACCGGCCGGCGGGTTCCCGCCGTTCGTCGTGCTGACGCTGGGCGACGTGCCACTCGCGATCCGGGGCACCGTCGTCGATGCCACCGGCAACGCGGTCAAGGACGCCAGGGTCTGGTGCGTCGATCCGACGCTGCTGTGCGAGTCGCGCGATCCGGTCACGGTCGAAGGCCTGGCCGCCGGCGTGCGCGCGGGTGGACGCAGTGGCCCGAGCGCGTTCTGGCCGTTCGTGACGACCGCCGGCGACGGCTCGTTCGAACTCGGCGGCCTCGACGATCGCGCGTACACGCTGCGCGCGATGGAAGACGAGACGTTGACGCGCGCCGACGTGCCGTCGATCGCCGCGGGCGCCACCGGCGTGCGCATCGTGCTGCCGACTGGTGAACGCTTCGAACGGCTCGCCGGCACCGTGGTGACGCGGAGCGGAGCGCCGGTGCCGGGCGTGAACCTGACCGTGCAGTCGGACCCGCACAGCCTGCGCGGCCGGACGATGCACGCCCGGGCGGTCGCACGCGCGACCTCGGGCAGCGATGGCAGGTTCTTCCTGCCGAAGGTCCCCCACCGCGCCGTCTACCTGCGGCTCGATGGCGACACGATCCTGCCGCTCGAGTACGGCCGCGACGTCGCCGGCGGCCTGCTCGAACTCGCGGCCGGTTCGCCGGAGGACCTTCGGCTCGTCGTCGCGGTGCGCGTGCACGTGCAGGTCGAGCTGCTCGATCCCGCCAGCGCCGACGCGATCCGCGTGCTCGACGGCGACGGTCGCGCGCTGATCGTCAACGTGTTCGAGGGCCGCGGCCGCCGCGAGACCGACGAGCTGGAACTGCCGGGCGGCAAGTCGCCGGTGTTCGTCGTTCCGGACAGCGCGGCGACGCTGGTGCTGGCGAAGGCCGGCAAGGAAGTGCGGCGGGAGCCGCTGCAGTTGCGACCGGGCGCGGTCAACACGCTGCGGCTGTGACCCGGTGCGCCGTGGCTGCGCGCCGGCGCGCCGGCTCCGTTCGTCTTGGTCGTCTCCACGGACGAATCTTCACGATCGGCACGGCATGAAGTAGTGTCGCGGGGGACTCGCCGGCAGCCACGCTGCGGCCAGCCCTTGCCGAGCACACCCATGCAGTTCCAACTGATCCGCGCCGACGATTCCGTGACCGTGGTGGCGCTCGCCGGGCGGCTCGACGTCGACGGCGTGCAGCGCCTCCAGGACCAGTTCACGTTCGCGATCGTGCCGCGCGGCAAGCCGACGGTCGTCGACCTGACCGGCGTCGAGTTCCTCGCCTCGCTCGGCATCGGCATGCTGGTGAGCGTGGCGCGGGCCCTGAAGGCGCAGCAGGCGCCGCTGGTGGTGTTCGGCGCGTCGCCGATGGTGAAGAAGACCATCACCTCGTCCGGCGTCGACCGGGTCATCCCGGTGATGGGCACGCTCGACGAGGCGATGAAGCTGTTCGCCTGACGCACCGATGCCCGCCTCGCTGCGACTGACCGCCGCGCCGACGCTGCCGGAGGTCACGCGGATCGCTGCCGAGGTCCGCGCGTTCCTGTCGCAGCACGCGGTCGGGACGGAAGCGGCGTACGTCTGCGACCTCGCGATCGAGGAAGTGCTCACCAACGTCGTGCGCCACGGCGGGACCGCGAACGCGGGCACCCCGTTCGACGTCGAGGTGAAGGTCGATGCGACTGCTGTCGAACTGCTGGTGCGCGACCGCGGCATCGCGTTCGATCCGACCGCGGCGCCGCCACCGCGGAGCCAAGGCGAGGACGCCGGGATGCGGACTGGAGGTCGGGGCCTGACGCTGCTGCGCCGGATGACCGAACGGCTGGAATACGCCCGTGCCGGCGACGAGAACCGGTTGCGCATCCGCATCGCCCGCGGCCGCTGATCGCCGCGCTACGAGTCGGAATCCGGTGGGCGACGCAGGATGCGGCTGTAGCACCAGACCACCAGCGACACCACTGAGCCGATCGCGACGACCATGATGCAGAGGCCGAGGCCATTGAGCGCCGTCGACGCGGCGTTGTCGTCCGTGAGTGCGGCGATGCCGCCGACCGGGAACAGGGAGAGGCAGGACATGTTCATCGAACACACCGATCCACAGGGAAGGGATGGCGGCCCGACCACCCCTGGAACCTGCGGTGGCACGCGCCGCCGCACCCTTCGTGGCTGGACGTGGGTCCGTCAGGTGATCAGCTGCACCGACTGGCCACCGACCCAGAGCAGGCCGGCGAGCAGCAAGTGGCTCGCGCAGGCACGCCCCCATGCGGCTCGCGCCGCGGGCGTCTTCGCCGCACGGCGGTGCAGGAAGAGCACCAGCAGCAGCACTCCCCAGTACAGGCCGTCGACGATGCCGAACGACCACGCCGGGCGCCGCAGCAGCAGGATCAGGCAGACGAACAGGATTCCGTAGCCGCCGAGGAAGCGGAAGACGTCGAGGGCGAAGCCGGCGCCGGAGGTGATCGGTTCGGCGGCCGGCGAGCCGGAGGGTGAGGGATCGGTCATGGGAGCCATCCATCGCGGATGGCGGCCCGACCATCCAAAACCTGCGCCGCCGGATGGCGATGCACCCTTGTGAGCGCGCACGGTAGTTCGCACCGACCAACGCCGCAACGGGCAAGCTGGGCGGCGGCGAGATCAGCTGCCGAGCAGCTTGTCGAGCGCCGCATCGACGAAGGTCGGGCCGTCCGCGGCCTTCCATTCCTCGCCGCGGCGCAGGCCCGGATCGCCTTCGAAGACGACCTTGCCGTCGCGGTCGAGCAGCAGGATGCGCGGGATGCCGAAGAAGCCCGCCTTGACGAAGAACGCATCGCAGTTGGCGCCGCCCTCGTCGATGCCGATGCGCGCGCCCGGCAACGGCTTCGCCGTCAGATAGGCGCGCAGGTCGTCCGGGGTCGTGCCCTGGTCGACCAGCACCAGCACCGCGAGTCCCTTCTTGGCGCCGCGTTCGAGCACGGTCCGCAGCCAGGACGTGCACGGGATCACCTTGTCCTGCGCCGGCGACCAGAAGACGAGCATCACCGGCCGTTGGCGCAGTGCCCCGAGCGCGATCTCGTCGCCCTGCACGAACACGAGCTTGCCGAGTTCGGGCGGCACGAAGCCGCTGAACGTGCCCGGCGTGCGCTGGCTCGGATCGCTCTGCACCTTGGCCATCGCCAGGTCGCGCTCGATGCGCGCCGCCGGGTCGAACGGATCCCGCTCGAGCAGGCGCACGTTGCGGAACTGCGCGTCGCCGGGCCCGCAGAGCAGGCCGAAGGAGCCGCGCACGGCCGCGGCGTCGGCGAACGCCAGCGATCGCACGAACAGGCCGTCGTAGTAGACGTCGAGCTGGTTGCCCGTCACGTCGATGCGCAGCTGGTGCCAGGCGCTGCCGACCGGCAGGCTGCGATGGTCGTGCACGGTCCAGGTGCCGCCGCGGTTGCTGCTGATGTCGAGGAAGCCCTTCGGGTGCAGCAGCACGGCGTGGAACGTGGAGTCGCCCTTGCGCCCGAAGCAGAGGCCGACGAGGTCGCCGGCGAAGCCCGTGGGCGTCGCGAGCACCTGCACCTCGGCAGCGAGCGAGAAGTCGGCGTCGAAGGTCACGTCGGCGGTGAGCTCGCGCGTCACCATGCGGTCGCCGTCGCGTTTGACCTGCGCGCGCAGCAGCTTGCCGTAGGCCTGGAAGGCGCCGTCGTCGCCGCCCGACCAGCCACCCAGACTGCGTTCGTCGTAGGCGACGCGCCAGCGGGCGAGGCTCTTGCCGGTGCGCTTCGCGAGGTCGACGTAGTAGTCCATCGCCGCCGGGACCGAGAAGCTCGCCGTCATGCGGCGCGCGATCTCGAGCGCCATCGTCGGCAGCTTGCGCGTCTCGTAGCCCTTCGCGAGCGCCAGCCCCTGCTCGGCCAGCTTCTTCTGCAGCGCCTGGTAGCGCGCGACCAGCGGATCCAGCCGCGCGATCTTCGCCCCGGCTTCGGCATGGCGCTTGTCGCTGTTCAGTCCGCGCACTTCGAGCGCGCGCCGGAACTCGCGATAACGCGCCGCCGCCTGCGCCCGCTTCTTGGTCGTCTCGAGCAGCGACGCGAGCTGCCACAGCACCTCGGCATCGTCGGGCCGACGCTCGCGCGCTTCCTCGAGGAACTCGAGCGCCATCTCCTTCTCGCCGCGTTCGAGTGCCTTGCTGGCGAAGCGCAGCAGTTCGTCGCCGACTTCGAGCTGGCCGGTCTCGCGCTGGCGCAGCTGCAGGATCCAATCGCGCCAGACCGGGTCGAGTTCGGCGAGCGTCTGCACCTTCGACAGCTTGCTGCCGCGCAGCACGATCTCCTCGAAGTGCGCGCCCGGGTCCTTCGGCTGGCCGCGCTTGAACGACGTGTAGTACGCGTGCAGCGCGTCGCGATAGACGGGGCGACCGTCGTCGAGGCGGTAGTTGTAGAGGAAGTAGACGACGCCCCACGTTGGCGCGTACCACGGCGGGCCCCACTGGTAGCGGCCCTCGACGATGGTACGGAAGGTCGGCGCCTGCTTCGGTTCGGGCCACTGGCCGCCGGCACCGGGGCCGGCTTCGCCGCCATCCTGCATCCAGCCGTTCTCCAGTCGCGCCGCGAGCGGGAACAGGCGGCCCGGCGGCACGCGGTTCCACTTGACCGAGCCGTTGCTGAGGATCACGCAGCCCTCGAAGAACGACGCGTAGGCCTCGTTGAGCCAACCGGGCACCATCGGGCCGGTCATGCTGACGAACTGGTGCGCCGCCTCGTGGAACAGCGTGCCGTACATCTCGCGCACGCTCTCCTTGCCGCTGACGCCGCCGGCGTAGGTCTCGACCGCGCTGCCGATGAAGTGGCCGCCCGACCACGGCTGCGGCGGGCCCGCCCCGAGCTTCAGGTACTCGTCGCGGTTCTTGAAGATGCGGATCTCGATCGCCGGCGTCTTGCCGCCGTCCTCCATGAAGTGGAAGAAGCGGCGGTAGAAGCCGTTCATCTGCTCCATCGCGATGCGCGACGTCTTCAGCACCAGGAAGCCGGCGTTGGTGCGGTAGGTGTAGTTGTCGCTCTTGTCGGTGAAGGCCTTGTCCCAGTCGGCGTGCTCGGCGTCGAGCTTCGCGAGTTCGTCCTCGGACAGCCCGCCGGTCGGATCGCCGCCGGCGTAGACGTCTTCGACTGCCACTTCGCGGCCACCGGTGCTGCGGATCTGCTGGATCGCGGCGAGGGCGTCGGGGTGTTCGGGCGCGATCAGCAGCAGGTGCTCGAAGACGTCGAGCGCGCCGAGCCAGTCCTTCTGGCTGCGGTACTGCTTGCCGATGTCGAGCAGGCCCGTCACGTACGCCGCTTGCAGCTTGCCCCAGCTCAGCGCTTCGCTGTCCAGCGGCACCAGCTGGTCGAAGACGACCTTGCGTTGGGCTGGCACCTTGCCGTCGCGGCGAGCATCGAACACGTCGAGCCAGCGGTGCAGCGTGTGCACCGCCGCGTCGGTGTCCGTCAGTCGCTGCGCGATCTCGGCACGCAGCTGCAGCGCGGGCAGGCTCTTCGCATCGCGTTCCAGCGCGCGGTCGACCGCGGTGAGGGCAGCCGTCAGGTCACCGGCAGCGAGATGACCGCGAGCTTCGTCGAGGTAGGTCGCGACGAAGCCCGGGCTCGGCGCCGGTTCCTGGGCCGACGCGGAGACTGCGAACAGCAGGCAGAAAAACAGTCCCGGTTGCACGCGGCGACGCACCATGCCGCGATTGTGACGTCGCTGGCCCGCGCGGAGAACAGCTGCCTGGGCCGGGCGGACGGCCATGGCGGATCACGCCTCAGGGCGGCGCCTGCTGCAGCCGCTCCAGGAGCTCGAGGAACTCCGGCGATGGCGCGAGGCGGATCCTGCCCTGGTCCTTGCAACCCTGCTGCCGCAGGAACCGACCGCTCGGTGTTCGCCAGAACAGGTGCGGCGTGATCGAGCCCGGCCCATCGTGGAACATGCCCGTCGTCATCCCCAGCATCGCTTCGACCGCCGGCCACACCGGCAATCCGTCGAGCGGATGGCTGATCAAGGAGCTGCGGTTGGGCACGCCGAACAGGTTGCCGAACCTGCCGGTGCGCGGCAGGTGCGCATCGGTGCGCAGGATGTGGGATGCCGTGTAGAAGGGATCGCCGACCAGCGCATCGATCGACGTCGAACCATCCGGCGGCAACGGCAGCGACATCCATTGCACGCGAGCCTTGCTGACGTTCTGCAGTGCCCGGTCGAACATCGTGGCGGCCGGCACTGCCCAGCCATCGGCGATCGGCACCGGCACGGCCAGCGTCGTCGGGCCGATGTCGAGCACCAGCACGGTGAGCGTGCCGTCGAGATCCGTGCGGTGCACGATGTGCGGTCGCTGTGCCGGGGTGAGGAACTCCTCCGGATGGATCCGGATCGCGAGCTGGCCGGCAACCTGCTCGAAGTCGCTGCCAGCGATGCCCTCGACGGCTGCCGTCAGCTTCGGGATGTCCGACAAGCCGAGATGCCGGGCGACCAGGCGCGGCCAGTCCTCGGGCGGCGACTGGTGGCAGACCTGGGCGATGTTGGTGAGGCCGTGCCGGGCGGGCTCACCCTCGACCGTCGCCACGCCGTGCTCGATCGTGACCTGGCGGCCGTCGCGACCCAGGTAGTCGCGCACGAGCTGCAAGAAACGGTCGCGGAGACGGCGGTCGCGGAACGGGTAGACAGGTGGGGTCGGGGCGAACGGTGGCGATGCTCTGCGATGGTGCATGTTGGCTCCTTGCCGCGGCAACGCGGCGATACCTACAAGTGCACGCAGGGGGGCAAGGCACCGATCGGATTGCCGCCCGTCCACCACTGCACCCTGCCGCGGGGGCCTCCGTGTCGCTACCCTGTTCGCCCCCACAACCCCAGCGCCCGCCGCCGTTCCTGCTGGCCGCCACCCGCGCCGCCGACGACACTGCACCATCGAGCCGAGCCCTGTGACCGACACCCGCCTGATCCGCAACTTCTGCATCATCGCGCACGTGGACCACGGCAAGTCCACGCTCGCCGACCGCCTGCTCGAACTGACCGGCACCGTCGAGATGCGCCAGATGAAGGAGCAGCTGCTCGACGACATGGAGCTCGAGCGCGAACGCGGCATCACGATCAAGGCCCGCGCCGTGGCGATGAACTACAAGGCGAAGGACGGCAAGACCTACCAGCTCAACCTGATCGACACGCCGGGCCACGTCGACTTCAACTACGAGGTGCTCAAGTCGCTGCAGGCGTGCGAAGGGGCCCTGCTGCTGGTCGATGCGTCGCAGGGCGTCGAGGCGCAGACGGTCGTCAACGCGCACCTCGCCGAGCAGGCGAAGCTGACCGTCCTGCCGGTGCTCAACAAGATGGACCTGCCGCACGCGCGGCCGGTCCAGGTCGCGACCGAGATCGAGGACGCGATCTGCATCCCGGCCGAGGACGCGCTGCCGATCTCGGCGAAGACCGGGTTGAACTGCGACCAGGTGCTCGAGGCGATCGTCGCCAAGATCCCGGCGCCGAGCGGCGATCCGAAGGGCAACCTGCAAGCGCTGATCTTCGACGCGGTCTACAACGACTACCGCGGCGTCGTGGTCTACGTGCGCGTGTTCCACGGCACGGTGAAGAAGGCCGACATGATCCGGATGACCGGCACCATGAGCCAGCACGAGGTCATGGAGGTCGGCAAGCTGACGCCCAACATGCAGGCGTTCGAGGAACTGCACGCCGGCGAGGTCGGTTACGTCGTCGCCAACATCAAGAAGCTGCAGGACGTGGTGATCGGCGACACCGTGACCCACCAGGACGAGAAGCTGCGCGCGCTGGCGCTGCCGGGCTTCAAGCAGCCCAAGCCGATGGTGTTCTGCGGCTTCTACCCGACGGTGCCGAGCGAGTACGAGAACCTGCGCAAGTCGCTGGAGAAGCTGCGGCTCAACGACAGCTCGTTCACGTTCGAGCCGGAGACCAGCGACGCGCTCGGCTTCGGCTTCCGCTGCGGCTTCCTCGGCCTGCTGCACATGGAAGTGATCCAGCAGCGGCTCGAACGCGAGGACGACATGGACCTCGTGCAGACGGCACCCACGGTCCGTTACCGGGTCAAGCAGACCAATGGCGAGATCAAGGAAGTGCGCTCGCCCAGCGAACTGCCCGACGGCTCGGTGATCGAGGAGTACCAGGAGCCGATCACGCACGTGAACATCGTGGTGCCGGCCGAGTACATCGGCGCGGTGATGAAGATCTGCACCGACCGCCGCGGCCAGTACGTGAAGACCGACTACTACGGCCGCGAGCGCGTGATGATCGGCTTCAAGATCCCGTTCGCCGAGATCATCTTCGACTTCCACGACCATCTGAAGTCGCTGACCCGCGGCTACGGCACGATGGACTACGAGGTCGAGGGCTTCCAGGCCAGCAACCTGGTCAAGGTGCGCATCCTGGTCGCCGGCGACGAGGTCGACGCGCTGTCGTTCCTGTGCCACAAGGACCAGTCCGAGAACCGCGCCCGCAAGATCCTGAAGCAGCTGCGCAAGGAGATCCCGCGCCACCAGTTCGAGGTCGCGCTGCAGGCCGCGATCGGCGGCAAGATCATCGCCCGCGAGTCGATCGCGCCGATGCGCAAGGACGTCACCGCGAAGTGCTACGGCGGCGACATCTCGCGCAAGCGCAAGCTGCTCGAGAAGCAGAAGGAAGGCAAGAAGCGCATGCGCATGGTCGGCAGCGTCGAGATCCCGCAGGAGGCGTTCCTGTCGGTGCTCAGGACGAGCGACGAGGAGTAGCGGCCTCGTCAGCTGCCGAGGACCACGGTCGCCGCATCCGACATGACCGCGCCGAATCCGTTCGTGCCCGGATCGGGGACGAGCGCCTGCTGATGGAACCCGAACCCGATCAGCGCGGTCGAACTCGGCAGCGCGAAGGTGAAGACGGCGTAGTTGGCGATCCCCGACTGGAAGACCGCGACGTCATTGCTGACGCGCAGGTCGCAACCCGGCATGCCGACGACGGCGAGTGGGAAGGGCAGGGCGCCGGCCGCGAACGACAGGTTGCTCAGACCGAGCAGCATGAACGCCATGTCCAGCGGCAGGCGGTCGGCGCGCACGCTGAAGCCCTGGCCAATGCGGGGTGGAGGAGAGGTCAGCACAAGCGTCGGCACCCCGAGGCTGCCGCTGCAGCCGCCGCCGAACAGGGCGTAGGAGCCATGATCGACGAGCGCGACGGTGTTCCCCAGCCGCCCTGCTGCGATCGTGACGTGGGCGAAACCCGCGGGCAATGCGGGCGCGCTGCCGTTGTAGAAGCCGCCCCAGGACACGACCGAACCGTCGCTCCGGCGCGCGACGGTGTCATAGACGCTCGCCGCGACTTCGACGTAGGCGAGACCCGCAGGCGGTGCGGGCACGTTGCACTGCCCGAGGACGTTGCTGCCCCATGCGACGAGCGAATGGTCGCTCCGGCGCGCGACGGCGTGCCTTCCGCCCGCCGCCAGGGCCCCGTCGGGACGGGTTGAAGTTGTGAAGGCCAGCGGAGGTACGGATTCTTCTGGCTTTCGGAAAGGCCGTCGCTCTGATGGCCGCGGATGGCCGACATGGCGGTGGACCTGCGACGGGTC
>JBASWX010000612.1:0-2288 GCA_049276695.1 Planctomycetota bacterium
CAGTGCCGCCACCGGCAGGATCAGCAGCCGCGCCAGGTTCGCGACGCCGTCGACGGCGAGCATCGAGCCGACGCCGCCCTGTTCGCCGAACGACATCGCGAGCAGGCCGGCGCCGCACGCGACGATGCCCAACCACGGCCCCGCCCGCCGCAGCGACGGCACCAGGTCAACGACGAGGATCGCGACGAGCCCGAGCACGAGCGCCAGCTCGGGCAGCACGCGCACGACACCGCCATCGGCCAGCGCGATCACGGCGTGCCCCCGTGCAGTTGCCAGACCAGCAGTTCGCACGCGGGCCGCAGCGCATCGACCAGCGGGCGCGGCCACAGACCGAACACGACCAGCAGCGCCACCAGCGGCAGCGTCGCCGCCAGTTCGCGGGGCGTGCAGTCCGGAAACTGCGCCTGCTCGGCGTGCCGCAGCGGCCCGTAGACGACACGCTTCACCGTCCACAGCAGGTACGCCGCCGACAGCACCACCGACAGCGCAGCACCGGCAGCGAGCCACGGGAACGCACCGCCGCCGGTGAACGCCCCGGCGAGCACCAGGAACTCGCCGGGGAAGCCGGCGAGCGCCGGCAGACCGGCCCCGGCGAGCGCCGCCAGCAGCAGGATCCAGCCGAACACCGGCATCGGCCGCTGCAGGCCACCGAAGCCGTCGACGCGCCGGTGGTGCGCGCGGTCGTAGACGACGCCGACCACCAGGAACAGCAGCGACGACGACAGCCCGTGCGTGAACGCCTGCACCATGCCGCCGTTCACTCCGGCCGCGGTGCCGCTGAACAGGCCGAGCAGGCAGAAGCCCATGTGCGAGACCGACGAGTAGGCGACCAGCCGCTTCAGGTCGGACTGGCCGAGCGCGGCCCACGCGCCCCACAGGATGCCGGCGACGCCGAGGCCGCCGAGCGTGCCCGCCCACTGCGAAGCCGCCGCCGGGAACAGCGGCACACCGACGCGGTAGAGGCCGTAGACGCCGAGCTTGAGCAGCACGCCGGCGAGCAACACCGACACCGCAGTGGGCGCCTGCACGTGCGCGTGCGGCAGCCAGGTGTGCAGCGGCACCGCCGGGATCTTGACCAGGCAGGCGAGCAGCACCGCAAGAAAGCCGAATGCCGCCAGCGTGGTGCCGAGGAACGGCGTGCGCGTGAACGTGTCGGCCTGCAGCGCCAGGTGCCGCAGGTCGAAACCGCGCGGCACGTGCACCGTCGGCGCGCCGAGGTTCGTGGTCACCGGCAGGCCGTGCACCAGCAGCGGTCCGCCATCGCTGTCGGTGACGCCGTGCGCGGCGACGATCGCCGGCGGCACGACGACGTCGCGGCCGTTCGGTTGCTGCGCGTTCCACAGCGCCAGCACCGTCGCCAGCATCAGCACGCTGCCGGCGAGCGTGTAGACGAAGAACTTGAGCGCCGCATAGCGCCGCTGCTCGCCGCCGAACACGCCGACCAGTGGCAGCATCGGCAGCAGCACCGCCTCCCAGCAGACGAAGAACAGCAGCAGGTCCAGGGCGGTGAACACGCCGTTCATCGCCGCGAGCAGCACCAGGACCAGGGCGTGGTAGCTGCGTGCGTGGCGTTCCTGCTGGAACGCGGCGATCGTCGCAATCGCAGTGATCAGTCCCGACAGCAGCAGCAGCAGCGCGCCGATGCCGTCGACACCGAACGTGAACGCAGCGCCGAACGCAGCGCTCCAGGGGTGTTCCTCGACGAAGCGGAAGTCGGCCCCGGGCACTGCCGCGAACGACGCCAGCAGCAGGCCGCCGACGTACGTGGTCCACGCCGCACCGAGCAGCGCGAGCCAGCGGGCAAGGCGCGGCCAGGGCAGCAGCAGGCACAGTGCCGCGAGCAGCAGCGGCCCGACCACGCACGTGGCCAGCGGACCGATCACAGGAGGCCCCCACCGAGCAGCGCCAGCGCGGCGAGCCCGAACGCGACCGCCAGGTACACGGACAGCCGGCCCCGGTGCAGCAGGTTGGCCCCGGTGCCCACTTCGCGGCAACGGGCAGCGAAGCCGTCGACGGCGGCGTCGAGCGAGGCGTCGTCGGCGCGCGGCCCCGCGACCTCCTCGAGGTGTTCGAGACGGCGACGGTCGCCGAGGTCGGCGCGGGCCACCAGCGCCGCGGCGGCGCGGCCGACCCCGCGCGTGAACACGAGGTCCCACAGCCGATCGATGCCCCACAGTTCGCTGGCCCCGCGGTGCAGCCAGCGCAGCGCTCCGGCGAGTGCTTGCGCCGGCTCGCCGCCGCGCAGCGGGGCCACGCCGAACACCCAGGCGGCGAAGCCCGCACCGGCG
>JBASWX010000613.1:0-1720 GCA_049276695.1 Planctomycetota bacterium
CACGTCGGCAACGCGGTGCACGGCCTCGGCGGGCATGCCGGCGACACAAGCACCATCGGCGATCGGCGCTGCACCCGCGCCGACGCACACCAGCAGGTCCTGCGCGGTGCGCACGACTTCGGCGCCCAGCGCCCGGTGCAGCGCTGCGCTGTGCTCGCCGAGTTCGCGCATCTCGCCGAACACTGCGACGCGCCGTCCCGCGCGCGGCAGACCCGCCAGCGCCTGCAGTGCCGCCGCCGCCGAGCTCGGGTTCATGTTGTAGGTGTCGTCGAACACCGTGATGCCCGCGACGCACTTGGGCTCGAGCCGGCGCGGGCTCGACGGCACCGCCGCCAATGCCTGCAGGATGTCCTCTTCGGCGACGCCGAGCCGGCTCGCCGCCGCGATCACCGCCAGCGCGTTGTAGACGTTGTGGGTGCCCAACCGGCCGAGCGTGACCGGGCGGGTGCCCTGCAGCAGGAACGTGGTGCCGAGCGCGTGGAAGCGCACGTCGGTCGCGAACCAGTCGGCTTCGCGGCTGCAGCTGGTGAACTGCACCTCGGCCTTGGTGATCGACGCCATCGCCCGGCACGCGGCGTCGTCGCCGTTCAGGATGCACAGGCCGCCGGCGGGCAGTGCTTGGGGCAGCGCCGCCTTCTCGCGCGCGACGCCCTCGAGCGAACCGAGGCCTTCCAGGTGCGCGGCCGCCACGCAGGTCACGATGCCGACGTCCGGCCGCGCGACTGCAGCCAGTTGCGCGATCTCGCCCGGCGCGTTGGTGCCGATCTCGACGACCGCGGCGCGGGTGTCCGGCTCGATCGCGAACAGCGTCAGCGGCACGCCGACCTGGTTGTTGAACGACCCGGGCGAGCGCACCGTCGGCATCGCCGCAGCGAGCACCGCGCCGAGCCATTCCTTGGTCGAGGTCTTGCCGCACGAGCCGGTGATGCCGACGACGCGGGCGCGGTGCCGACGGCGGTGTTCGGCCGCCAGGTCGAGCAGCGCCCGGCCGGTGTCGCTGACGCGCACCACGAAGGGCGGGGCCGAGCCACGCAGGCGATCGCCTGCCGGCAGTTCCGGCAGCGATCGATCGACCAGGAGCCCCACCGCGCCGGCCTGCACTGCGGGCCCGAGGAACGCGTGCGCATCGTGGTTCGGCCCCTTCAGCGCGACGAACAACCGACCGGCGCAGTCGCTCCGGGTATCCGTGGCTACGCCGGCGGCGGCGCTGCCGCGCTGCAGCACTTCGCCGCCGGTCACCTTGGCGACCGCAGCGGCCGTCAGCCACGAGCCGCGAGCGGCGCGCCGCCGCACCCCCGCGCCTGCTGCCGCCGCTTCGTCGTCGGTCCGGGTCATCGGTGCAACCATCCGGCCTCCCTCGCCGCCAGCGCGCGGGCGGCCTCCTGCCGGTCGTCGAACGGCACCACGCTGTCTTTGAAGATCTGGTAGGTCTCGTGGCCCTTGCCGGCGATCAACACCGTGTCGCCAGGCTCGGCGGCGCGGATCGCGGCGCGGATCGCCTCGGCGCGATCGACGATCCGGAACGCCTGCGCGGCGGCTCCGGTCAGCCCCGGCGCCATGTCGTCGAGGATGCGTTCGGGATCTTCGCTGCGCGGATTGTCGCTGGTCAGCCACGCGAACTGCGCGTGCCGGCCCACCGCCGCGGTCATCGGCGCGCGCTTGCTGCGGTCGCGGTCGCCGCCGCAGCCGAACACCACGTGCAGCCGGCCCTCGGCGAGCC
>JBASWX010000614.1:0-1742 GCA_049276695.1 Planctomycetota bacterium
CGCTTGCCGGGCACGCTGCCGCTGGCCAGGGCGGCGGACGCCGCCCGTGCCGATGTCCTGGTTGCTGGCGACGCGGATGCGCTCGCTGCCGCAGTGCTGGTTGGTGCGCGCGGGACTGCGGCCTTGTACGACGCCAGCCCGTACCAGGACTCCGAGCGCGACGATCTCGCGAACGAACTGGAATGCGCGTTGCTGGCTCGGACCGCCGCCATCGTCGTTTGCGACGAGGCCGAAGCCGCGCGGCTGCGACAGCGGTGTGCGGGCGTGAGTCCATTCGTGGTGCACGACTTTCCGGACTTGCCGCCCGCAATCGCGGGCGACCGCCAGCAGCTGCGCCAGCAGCACGGGTTGCCGTTGGCGTCGCGCCTGCTCGCTGTCGTGCTCGGACCCGGCGGCCGGGGCGACTGCGGCGCGCTCCTGGCCGCGCTGGCACGTCGCGCAGCCGACGACGTCGGCGTCGTGGTGTTGTCGGCAACCGCCGCGGCCGCGCACCGTGTCCGCACGGACGCTGCTGCGGGCGGACTGCTCGGCGGCCGCGTCTTCGTGACCGATCCGGTCCCCGCAACGGAGCGGGCAGCGATCGCTGCGGCCTGCGATGGCGCGATCGTCCTCGGCGAGGGCCCGGGTGATGATGGCGGCCTGTCACACCAGGCCCTGTTCACCGCGCTCGCCGCCGAGCTCCCGATCCTGGCCGCCGACACGCCGGCCAATCGCCACCTGGTCGTCGAGCAGGGCGTCGGCATGGTCGCGCCGATGGACGATGCCGCTGCGATCGCCGCGGCGATCGAACGCTTCTGCGCCGCCGACCACGCACCGTTCCTCGAGCGCGCCGGCGCGATCGGGCCAGCGTGCCGGTGGAGCTACGAGGTGCACAAGTTGCAGGACGCGCTGCGCTCGATCGCGCGCGCCGGCGGCGCAGCACGGCGCAAGGGGCGCTGACATGTGCGGCATCGCCGGCATCCTGTGGAGTGATCACGCGCGGCGCGCCACCGGCGACGAACTGGTGCCGATGCTCGACGCGATTGCGCATCGCGGACCCGACGACGAGGGCATGCACTGCGATGGACCGGTGGCGCTCGGTCATCGCCGGCTGTCGATCATCGACCTCAGCAGCTCGGGTCACCAGCCGATGCTGGACGACGAGGGTCGTTACGCACTGATCCTCAACGGCGAGATCTACAACTACCTCGAGCTGCGCGCCGAACTCGAACAGGGCGGCGTCCGCTTCCGCTCCGGCAGCGACACCGAGGTGCTGCTGAAGGCGTTCGCGCGCTGGGGCACCGCGTGCTTCGAGCGCTGCCTCGGCATGTGGGCGTGCGCGATCTGGGATCGGCGCGAACGGCGCCTTTGCGTGAGTCGCGACCGCTTCGGCATCAAGCCGCTCTACTACCTGCTGCGCGACGACGTGTTCGCGTTCGCGTCGGAGCTGAAGGCGTTGCTGGCGGCGTTCCCCGAGGAGCGCGAGGTCAACCTGCCCTACCTGCACTACTTCCTGCCGGCGGGAGCGCTCGACGACGGACCGGAGACGTCGTTCCGGCGGCTGCGATCGCTGCCGGCTGGCACGCACGCGACGCTGGCGCCGGGCGATCGCGAACTGCGCGCTGTCAGCTTCTGGAACCCCGATCCCGAAGCGTGCCGCGAACGGTGGATCGGCGGGCGCGAACCGGTCGCCGCGTTCCGCGAGCTGCTGGACTCGGCGATGGGCCTGCACCTGCGCGCCGACGTGCCGATCGGCACGTGCC
>JBASWX010000615.1:0-11037 GCA_049276695.1 Planctomycetota bacterium
CCGCTGCGTACGAACCATGACCCTGGCGCCGCCGCGATCGGCGGCCGCGACCCGGATCGGGACTTCCGTCGCGCTCAGCGGGCGAACGCGGCGACGGTGCGCTGCTCGACGTGGCACTGCACGCAGCGTTCGCGTTCCGGGTGCGGGCAGCGGATCTCCTCGCGCGCGGCCGGGCCGGTGTGGCAGGCCTGGCAGTTCTCGCGCAGCAGCACCTGGTGCGGGATCACCGGTGGCGCCAGGTCGTGCAGGCGCTTGCCGGCGCGCAGGTCCTGGCGCAGCCCGGCGAAGTGATTGGCGGCGAACAGGGCGTCGGTCTGCTTGCTGACGTGGCATTGCACGCAGCGGCTCATCGCCGATGGCGGCGTCATGTCGGCGTGCGGAGCCGGCGGCGCGAAGCCGGTGCCCGGCACCGCGAGGCCGGCGGGGCCGTGGCAGCCCAGACACGCTGCCCCGAAGTCCTGATGGGGGATCACCGGCGGTGCGCCGTCGTAGAGGCGGCGTTCGGCGCGCAGCACTGCCGAGGTCTTCAGCGCGTCGGGCCGGCCCGGCACCGCGACGGAGGGTGCCTGCGGGTCCTGCGAACCGCCGCACGCCGCCAACGGCAGCGCGACCGCGAACAGCGCGGCGACGGCGAGAGTGGCACCGCGCGCCGGCTTCATGCGCGCTCCACCTTGACTGCGCACTTCTTGTAGTCGGGCTGCTTGCTGAGATTGCACATCGCGTCGAGCGTGACGCGGTTGATCAGCAGCGTCTCGTCGAAGAACGGCACGAACACCTGGCCCGCGACCGGCTTGCCGCGGCCGTCGATCACCGCGGGCAGTTCGAGCGTGCCGCGGCGCGAGGTGACGCGCACGCGGTCGCCGGTCTGGATGCCGAGCCGGCTGGCGTCGGCGCGGTTGAGTTCGACGTAGGCGTTCGGCACCGCCTGGTGCAGCTGCTTGACGCGGCGCGTCATCGAGCCCGAGTGCCAGTGCTCGAGCACGCGGCCGGTGCACAGCCAGAACGGGAACTCGGCGTCGGGCACCTCGGCCGGCGGGTGCCACGGCCGCAACCAGATCGCCGCCTTCTCGCCGTAGCCCTTGGCTTTGTAGAAGTGCACGCCCTTCGCCTTCTTGACGTACGGGTCGTGGCCGGCGGCGTAGCGCCAGCGCGTCTCCTTGCCGTTGACGACCGGCCACAGCATGCCGCGCGTGGTCTTCAGCTGCGCGAGGCTCGCCAGGTCCTTGCCGTGGCCGGCGCCGAAGCGCCGGTACTCCTCGAACATCGGCTCGTGCCAGTCGCCGGGCCACGGGAACAGGTGGCCCATGCCCATCTTCTTCGCGACCTCGATCACCTGCCACGCGTCCTCCCTTGCCTCGCCCGGCGCGTCGACCATCTTGCGCCAGTGCTGGGTGCGGCGCTCGCTGTTGCCGAACACGCCTTCGCGTTCGACCCATGCCGCCGACGGCAGGATCAGGTCGGCGGCGTCGGTGGTGGGCGTCGGGTAGATGTCGCTGACGACCAGGAAGCGGCCGTCGCCCGGCTTGCGGTCGATGCGGTGCAGGTTCGGGATCGTGACCCACGGGTTGGTGGTCTGGATCCACAGCACGCGGACGTCGCCGCGCGCGAACGCCCGGAACATGTCGACCGCGTGGTGGCCGGGCTGCTCGGGAATCGTGCCCGCGGGCAGGCCCCAGATCTTCTCGGCCTCGGCCCGGTGTTCGGGGTTGCTCACCACCATGTCGGCGGGCAGCCGGTGGCTGAACGTGCCGACTTCGCGCGCGGTGCCGCACGCCGACGGCTGCCCGGTCAGCGAGAACGGCCCGTCGCCCGGCCGCGAGATCTTGCCGGTCAAGAGGTGCAGGTCGGTGATCAGGTTGTTCATCCAGGTGCCGCGGGTGTGCTGGTTCACGCCCATGCACCACAGGCTCACGGTGCGGCGCGACGGGTCCCCGTACAGCTCCGCCAGCGCCTCGATCTGCGGCGCCGGCACGCCGGTCAGCTTGCTGACGTGGGCTGGCGTGTACTCGGCGAGGAACCGCACGAAGTCGTCCCAGCTCGCGTCGCTCGCCTTGTCGGCGAACGTGTACTTGTTCGCCTGCTCGCCGAAGCACCCGTAGCCGATCTCCTCGAGCTTCTCGATGCCACGCTTGAGCACGGTGTTCTCGGCGACGAACGCCCGGTCGACCTTGCCCTTGCTCACCAGCAGGTGCAGCAGGCCGTTCGCGAGCGCGAGATCGCTGCCGGGCTGGATCAGCACCGTGACGTCCGCGTACTCGCTGGTCGGCGAGGGGCGGGTCGTGATGTCGACGAGCCGCACCCCCGGGTTGCGGCGCTTGTTGTCCAGGATGCGCGAGAACAGCACCGGGTGCATCTCGGCCATGTTCGCGCCCCACAGCACGAAGTCCTGGCCGGCGTCGAGGTCCTCGTAGCAGCCCATCGGCTCGTCGCTCTGGAACTGCGTCATGAAGCCCGCCACCGCGCTGGCCATGCACAGCCGTGCGTTCGGCTCGATGTTGTTGCTGCGCAGGCCGCCCTTCACCCACTTCAGCGCCGCGTAGCCGTCGAACACGGTCCACTGGCCGGAGCCGTACATCGCGACGCCGGCGGGTCCCTGGTCCTGCAACGCGGTGCCGAACTTCTCGGCGACCAGCGCGATCGCCTCGTCCCACGAGATGCGCACCAGCTTGCCGTCCTTGCGCAGCTGCGGGAACAGCAGCCGGTCCTGGCCGTACAGCATCGCCGGCAGGTGGTAGCCCTTCACGCACAACAGCCCCTTGTTGACCGGGCTCGCGGCGTCGCCGCGCACCGCCATCACCTTGCCGCCCTTGACCCCGACCTCGACGCCGCAGCCGGTGCCGCAGTAGCGGCACGGCGCCTTGTCCCAGGTCAGGTCCGCGTGCGCGACCGGATCCTGGATCGCGCCGAGCTTCGTCGCTTCGTCGCGGTCGCGCGCGCTGAACGCGGCGACGCCGAGTGCGCCGAGGAAGCCGCGGCGGTCGCAACCGTTCGCGTGGTCGTGGTGCATCGTTGCCTCCTCACTTCTTGCCGAGCCACTGGTGCTCGGGCCGGGCCAGGATGTCGTCGATCACCTTCTGCACCGCATCGGCGGGACCGGTCTTGCCGGCCTCGCGCGCGTGCGCGACCAGTTCCTTCGCCTGCGGGATCAGCTCCTGGTAGAAGCGTTCGGCGACCTCGAACATGCCGTGCCAGTGCGTGTAGTCGGGCGCCATCATCGATGCCCCGTGGCGCGCGCGCCGGCCTTCGTGGTGCCACAGGTAGTACCACGTCCACTCGATCTCCTCGTCGAAGTCGGGCTTCGTCAGCAGGTCCTGCGCCTTCAGTGCGTCGACGATCGCCTTGCCGGGCTTGGCGAACTTCTCGTTGTACAGCACGACCAGGTCGTCGTACTGCTTGTAGAACGAGGCGATGTAGTCCTGGGTGTGGCAGTTGGCGCACACCTGCTGCATGCGCTCGCGCTTCTGCTGCGCCGACACCACGACCTGCTGCTGCCGTTCGGCGGGATCGCTCGCGGTGACGACCTTGCCGTTGATGTCGGTGTCGAGCACGAGGCTGATCGGCGGGCGGTTGGTCCACGACAGCCGTTCGCCGACGTCGTGCGTGATGCGCCCGCCGTTCTTGCTGTGCCCGCTCATGTGGCAGGTCGCACAGGTCGGCGCCTGCGTGTAGTCCTCGCCGAGCACCCACTTGGCGCCGTCGAGGTTCATGTGGTCCTTGAGGTCGCGGAACGCGACGCCGTGCTTGCTCTCCTCGTAGATCTCCTTCTGCGGATGGTCGGGGCCGAGGTGGCACTTGCCGCAGTTCTCGGGCTGGCGCGCGCGCCGCGGCGAGAAGTCGTGGCGGCTGTGGCAGGCGCTGCACGAGCCCTTCGACCCGTCCAGGTTGAGCCGGCCGATGCCGGTGTTGGGCCAGGTCTGGTGGTCGAACAGCGGCTTGCCGTTCGCATCCTTGGCGATGCGGCCGTAGGCGGCGAGGTCGGTCGGCTTGCCGTCGGGGCCGGGCTTCAGGTCCTGGAACGTGATCGCGGTCCCGTCGGTCGCCTTCAGCGCGACCAGCGAACCGTGGCACTGCTTGCACCCGAGCGATGCCGACGCCATGCCGTTGACGTCCTGGATGTCGGGCCGGCCGGGCGTCGGCGAGTGCGGGTTGAAGCGGCCGCGCATGCCTTCGACGTTCTCGGCCAGGAAGTTGTCGAGCGAGTGCAGGATCTCACCGCCGCGCGCGTGGTGGCTCTTCGCGAACTCCTGCTGCACCTGCTCGTGGCAGCGGCCGCAGTCGCGCGGCGTCACCACCGCGGCGATCAACGCACCTTCGTGCAGGAACGCGTCGGCGTCGCCCTGCTGCGCCTGGTGGCACTCGACGCAACCGACACCCTTGTGCGCGTGCGTGCTGCCCTTCCACTGCTCGACGATGCCGGGATTGCCCTGCGCGTGGCAGTCGACGCAGCGCTGGCTCGACGCCGGCACCACCACCGGCGCCTGCTTGCCGGCGCTCTCGTGCTCCTTGCGCAGCACCTCCATGCGCTGCACGTAGATCAGCGAGCAGAGGAACAGGATGCCGAGCACCGCGATGACGAACTGCTTGAACTTGAGGCTCATGGCGACAGGCGGGCGGACGAGGGGGAGAGTCGGGTGAGGGCGGTGCGCACCGGCATCAGTGCGCGACGGCGCCCTCCCAGACGGTCAGGGCGAGGATCACCAGCACCGACAGGATGCCGAACCAGACGCTGAACTCGGAACCGGGCCAGCGGCGCCGGACCCAGGCGTCGATCAGCGGCCACAGGAACATCGCGAACACGACGAAGCCCATGCTCAGCACCGCGACCGTGCCGGTGAACAGCTTCAGCCAGCGGAACGTGACGTAGAAGAACCACTCCGGCTTGATCACCTCCGGCGTGGTGTTCGGATCCGCGGGCGGACCCATCGTCGCCGGCAGCACGGTCGCCAGCGCACTGAGCAGGATCATCAGCACCAGCCCGAGGATCAGCTCGGTGCACAGGTGGTCGGGGAAGAAGTTGAAGAACCGCGGCGCGTCCGGCTTCTCGTCGCCGAACTTCATCTCGGTGATGCCCTGCAGCCGGATCAGCGTGATGTGCACGAACAGCAGCAGGATCATCGTGACCGGCAGCACCGCCGCGTGCAGCACGTAGAAGCGCGACAGCGTGCGGGCGTTGTAGGTGTCGCCGCCGAGCAGCATGTCCTTCATCACGCCGCCGACCCCGGGCACCAGGTCGGCGATGTTGGCGCCGACCGTGGCGCCCCAGAAGCTGAGCTGCTCGTAGACCAGGCTGTAGCCGGTGAAGCCGACGGTCAGCGTGCACACCAGGAGGCACATGCCGACCATCCAGTTCAGCTCGCGCGGCTTGCGGTACGCGCCGGTGAAGTAGACGCGCATCTGGTGCAGGATCACCGCGGCAACCATCAGCGTCGCACCCCACTTGTGCACCGAGCGGATGTACCAGCCGAACGCCGCCTCGTCGGTGATGTAGCGCACCGACTCGTAGGCGCGCGCCGGCGTGGCCTCGTAGTAGAAGGCCAGCAGGATGCCGGTCACGATCTGCACCACGAACAGGTACATCGGGGTGCCGCCGAGGCAGAACCACCAGCGCTTCAGGTGGTTCGGCACCGGCTCGTTGGTGAGCTCGCGCAGCTGGTCGCCGCGCACCGGGATGCGTTCCTGCAGCCACCTGCCGATCGCCGTCATCGCGAGGCTCCGTGGGTCACGCCGGGAAACCGGGTTCGCGACCGCAGCACCGCGGCTGCAGGCACGGGTCGTGGCCGGGGCCCTCCGGACCGTCGTGCAGTGGCACGACCTCGCCGCGCGCCTCACCGCCCGCGAGCGTCGCCAGCGGCACCTCGATGTACAGCAGCCCGGCCTCGACGCGCAGCGCGAACGCCTTCAGGCTCTGGCCGGCGTCGCCGGGCGGGCCGCCGGTCGCCTTGCCGGTCGGATCGAACACGCCGTTGTGGCACGGGCAGAAGTAGCGGTTGTGTTCCTGCTGCCAGTGCACCTGGCAGCCGAGGTGGGGGCACGTGCTCGACAGCGCGATGAAGTCCTCGGCGGCAGCACCCGCACCGCGCCGCGTGATGTTGACCAGGGCCCCGGCTGGCGTGCGGTAGCGCAGGCTCTGGCCGGGTTCGAGGTCGCCGAGCCGCGCGACGAACAGCCAGCCCTTCGCCGCCTCCTGCGCCGGCAGCAGGAAGCGCCCCGCCATCCACGCGAACGTGCCGTAGCCCGCAGCGAGACCGGCCGCCATCGCCGCGCCCGCGACCGAGATGCCGCGCCGGGTCACGCCGTCGCCGGTCGCGGCGGGCGCCAGATCCGGGGAGGGACCGCTCTGGTGCTGACTCATGGAACCTTCCTTCGCGGCAGGTGAGCTGCGAGTCCACTGGGCCGATGTGCGCAGTCGGCTCGCTGCTACGGCTGTCGCTGCAAGCGTACGTAGTCGAAGCCGAGCATGAAGCGCGGCTTCGCTTTCTCGTTCCGGCCGGTGAGCTGGAAGCGCAGCTCGGCGTCGCCGGCCGGCAGCTCGACGATGCCGAGGTCGCGCGGGCCGCTGCTGCGCACGCGTTCGGCGAACAGGTCGATCGGCGCACCCAGCGCCTGGCCGCCGAGCGCGACCTGGAAGGTGCCGTAGTCGTCGGCCTGGCAGAACGCGGCGGTGACCTTGTACTTGCCGGCGGCCGGCACCGGCACGGCGAGCACGAACGCGTCGCCGACCTTGCCGTCGCGCCACCACACCTGGCGGTCCTTGCTGAAGGTGTTCTCGACGAACCACATGTCCTGCACTTCGTGTGTGCCGCTCGGACACGCGACGATGCGCAGTTCCTCGCCTTCGAGGGCGCCCTCGGCGACGAACACCGGCGGCGACGCCGGCCGTTCGATCGCGCGCTCGGCGGCGGGTGGCACCGGCGGCAGCCCCGAGGTCGCGCCGGCGGCTCCGTACCAGTAGGCGACCGTCGCGTAGTCCATCGCGATGTCCTCGACCCAGTGCCAGCGTTCGAGCTCGAAGCGGAACGACTGCTGGAACGGCACCGAGTCGAGCAGGTGCGTGCGGTGCAGCTGCGTGATGCCGAAGTTCATCGGCCCCTGGCACTCGACCTGCGCGTGGAACGGCGACTGGAACGGCGTCGGGTCGCACCACGCGTAGCCGAAGTAGTCCTCGGTGCCGGTGCCGAACCACGACGGGAATGCTCCGCCGTCGACGGTGAACTTCTCGTCGCCTTCGCCCCACCACACGCGCGACGGGTTGCGGATCAGTAGCGAGCAGCCGACGAAGCGGCCCACGCCTCTGGCGTCGAGCACCAGGTGGTCGCTGAAGGGACGGGTCTTCGTGCCCTTGACGACGTGGTAGCTGGCGCGGAAGAGCAGCGGCTCGCGTTCATGCAGCGGTTCCGTGACGACCGCCAGGATCTGCGGTCCGATTTCGCCGTGGTCGGGTTCGCCGACGATCTCGATCCGGCCGCCGCGCGGCATCGGCATCGGGAACGCGCACCAGGCGGTGGTCCCTGCGATGGCGAGGAAGCGGCCGCCATGCGGCAGCCACGTCGAGCCGGCCGCGAAGAAGTCGGCCAGCGGCACGCGTACGGTCTCGTCGTCACCGCACTGCACCACGAGCAGGCTCTGCTGCAGCACTTCGAGTCGTTCCGTGGGCTTCAGGTCCAGCGGCAGCCCGATGCGCAGTTCGCGCACCAGCGACGCGGGCGGAACCAGGCGCTGGCGCGCCGGCATCAGCAGCTGCGTGGCGAACGGCGGCTGCGCGCAGGGGAACGCCGAACACAGCCGCTGCACGGCGCCCGCCTGTTCCTGCAGCACCCGCGGCTGGAACGGGGTGACGCCTCGGCCGGTCGCGAACTGCACCACATCGAACGCGTAGTAGCAGTCGCCGGCGGTACACGCGACGACCAGCGACTTCGCGAACGGGATCGGCAGGTAGCAGTTGCCGCCACGCGAACGCATGCCAGCGAGCGGCTCCGGCACGCCTTCGACCTTGCCGCTGCACAGCGCCGCGAAGTCGACGCTCCACACCCGCGCGCCGTCGACGTCGAAGTGCAGCGTGCCCGACGGGTTCGCCGACCAGATGCGGGCGACGCAGCCGGGGCCCTTCGCGTCGACCATCACGAACTCCTTCGTGCCGCCCTTCTCCTCGACGCGCAGGTGCTGGCCGCGGTCGTTGTTCGCGTACCACGCCCCGTGATCCGCGGGTCCCTTGTGCGAGGCCCGGTCGTAGCTGCTCCACTGCACGCACTTCTCGCCGGGCACCGGCGGCTGCCACAGCCAGTTGGCATCGGTGAGGCGGGACAGCAGCGCCGGATAGTCGAGGGTGGGGGCCTGCGCGGCAGCGAATCCGACGCAGCACGCCGCGGCACCGAGCAGACGCGGGAAGCTCATCGCCGCATTCGATCGCGGTATGGCGCGCCGTGCCAGCGGACACCCTTGGCGCCGCCGCAGCTCGTCGACCGGCGGATCGCGCCGCGTTGAAGCCCGGGGGCGGCGATCCGTTCCCGCGTCCTGCGGCTGCGGCGACGGCGTGCGATGACGGCGCGCGTCAGGAAGAACTACGTGGCACGGCGCCGCGATCGGCGCGACCAGTGGGCAGCCGCTTGACTACCTCGGTAGTCGCAGCACGATGGCGCGCACGCTGCAACGGAGCAGCGACGGAGCGACGCCAAATGCCGAAGTTCAACACCACTGCTGCATGGACCCTGCTGGCCGCCACCAACCTCGCGAGCCAGGACACGACGCCACCACCGTGTGATCGCAACACGATCCAGTGGGTGCTGCCGGGCGACTTCCGCCAGGCCCTCGCCCGCGCCAACCGGGAGCAGCGCATGCTCGTCATCAAGGGCATCTCGTTCGGCGTCGACACCGAGGGCGCGCGCTGCGCGACCAAGGGCGTCTGGTGACCCGGCGCCGAACCGATGAGAGGGGGTCCCTTCTCCGAAACGCGCGTCATCGATCTGCTCAACCACCGCTTCGTGCCGTTCTTCTTCAACACCGGCGGACCGGGCGAAGGACACGACGACGACGCGAAGGACTTCGTGCTCGGCAAGGTGCCCAACCGCTGGGCCTACTTCGCGGCGTTCGCGCCCGATGGCAACATGCTCGGCCAGACGGCCATCTACGACGGCACCGCCGAGGTGTTCGCGTGGCTCCGCGCACTGCTGCGGCGCTACCCGGAGTACGACAAGCCGACTGCCGACGAGGCGGCGATGCTGACGACGGCCGCGACCGCGCTGACGGCAGACGCAGCGCTTGCAGTGGCCCGCGGCTGCGAACGCATCGCCCGCTACCCCGAGGCGAAGCGGGCCTGGCAGCGCCTGCTCGGTGTCGGCGACGCCGAGCAGCGCGCCGCCGCCCACTGCGGGCTGCTGCGCATCGCGCGCGCCGATGGCGACTGGCCGGCCCATGCCGAAGCGCTCGCAGCTGCACGCGCGAGCGCCGAAGCCGGAACCCTCGCCACCGACCTCGTGATCGAACACGGCCTGCGGCTGCTGGCCGAACGGCGCCCCGCCAGCGCGCGCGTGACCCTGCAATCGGCGATCGCCGGGGCAGCGGCCTCGCCGCGGCTCGCCGAGTTGCACTACGAAGCCGGGCGCGCTTGCTGGTTCCTCGGCGACCGCGACCAGGCGAAGGCGCACTGGTGCTGGATCCTCGAGCAACGGCCCGACGACCGCATGGCGCAGCGCGCACGACTCGCCGCTGGCGCCGAGGCGTTCCCGTATCCGAACGGCGAACTGGGCGACTTCCAGCCCAAGGTCGGCCCCGTCGGCCCGGGCGCCCTCGACGGCGGCGTGCGCGCCGCCCAGCGCATCTACCAGCGCCGGCGCGGCAAGCTGCTGGCGAACGAGTTCGACCTCGAAGCCGCGCAGCAGGCCGCGGTGGCCGAGGCTCCCGTCGAACTGGCGCGCAGCGCTCCACCGCAGGTCGATCCCGTCGACGCGCCCGACAGCCTCGTCGCGCGGCTGTCGGCCGCCAGCGATTCCGCCGTGACGGCAACGCTCGTCGACCGCATCGTGGCCGCAGGTGCTGCGGCAGCCCAGCCGCTGATGGTCGCCGCCGGCAACGAGAACTTCCGCGGTCGCCTCGCCGCGGTGACCGCGATCGGCCAGCTGGTCACGGCGCATCCGTCGATCGACCAGGAGCAGCGCGGATGGTTCCGGCGCGCGTTGGTGCCGCTCACCCGCGAGGCCGGTGACCTGGCGGCGGCGGCGAGCGCCGCGTTGGCTGCCGTGGAATCCGCAGCCACACGCCCGGCCGGCGACGATGGCAACTCGGCCCCCGCGGAACCGACCAGGCAGCCAGGGTTGCCCAAAGGTGCGTTCGCCCTGGTCGCTTCGCTGCGCGATGGCAACGAACATCGCGTCGCCAACAACCGCGTCGTCGAGGCGCTCGCCGCGCTCGGGGAAACAGCCGTGCTGCCGCTGCAGGCTGCCGTAGCCGACCACGAGTTCACCGGCCGCGGCTACGCCGCGTTCGCCCTCGGCAAGGTGCTGAGCACGCTCGCGACGCGACCGGCCGCCGCCTTCGAAGCTCTCCAGGCGGCGGCGCGCGACGATGAACCGTACGTCGCGGCCCTGGCGAAGTCGGGGCTGGCGCTGCTGAAGTAGCCGACGGTGGCTCAGGCTCGCGTCCGCCGTGGCGCGGACGTAGCGTGCGCGCCCGCATGGTGACCGCACCGACGACCGGGACGCCGCCGCCAGCACCTCCGCCGGCCAGCGGCCTCGGCAATGCGGCGATGGTGTGCGGCGTCGTCACCACGGTCGGCGCCGTGCTGCTGTGGTTCGTCGTCCAGGGCATGACCCGCGAGTCGCTCGGCCGCGGCATCGAGAGTGCCGGCGACGAAGGTGCCTCGGTGTTCGGTGCCATCGGCTGCGTCGCAGGTCTGTTCGCTGCGACCGACCTCGCCGGCCTGCTGCTCGGCACCATCGCGCTGTCGCGGTCCGGCAAGGCGAACGGCCCCGCCGTCGCCGGCGTCGCGCTGTGCGCACTCTGGTTCGCGGTCGGCAGCGTCGTGTTGCTCGCGCGCGCGTGAGT
>JBASWX010000616.1:0-5561 GCA_049276695.1 Planctomycetota bacterium
CCGCCGGCCGCCTGCGCCATGCGAACATCGTCGAGGTCCTGGGCTTCGGCGAAGACGGCGGCGAACACTGGTTCGCGATGCAGTTCGTCGACGGCGCACCGTTGCACCAGGTCGCCAATCGCTTCCAGACGCCCGCGGCGGCCATCGCGTTGTGTGCGCAGCTCGCCGACGCGCTCGCGCACGCCCACGCCCAGGGCGTCGTGCACCGCGACGTGAAGCCCGGCAACGTGCTGGTGCGCGGCGATGGCACCGCGCTGCTGGCCGACTTCGGCGTCGCCCGCGACGAGGCGCTGCCGTCGCTGACGCGCGACGGCAGCTTCGTCGGCACGCTGCACTACGCCTCGCCCGAACAGGTGCGCGGTCAGCGCGTCGACGCACGCAGCGACGTCTGGTCGCTCGGCGTGATCCTGCACGAACTGCTGGCCGGGGAGCACCCGTTCGCGGCACCTACGCAGGAGGCGACCATGCACCGCATCCTGACCGCCGAACCGCCATCGCTGCGTGGCCGCCCCGGCATCGGCGACGACCTGGCCGCCGTCGTCGCGCTGACGTTGGCGAAGGAGCCGGCGCGCCGCTACGCGTCCGCCGAGGCGATGCTGCGCGACCTGCGTGCGCTCGAACGCGGCGAGGCCGTGTCGGCGCGTCTGCCCGGCACCGGCGAACGGCTGCGGCGGTGGGCGATGCGCGAGCCGTGGCGCGCGTTCGCCGCGGCGGTGCTGTTGGTCGGCGTGCCGGTGCTGGCGGGCATCGGCGGCTACCTGTGGGCGAACGCGCCGCGCATCGCCGCCGCGGCCCAGCTCGAGGCCGAGCAGCGCCGCGAGGAAACGCTGTCCGGGGCGCTGTCGTTGCTGTTCGAGGGCGACACGCGGGAGGGTCTGCGGTTGCTGGCCACCCTGGCGGAGCCTCCGGACCTCGAGGTGGCCGTGCTGCGGGCGCAGTTGCACCAGCGGGCCGCCGACGTCGTTGGCGCCCGCGCCGCCTTGGCCGGCTTCGAGGGGCCGGTGGTTGCGCTCGTACTCGCCGCGATCGAGCGGCCGCAGTTCGATCCGGGGCTCGTTGCCGGCGAGCCGGCCGATGCGTTCGAGGCCGCCGTCCGCGCGCAGATCCTGCTGGAGGGCGCGGCCCGGCGCGGCGCCCGCACGAGGCCGCTGTTGGCCCGGGCGTTGGAACTGGCGCGCGCGGCCACGCTGTTGGCGAAACGGCCGCGGCTCAACCATCTGCTGACGCTGGCGAACGCTGCCCGCTTCCTCGACGACCGCGACGAGATCCTGGTCTCGGTGCGCGCGCTCGCGGCGCACTTCCCGGACAGCATCGCTGGCCTGCACGCGCGCGCTCGCGGCCTGTCGACCTTCGACCCCGATGCGGCGCTGGCCCTGGTCGACGAGGAGGAACGGCGGCCAGGCGGGCCAACGCGCGACTCGCTGGTCCAGCGCGCGGTCGCGCTCGAGCAGAAGGGCCTGCTGGTCGAAGCGATCGACGCCGGACGCCGGGCGCTCATGGTGGCGCCGCGCGACCCGACGGCGCTGACCAACCTGGGGATCGTGCTGCGCAAGCAGAGGCAGTCCGCCGAGTCGGTGCAGGTGCTGCGGCTCGCCGCCGAGGTGGCGCCCATGCGGGCCAACGTCTGGAACGCGCTCGGCCTTTCGCTGCGGGACGCCGGCCAGACCGACGAGGCGGTGGCAGCGTTCGAAGAGGCGTTGGCGCAGCGCGTCGACTACGGTGCGGCCGCGCTCAACCTCGGCAACCTGCTGGTCCGACTGACGCGGCTGGACGACGCCGAGGCGGCGTTCCGGCGCGCGATCGAAGCCGAACCGGACAACGTGCGCGCGCTGGCCAACCTCGGCGACGTGTTGAGCCGGCTCGGCCGCGACCAGCAGGCGTTCGAGTACTCGTGGCGCGCCGCGCAGCTGGCCCCCATGGACCTGGTGCCGAACTACAACGTCGCGCGGCTGGCCCTGAAGCTCGGCCTTCCCGAACTGGCGCTGCGCGCGGCAGCCCGCGCCAAGGCGGTCGACCACCGCACCGGCAACGGCTTGCAGATCCACGCCGACGCACTGCTGGCGCAAGCCGAACCCGACGTCGCGGCGGCGTTGATCGACGCACGCGCTGCCGACGCACGGGCGCAGGGCGCCGATGTCGAGGTGCGGCTGACGCTGGTAAGGGCGATCGCGGCGTCGGGGGACAAGGCGGCGGCGATCGAACTCGTGCGCCAATCGCTCGCCGATCCGCGGCACGCCGGCGCCGCCGCGCAGGAGAAACTGCGCAAGCGGTTGTCGGAACTCGACGACGGCAGGTGAGGTCCGCTGGCTGACGCGAACCCGGGGCGGCACAGCGCGGCGTGCGGGGCGGATGCCCGCATGAACGTGCGGCTGGTTGCGCGGGCCGCCCTTCCTAGATTCCGCGGCCATGCGCTCCCTCCTGCACCTCGTCATGGCGCTCGCCGCGCCGTGTCTCTTCTCCGGCTGCCAGACCACGTCCGCCGTCGGCACCGGCGGGCCCGACCGCCAGACCGCCGAAGCGAGCGCGCCGCGCGCCGTGGCGATGGCCGACTGGCAGCTGCGTGGCACGCGCATCATCGGCTGCTGCTGCACTGCGCCGTGTCCGTGCCGGATCAACCTGAAGCCGACGCACTGCCACGGCTGCCACTTCACCGAAGGCATCCACGTCGACGAGGGGCACCTCGGCGGCGTCAAGATGGACGGCGTCGACTGGGTCATCGTCGGCCGCGGCTTCGGCCAGGACGCCAGCGGCACCTGGTCGCACGTCTACGTCAGCGACCGCGCCAGCGACGCGCAGGTCGAGGCGCTCGGCAAGTGGTTCGAGGCGTGTGTCGCCGGCCTCGGTTCGAAGACGCCCTTCCTGGTCGGGCAGGCGCTCGGCATGCGCAAGGTGCCGCTGCGCTTCGCGCGTTCGGCCGATCGCCGCGAGATCGGCTTCACGATCCCCGGCGTGCTCGAGGTCCAGACCCGCGCGATCGTCAACCCGGGCCGCAGCGAGCCGGTGGTCAGCACCGGCATCCTGGACTCGTACGGCGACCGCTTCGTGCACGCCGAGGCGCTGGTGCACAAGCTCGACGATCCGGCGATCGGCCGTTCGTTCGATCTCGCCGGCCGCCAGGCGAACCAGGCCGACTTCGTGCTCGACGCGGCGCGGGTCGCGAAGGGCGGCATCGGCTGGGGTTGCTGGAGCGCGCACGATGCGCTCGGTGACAAGAAGCCGTACCCCGAGCAGCAGATCGGCCACCCCGCCAGCGACGGTCCGAAGCCGCCCGCGGCGCCGAAGAAGTGACGCCGCGCGGTCAGCGCACGATGCCGCGCCGCAGCGCCGCGATCACCGCCTCCGACTTCGAGTGCACGTGCAGCTTGCGGTAGACGTTGCGCACGTGAAAACGCAGCGTGTCGATGCTGAGTCCCAGTGCGGCGGCGGCGGTCTTGTAGCTGTGGCCCTCGGTCAGCCGTCGCACCACGTCCAGCTCGCGCGGCGAGAGGCGGTGTTCCGCGTGCTTGGGCGGCGCGATGTCCTGGAACATCGTGACGACCTTGCGCGCGATCTCGGGTGACATCGGCGCGCCGCCGGCGTGCAGCTCGCGCAGCGCGGTCAGCAGGCGCGGCGGCGGCGTGTCCTTGAGCAGGTAGCCGGAAGCGCCGGCACAGATCGCCGCGAACACGTGGTCGCTGTCGGCGTGCACGGTCAGCATCAGGATCTGCAGCTCGGGGTGGCTGGCCCGCAGCGCGCGCACGCCCTCGATCCCCGACATGCCCGGCAGCGCGATGTCGGCGAGCAGCAGGTCGGCGGGGTCGTGCGCGAACGCGGCCAGCGCCGGCTCCATCGCCGGGAACGCGTGCGTGACGCGGAACGCGGGGTCGCCGCCGATCAGCGCTGCGAGGCCGGCGCGGGTGCGCCCGTCGTCCTCGACGATCGCGACGCGGATCGCCCGTTCACGGCCTGGTTCGTTGGTCATCGCGCGCCATCCCACCACGGCTTGCCACTGCCGTGCAACCGCATCGACGTGCGGGGGGTCACGGCAGCGGCACCGCGAGCGAGACGCGGGTGGGGCCGCCCGGACGGGAATCGACCGTGCAGCGCCCGCCGAGTTCGCCGGCGCGTCGTTGCAGGCTGCGCAGCCCCTGGCCCTCGTGCCGCACTTCGGGAGCGAAGCCACGGCCGTCGTCCTCGATGGCGAGGCGCAGTTCGCCGCGCTGCAGCCCGATCACGACGCGCACCGAGGTCGCGCGCGCGTACCGCGCGGCGTTGACCAGCACCTCCTTCAGCCACAGCCACAGGTGGCGGCGTCCCTGCGGGTCCAGCGTCACGCGCTCGAGTTCGCGTTCGTCCGGCGCCTCGAACTGCAGTGCGGTGCCGTCCTGCTCGAACAGCTGTCCGGCGAACTGGCGCGCGCGGCGCACCAGGTCGACCAGCCGGTCGGCTCGCGGGTCCACGGCCCAGACGATGTCGTCCATCGCACCGCGCATCGCCCGCGCGATCTCGGCGACATCGGCGAGTGCCTGCTCGGCAGCGGGAATGTCGCGCCGGCCGATCTCGGCGACGATCGCGATCTGCGACAAGCCGGCGCCGACGTCGTCGTGCAGGTCGGTGGCGATCTGGCCGCGGATGCGTTCCAGCGCGACCAGGCGCCGGACGCGCGCGCGGTGCAGTGCGAACCCTGCTGCGGCCACCAGGCCGGCCACCATCGCGACCATCCACGGCCGCCGCCACAGCGGCGCCAACACCGTGAACGCGACCGCGGCCGGCGCCGGACTGGCAGTGCCGTCGGCGGCGAGCGCGTGCACCGCGAAGCGGTAGTCGCCGGGTGCGAGCATCGGGAACTGCACCGAGGTCTCGGGAGTCGGGGCGCTCCAGTCCGCGCCGGCGCCCTCCAGGCGGTAGCGGTAGCGCAGCGGCCGGAAGCCGACGCCGGTGTAGTCGATGCGCAGCGCCTGGTCGCCCGGCGGCAGCACCAGGCCGGTGACTTCGTTGGCACCGCGTTCGGGCAGGTCGAGCGGCACGCCGCCGATCGCGACGCCGGCAACCAGCACCGGTGGCGGAGTCTCGGCTAGGCGCACGATGTCGGGGTCGAGGCGGGAGACGCCGCCGGTCGTGGCGAGCCAGATGCGGCCGTCGCCCGCGCGCAGCACGTGGTTGACGTGGTCGCCGGCGAGCCCGTCGTTCGACGTCCAGTGGTCGATGCGGCCGGTCTCCGGATCGAGCCGGTCGAGCCCGCGCGCGGTCGCGAACCACAGCCGCCCGCGATCGTCCTCGGCGATCGACCACACCACGTCGCTGCCCAGCCCCTGCTGCGTCGTCAGCGTCGAGAAGCGTGGGCGCTCGGCCTCGGGCTCGTCGGTCCACGCGATGCCGTGGAAACGCAACCCGATCCACAGCCGCCCGCGCCGGTCGAAGTGCAGCGCGCGCGGGTTGGTGTGCGGGTCCGGGAAGCCCCCGCCCGGCGTCACCGGCGCGAGGTTGCCCGCGCGCAGGCGCCACAGCCCGACGAACGGAGCGAGCCAAAGCGTGCCGTCGCGGCCCTGCGCGAACGTGCGCACCGGCGGCAGCGCCTGGCC
>JBASWX010000617.1:0-6565 GCA_049276695.1 Planctomycetota bacterium
GACGTCGCGTTCGCCGCGATCCAGGATGCCGGGTTCGACGCCGACGGGCGCCTGGTGTCGCTGGTCGTCGCTGCGACCGGCGATGCGGCCAAGAACGACCGGACCCGACGCGTGCTGCCGGCCAAGGCGGTGAAGTGGGACCCGGGCAGCCGGCGCTGGCTCACCACCGAGGTGACGATGACGTGGGCGGAACTCACCGAGTTCGCGCCGCCCGCCAGCAAGAAGCAGCCGGCGGCAGCGGCGGGCCCGGTGCGCTGGGCGTCCGAACTGTTCGCCGCGACCATCGCGCCACCCAACTCGAAGATCGCCGAGCCGGCGATCGAGGCCAGCCACGGCAAGGACAAGCCGAAGCCCTGCGTGTTCTGGTTGGCGCCGGAACAGCAGATGCTCGCGTTCGCGGTCGTGCCCCACGGCGACAAGTGCCTGCCGATCCCGTGGGCGCTGGTGCGCAGCGAGCGCGCCGGCGACAAGCTGATGCTGCGCGTCGATGCCAACGCGGCCCAGCTCGACGACGCGCCGTCGTGCGCATCCGCGACCGAGCCGCCGTCGGCCGAGTTGCGCCAGCGCTGCTACTCGCACTTCGGCGCCGCCGTTCCCAAGTGGGACCGCACGCACGACAAGGCCGACAAGGACAAGAGCAAGGACAAGAGCGCCGAAGAGGTCGGCCGCCGATGATCCCCACGCGGTGGAGCAGCGCGCTGGCCATGCTGCGCCGCCGCATGCGCCGGCTGGCCGCGGAATGGCGCCACCTCGAACGACTGCGACGAGCCGCGAAGCACCGGCACAGGGAACTGCCACCTGGGACGAACCGGAACGGCGCGGCCTCACCGTCGCCGTCGGTGTGCCGGCAGGAACTGACCAACGAGAGGTCTGCCGGCACCACTCCGTGACCCGTGCCCGCAATGCGGGTCACCTGGTGGGCGCCGCGCGTGCTGCAGCGATGCAGCCGGGCGGCGCCCGCTTTTCTGCGCGGTGGCCACGCGAGCCCGCTGCCGACGCCGACCTGCGAGGTCGACGATCGCGATCAGGGCGAAGTGGTTCGCGGTCGCTGCCAGCGCGCGAGGGGAACCAGTAGGATCCGGCTGACCCAAGAGCCGGTCCCATGCTGCAACGCATCGTCCGGTACGCCGGAGCCATCCTCTGCCTCGGCACGCTTGCCGCGCAGGACTTCGCCACGGACCTCAACGCCGCAACGGCGAAGATCGAGGTCTCGGAGTGGGCCGTGGCGCTCGAGTTGCTGTTGCCGCTTCAGGACCGAGCGGATTCCGATGCCGCCCGCGAGCGGCTTGCGGCCAAGCTTGGCGTGGTCGGTGATTCGCTGCGGGACTCGGGCAACGCCCGCTCCGCTTTGTCGGCCTGGCAGGCGGCGCTTGCACTGAGGATGCGAATCCACGGCACCCGCGACCACGACGACGTGGCGACGAGCCTGAACAGCGCTGCCATCTGCCTGCAGATGCTCGGGCGCGCGCCGGAAGCGTTGCCGCAACACGAGCATGCGCTCGCGATGCAGAAGCGCTTGCACGGCGATCGAGACCACCCCGCCGTGGCGCTGGCACTGGGTCACGTCGCCTACTGTTTGCGAGCAACCGGGCGGAGCACGGAGGCGCTGGGGTTCCACGAACAGGCCCTGGCGATGCAGAAGCGTGTGTACGGCGACCGCGACCACGAGGATGTGGCGTCCAGCCTGAGCCACGTGGCCTCTTGCATGGCAGCGATCGGGCACGCTGCACAAGCACTGACGCGCCACGAAGAGGCTCTCGCGATGTGGCAGCGCCTGCACGGTGATCGCGACCACCGCTACGTGGCGACGAGCCTGAACAACGTGGCCGTCTGCCTGCAATCGCTAGGGCGCGACGCAGAAGCGCTGCCGGCGCACACCAAAACGCTGGCCATGCGGAAGCGGCTGCACGGCCCCCGCGACCACCCCGACGTGGCCTCGAGCCTGAGCAACCTGGCCGCCTGCTTGGAGTCGCTCGGACGAGTTGGTGAAGCACTGCAGCAGTGCGAAGAAGCACTGGCGATCAGAAAGCGACTGAACGGCGATCAGGACCATCCGGAGGTGGCAACGAGCGTCAACAACGTGGCGGCCTGCCTGGAATCGCTCGGACGCCTGAACGAGGCGCTGTCGCACTACGAACAGACGCTGGCAATGCAGCAGCGCCTCTACAGGGATCGGGACCACCCCTACGTCGCGGCAAGCCTGGGGAATCTGGCCAATTGTCTGCGCCAGCTCGGACGCGCCACCGAGGCGCTGTCGCGCGGCGAACTGGCCCTTGCGATGGACATCCGCCTGAACGGCGATCGGGATCACCCTGACGTGGCGACACAGCTGGCCACTGTCGGCGCCTGCCTGAAGGACCTCGGACGTGAGGCCGAGGCACTGCCCCGCTTCGCACAGGCCCTGGCAATGCACCAGCGACTGTGTGGTGGTCGCGACCATCCTGTTGTGAGTGCGACCATGACCAACGTGGCGCTCTGCCAGCAGTCGCTCGGATACGCCGCGGTCGCGCTGCCCCTCTTCGAGGACGCCCTGGCGATGGCCCGGCGCATCAACGGTGACCTGGATCACCCCGCCGTAGCAACGAACCTGCACAACCTGGCTGGGTGCCACCAAGCGCTGGGGCGCGCCTCCGACGCGCTACCGCGATTCGAACAGGCCTTGGCGATGCGGAAGCGGCTGTACGCCGATCGCGACCACCCGGCCGTGGCGACGAGCCTGAACAGTCAGGCGGTCTGCCTGGAATCACTTGGGCGCGTCACCGAGGCGCTGGGTCGATACGAACAGACACTGGCGATGCGAAAGCAGCTGTACGGCGATCGCGACCATCCTGAGGTGTCGACGAGCCTCAACAACCTGGGCGTTTGCCTGGAATCACTCGGGCGAGCGGCCGAGGCACTGTCGTTGCACGAGCAGGCGCTGGCGATGCAGAAGCGCCTGCAGGGCGATCGTGACCACCCGCTGCTGGCAGCGAGCATGTACAACGTGGCGTACGCGTTGCGGTCGCTCGGGCGAGCGGCCGACGCGCTGCCGTACTGCGAGCAGGCACTCGCGATGCAGAAGCGCCTGTACCGCGATCGCGACCATCCCCACGTGGCCGCGAGCATGAGTCACATCGCCTTCTGCCTGCAAGCCGCAGGGCGGGCGGCCGAAGCGCTGGCGGCGAGCGAACAGGCGCTGGTGATGTGGCAACGCCTGTACGGCGCGGTCGATCACCCCGACGTGGCAACCAGTCTGAACAACGTTGCCTTCTGCTTGCACGCGCTCGGCCGCCCGCGCGATGCCGTGCCGTTGGTCATGGCGGCATGCGCGATGATCGAACGGTTGCGCAGCCACGCGCGGATCTCGCCCGAACTGAAGCAGTCGTTCTTCGACACTCTCAAGCGTGGTGGCCCGTTCGATCGCCTGCAGGCGCTCACTGCCAGCAGTGACCCGGCGGTTGCCGTGTCCGCGGCCGAACGCAGCCGGAGCCGCGATCTGCTCGACCTGCTCGAGCAACAGCAGTTCGATCCGGTCGAGGATGTGGTGCTGCGCCAACCAGGGACCGGCGCCGAAGCGACCGCCGAGTCCGTGCGGCGGCTGCGCGAGGAGCTGGCGAGAGCCCACTTCGAAGAAGACCGCCTGCTTCACGCACTGGGTGAGCTGGATGGCGACGATCGAACCGCCGACACCGATGTCCGCCGCAAAGCGATCCTCGCAGCGGCGAGCGACGTGGCGGACCACAAACGCCGACTGTCCGATCAGATGGCGCGGCTTCTCGCCGCAGTGCTTCCAGTAGGAACTGTTCGCACGACTGCCGAGATCTGCGCGGCGCTGCGAGACGGCGAGCTGTTCCTGCAATACACGATCGCCGAAGAGGCGACCCTGCTGTTCGTGTTCGCTCCCGACGGGGGCCTGGAGATCCTGCCTTTGCCTGCGGCGATCGCGACGACCGGAACCGCCGTGCCCGCGCTGATCAGCAACATCGCCGGGACGGCGTTCAGCGACCCGCGCGGACGCGATCCGGAGTCGCCGGCGCGGCCAACGACACCCGCGCTCCGCTCGCGGGAACTGTTCGCCAGCCTGGTGCCACGCGCGCTGTGGGAACGCATCCGCAACAAGAAGCGCGTGTTCATCGCCCTGCACCGGTCCTTGCACCGATTGCCGTTCGAGTCGCTGGTCGTCGACGTGGAGGACAGCCAGCCCATCTACTGGCTCGACGTCGGCCCGCCCATCGCCTACGTGCCGTCGGGCAGTTGCCTGTACTGGTTACGGACGAGGGAGCGGCAGCCGTTGGGCGAGGCGGTGCGGCTGGGAGTGCTCGCGGTCGGCGATCCGGGCTTCGCCAGCGAAGGGCCGGACAACCCCGAGCGCGGCGTACTGGTCGCCGGAGTGAACGCCGATGGTGAAGGCGCGCGCGTCGGCCTGCAACCAGGCGACGTGCTCACGAGCTACGACGGCAAGCCCCTCGTCGACGATTCGACGCTGCGCGAACTGCGTACCGCGATCGACGCTGCGGTCCAGGGACGCAGGCGCGCATCGGGTCCGATCGCCGTCGACGTCTGGCGGAACGGCACGACGCTGCGAATCGAAGTCGGTCATGGACTGCTCGGCATCCAGGTGGTTCCCGGCGCCGACCGTGGCGCCTTCGAGGCGAGCCTCGACCGGTCCGGCGGCGTCATCCGCTTCGCGCACAAGCACGACCTCGAGCGAATCGCCCGCCTGCCGCGGCTCGCAGGTGCCCGCGCCGAGGCGGAGGCGATCGCGGCTGCATTCCGCGCGAAGGGCTCGGACGCGGAGCTGTTGCTGGGCGCACAGGCGACCGAGGCCGCCGTGTTCCACCACGCCAGCAAGGCACAGCACGTGCACTTCGCCTGCCACGGGATCGCCGAGGAGTACGCGGGCCAGAGCCTCAGCATGCTGGTGCTGTCGCAACCACGACTGGTCACCCCGGAGGACGACGGTCTACTCAAGCTGCGGGATCTGCTGCACGCCTGGCGCGGACGGCTGTCGACGTGCGATCTCGTCGTGCTCTCGGCGTGCCGCACCAACATCGGCCCGACCAACCGCGACGATTCGCCGCAGGCACTCCCGATCGGCTTCCTGTTCGCTGGCGTGCCATCGGTGATCTCATCACTGTGGGCCGTCGACGACGGCAGCACGCGCGAGCTGATGACCGACTTCTACGGCCGTCTGCTGGGTGGCGAGACCAACAAGCTCGCCGCGTTCACTGCGGCGAAGAAGGCGCTGCGCGCGAAGTACCCCGACCCGTTCCACTGGGCACCGTTCCTGTACCTCGGCGCACCCGAGTAGCCGCGGCTCCCCCCAGGCCCGGTAGCATGCGGAGCATGTCGCCGTTCCGCCCGCGTCGCCGCTCATCGGTCGCAGCCCTGGCCAGCCTGTTCGCCGCCACCACCGCGCTGGGCGCCCAGGACCCGCCGGCTCCCGAGTTGCTCTCCGGCCCCGCCGCCGGCATGCCGCTGCCCGCCTGTCCGGTGTACGCCCCCTCGGGTCCGTTCGCCGGCAGCGAGTTCGACGCCGCGGCCCGCATCGGCAAGGGGCCGGGCGTGCTGCTGTTCGTGCACGAACTGACGCGCAACACCGGACCGATGGTCGGCGGCCTCGACCGGCTCGCCGTGCAGTTCGCGTGGACCGGGCTGCAGACGCACACGATCCGGATCGCCGCCGACCGCACCGAGGCGGAGGCGGCGGTGAAGCGCAGCTCGGACGCGATGCTGCTGCAGCGGCCGATCCTGGTCAGCACCGATGGCGTCGAAGGACCGGGCGGCTACGCGCTCAATCGCAAGGCGACGCTGACGCTGGTGCTGTGCAAGGACGGCGCGGTGGTGCGTTCGCTCGCGTTCACCGACACCGGCCGCGCTGACCTGCCGAAGCTGCGCGCGCTGGTCGAGGAAGTCACCGGGCCGGTGCCGGCCGACGCAGCAGCGTTGCGCGCGGCGATGGCAGCGCGACTGCCGCGCGATCCGGAGCAACTGCGCGCGCTGGCGATCGAGCTCGGCCTGTTGCTGCACGGTGTCGATGCGGCGCAAGCGACGCGGCAGGAACGGCAGGGCGCGCGCGATGCGCGCATGCAGCCGGCCGGCGAACAGCGGCCAGGTGCGGCGCCGGCGAAACCGCGCGAGGGCAAGGCCCCCGACGACGAGGAACTGCGCGCACTGCTGCGCCGCGCGATCCAGAAAGGTGCCGATGCCGCCGAGCTCGACGCGGTGTTCGCCGCGGTCGATGCCCGCGCCGGAACGGACACCGGCCTGCGCGCGCAGGTCGCCGACATGTGGCGGTTGATGCTGAGCCTCGGCTACGGCAACGACGACGCCACGGCGAACACGTTCGCCGGCAGCGTTCCACCCGCCGGGCCGCCCATCGACTTCGCCCACGACGTGCTGCCGCTGCTGCAGCGACACGGGTGCGCGTCGGCCTACTGCCACGGCAGCGCGACCGGCCAGAATGGTTTCAAGCTGTCGCTGTTCGGCAGCGATCCGGCCGCGGACCACGCAGCGATCGCGACCTGGCTGCGCGGGCGCCGCCTCGACCGCAGCGAACCGGAGCGCAGCCTGCTGGTGCAGAAGG
>JBASWX010000618.1:0-1821 GCA_049276695.1 Planctomycetota bacterium
CGCGCCACCCGCGCGGCGCCCTGGTCGCACCGGCGGCGTCGGTGCTGGTCGCCGTCGCCGGCTGTTGGTGGCTGGGCGAACGGCTGTTGGGATGAACGCGGCACGCGCGGCGCCGGCCGCCAGCCGGTCGACCCCGGGAAAACCCTGATCCAGGCCCGGGCCCGATGGCACCGATGCGAACGCGTCTTCCCCCTGGACGCGCATGCATCGCCCCCGCCACTCCTTCCCGTCCGCTCTCCTGCTCACCGCTGCACTCGCCGGGCAGGAGCCGGGCGCACCCGCCGACACCACGCCGGAGCCGAAGCCGCGCGAGTGGATCGGCGGCCTGCCGTACCCCGACTGGACCCGCGCCACCGGCGACTGGTTCGGCCTGCGCACGCGCTGCGAGGACGCCGGCATCGAGTTCGGCGGCGGCTACACGGCCGACCTCGCTGCGCCGTGGTCGGGTGACACCCGTCGCCGATCCAGCGCCGTGTCGCTGGTCGACGTCAACGTCGCCCTCGACCTCGAGACCCTCGCCGGCCTGCCGCGCACGTTGGTCTACGTCGACGCCTACCAGATCGAAGGCCGCAATCCGAGCGACGACGTCGGCGACTTCCAGGGCTTCGCCAACATCGCCACCGAGAACACCGACCAGATCGCCGAAGTCTGGGTCGAGACCTGGCTCGCCGACCTGTTCCGGATCAAGGTCGGCAAGGTCGACTTCAACAGCGAGTTCGCGTTCCACGAGATCGGCGGCGAGTTCGTGAACTCGACGCCCGCGATCCTGCCGACCATCGTCGCCTACCCGACCTACCCGGATCCGGCGACCGCGGTCAACGTGTTCCTGCACCCCGACGAACGCTGGACGCTCGGCGTGGCCGTCTACGACGGCGCGCTCGGCAACGGCATCTCGACCGGCGGGCGCGGCCCGAAGGGTTTCTTCAGCGACGACGAGTCGGATGCGTACTTCCTCTGCGCGGAGGCGGGCTACGCGTGGCCGGGCGGCGAGAGCTGGGGTGCGGGACGCCTCGTGCTCGGCGGCTTCCACCACACCGCGAGATTCACCACGTTCGCCGGCAACCCCGAGCGCGGCACCAGCGGCCTGTGGACCTCGCTCGAACAACGCTGCTGGCGCGAGAACCCTGCCGACGACGACGGCCAGGGGCTCGGCGTGTTCGCGCTGCTCGGGCTGGCCGACGAAGACGTCGCCGGAGTCGGCAGCGTGCTGGGACTGGGCGCCGAATGGACCGGGCCGCTGCCGTCGCGCGACGCCGACGTGCTCGGCCTGGGCGTGTTCCACTGCGCCCTCGCCGACGATCCGAACGCCGGCACGCCGGACGACGAGACCACGATCGAACTGCTGTACAAGCTCGCGCTGACGCCGGCGATCAGCCTCAAGCCCGAGGTCCAGTACATCCTCAACCCGGGCGGCGTCGGCACCGTCGACGACGTGCTGGTCGGCCTCGTCCGCCTGGAGATCCTGTTCTGATCGCCACGCCCGATGTCATGGCCGTCCCGAATCGGGAACGCCGCGCGCGGGCGCGGCCCCGACACGCCGGCCCGCGCTACGCTTTCCGGGGGCCGCATCCGCGACCCGTGAACCCATGATGACCCGACTGCTCCCACTGCTCGCCAGCCTGCTGCTCGCGACCGTTGCCATGGCCCAGACCTCCGGTCGCCATTTCCGCCGCGAATCCCGCCTGCCGGCGACGCCGGCGGCGAGCCCGGCGGTCGAGGCGGCGGCGCATGCCGGCAAGATGGCGACGCTGCACAAGCTGCGCTCCGGCCGCCCGTGGCCGCGCCATCACTTCGGCCGCCTGCTGCGCGGCCCGCAAGCGC
>JBASWX010000619.1:0-5155 GCA_049276695.1 Planctomycetota bacterium
ACGAGGTGCTGAACGGCATGCCGGATCCGACGCGGCCGCTCGGCGTGCTGCCGGTCGGCACCGCCAACGTGCTGGCGCTCGAGCTCGGGCTGCCGCGGCAGGTGGACGCGGCGGCGGCGGCCATCGCCGCGGGGCACCGGCGCGAACTCGCGATCGGGCGCTGCGGCGAGCGGCGGTTCCTGCTGTTCTGCGGGGCCGGCGTCGACGGCGCTGTCGTGCAGCGCCTGCACCAGGTGCGCACCGGCACCCTCGGCAAGCGCAAGTGGCTCGGACCGATCCTGCACACGCTGTGGCACTGGCCGCGCTTCACGCTGCGAGCGACGTTCGCCGATGGCGAGGTGCTCGAGGGACTGAGCTCGGTGCTAGTGACCCGGGTGCGCAACTACGGCGGCGTGGTGATGCTGCCGCGCGCCGTCGACGTCGGCAGCGGCCTGCTGCACGTGCTGTGCTTCCGTCAGCGTTCGCGGCTGGCGTGGGCCTGGCAAGGCCTGCACGGCCTGCTGCGTTGCCTGCGGCCGGGGCCCGGATTGCTCGTGCGTGCAACGAGCGCCGTGCGCATCGACGGCGAGGCGCCGTTCCAGGTCGATGGTGACTTCGGGGGCAACAGCCCGCTGGCGCTGGACCTGCTGCCCGAACGCGCACAACTGCTGGTGCCAGAAACGCGACGAGCCCGGTGATCCGTGCGGATCCCCGGGCTCGTCGCCATCCCCGCCCGCAGGCGGGGACGATCGAGTCGCGCTTCGATCAGAAGTTGCTGATGAAGGTGGCCAGGCCGTTCGACACGGTCGCGCCGAAGGCGTTCTGGCCGTTCGGCAGGCTGTTCGGGGCGATCAGCGCCACCGACTGCGCGAACAGCTGCGTGCCGTAGGCGACGCCGGCCGGGATCTGGAACTGCGTCGTCAGCGAGTTGGTGGCGCCAACGAACGTGATCATCAGGTCGAGCGACGTGATGTGCAGGTTGCAGCCCGGCATGCCCAGGAACGTCAGGCTGGTGCCCGGCAGGTCCTGGCCGACGCTGAGGATCGTCGCACCGATCCAGACACCCGAGGTCGGCACCGCTTCCGGGATGTTCGACTGGGTGTAGGTCACCAGCGTGCCCGAGCCCACGGTCGAGACCGGCGCCGGCGCCGCCGCCAGGCTCATCGCCGGGATGTTCAGCGACGCCACCTGGTACGGCAGCTGCGTCGCGTAGTTGATCGCACCGGCGTCGAAGGACGCCCCACCCGGCGAGTAGCCGACGTAGTGGCCGATGCCGGAAGCGCCGTTCGGGGAGATGGAGCCCCAGACGATCACCACGACGCCCGACGGGTAGAACTGGAACTGGACCGTGTTGGCATCGGCGGCCGTGGAGCCGGCGAAGTCCCACACGCCATCCCAGGTGACCATCGTGACCGCGGCCGATTCCTCGTACTTGATCTGGCCGCTGCCCACGATCGTCGGGTTGACGTCGTGCGCCGCCCGGAACGAGGTCTGGGCGCCGTTCAGCAGCAGCGCCACCGTCTGGTTCCAGGTCGTGCTGTTGCCGGTGGCCAGCGACACGAACATGTTCGAGCAGATCGCGAGGCCGGTCGAGCCCGGGAACGAGCCGACCGTGAACGGAACGACCTGTTCGGTGTCGTCACCGTTGGCGACGATCGTCGGCACCGCTTGGACCGAGCCGACCGGGAGCGCCGTGCCGCCCGCGGTGACCAGGTAGCTGCCCGCCGAGGGCGTGAAGGTCAGCGCCGTGTTGGACAGCACCGGCGCTGCCGCCGCGGCCGTGCCCCAGCTCTGGTAGACCGAGTCGCTGATGTTGTAGCAGCCGCTGCCGTAGCTGGTGTGGCTGGCGGGCAGTTGCGCACAGGTGACCGCTTCCGACCAACCGGCGCCACTCGGCGTGTAGGTCAGGGTGCGGCCGCCGAGGTCGAGCGCGCCGACCGCGAAGGTCTGGTGCATGCCGCCGGTGACGGTCGAGTTCGGGCCGGGGACGAGGTCCTTGGCGTTGACCGGGGTGCCGTTGGCCTGCGACAGGCCGACGTACTTCGTGCCGCTGTTGACGTTCATGCCCGGCGAGTAGCTCATCGTCACCGTGCCGGCCGCCGAGTCGATCAGGATCTCGAAGCTCTTCTGGACCGCATTGCCGAAGTCGACCACGTTCGCGAACACGACGCGCGTGACCGAGCCGGACGTCCCGTAGGAGACGCCGTTCGGCGCCGTGCTGTTGAGGTCACCCCAGTAGCCGGCGATGCGCGGATTGCTGCCGGCCGCGCCGTAGAGCGACGTGGCGCTGTTCGCCGCCACGCTGCCATAGGAGGCGCCGCCCGGCACGCCCGTCGCCGTGACGCCATCGGTCAGCACGAGCCAGCCGTTGGTGCTGACGCGGAAGTGCGTCCACGTCGTGGTGCCAGCGCTGCCGGCCATCGTGAACGGCGCCGCCAGCGCGTAGTGCGTGGTGAAGAAGGTGTCGTCGCCCGAACCGATGAAGGTGGCGGCGGGAGCGAAGTTGCCGCATTGGGCGGACGCCGACAAGGCGAACAATCCCGCGGTGGAAAGAACGGCGAGGGTACGGATCATGGTTGGTTGCAGTGAGGAAAGACCCGGCAGGGCAGAAGGGGGTTTGGGGGCCGGATTCAGGTCGCGAAGGCTACTTCGCAATTCCTTGCGTGCAATGCGCGACAGGCACCAATCCCGTGTCACGGCACGCAGTTGCGGCTAGACGCAACGGCACTGTGCGCGCTCGCGGCGCGGCGCGGAATCACCCACCGATCGCGCCGGGACCGGACCCCGTTAGCATGCGGCGATGCAGACTCCCGCGCAGCCACGCGCCGTTGCCGTCGGCAATGTGACCTTCGGCGGCGGCGCCCCGTTCGCGCTGATCGCCGGCCCGTGCGTCATCGAGAGCCGCGACCACTGCTTGCGCCACGCCGCAGCGATCCAGCGGGCCTGCCGCGACGCCAACGTGCCGCTGGTCTTCAAATCCAGTTTCGACAAAGCCAACCGCACGGCCGGCAGCGCCTTCCGCGGCCCCGGCATCGACGAGGGCCTGGCGATCCTCGCCGCGGTGAAGCGCGAGCTCGGCGTGCCGGTGCTCACCGACGTGCACGAACGCGCGCACTGCGCACCGGGCGCCGAGGTCGTCGACTGCCTGCAGATCCCCGCGTTCCTGTGCCGGCAGACCGACCTGCTGCTGGCGGCAGCGGCGACCGGGCGCGCGGTCAACGTCAAGAAGGGCCAGTTCCTGGCGCCGGAGGACGTGCCGAACGTGCTCGGCAAGGTGCTGGCCAGCGGCAACCGCAACGTGATGATCACCGAACGCGGCGTGACGTTCGGCTACCGCACGCTGGTCGTCGACTTCGCCGGCTTCCCGACCATGCGCGCTGCGGGCCAGCCGCTGGTCTTCGACGCCACCCACTCGGTGCAGCGCCCAGGCGGTGCTGGCACGTCGACCGGTGGCGACCGCAGCAAGGTGCCGTTCCTCGCCCGCGCCGCCGTCGCGTGCGGCATCGACGGCCTGTTCCTGGAAGTGCACGAGGATCCCGACCACGCGCCCAGTGACGGCCCCAACATGCTGCGCCTCGCCGACCTGCCGGCACTGTTGCGTGAGTTGAAGCGCGTCGAGGCGGCCGTGCGCAGCGGATGAGCGGCGAACCCGACTTCGGCCTGCGGCGCGACTTCTACAGCTTCGCGCCCGAATCGTTGGCGGCCGAGCTGCCGGAGTTCGCGATCGTGCGCGAGGTCGGCAAGGGCTCGATGGGCATCGTCTACGAGGCGCGGGTGCGCGCGAGCGGCCAGCGCGTGGCGCTCAAGGTGCTGCCGCCGAGCCTGACGCTGACCGAACGCGCGCTGGCGCGCTTCCTGCGCGAAGGCCGGATCATGGCGCGCGTGCGCCACCCCGACATCGTCGGTTTCGTCGACCAGGGCAGCAAAGGGCGCCTGCACTGGTTCGCGATGGAGTTCGTCGATGGCGTCACGCTGGAGGAACGGCTGCGCGTCGGCCCGACGCCGGTCGAACGCGCCTGCGCGATCGCCGCCGCGATCGGGCGCGCGCTGCAGTTCGCGCACGACCATGGCGTCGTGCACCGCGACGTCAAGCCCGGCAACGTGATGCTGCGCGACGGCGATGGCGACGGTGACGGAACCCCGCGCATCGCGATCACCGACTTCGGACTCGCGCGTGAGACCGGCACCGGATCGATGACCGAGAGCGGCGCGATCGTCGGCACGCCGATGTACATGGCGCCGGAGGTCGTGCTCGGCGGCACCCAGGTCGCCGGCACCCTGGCCGACGTCTACTCGCTCGGTGCGACCCTGTACGCGCTGGTGACCGGCCGGCCTCCGTTCGACGGCCCGACCGCGCAGAGCGTGCTGAAGGCGGTCACCGAATCGGCGCCGATCCCGGCGGTGCGGCTGCGCGCCGACCTGCCGGCGCCGGTCGCCGCGATCCTGCAGCAGGCGATGGCCCGCGACCCGGCCCGCCGCTACGGCTCGGCGCTGGAACTGGCGGAGGACCTCGAACGCCACCTGCGCGGCGAACCGGTGCGGGCGCGGTTGCCCGGGCCGGCGACCCGCGCCTGGCGCTGGTGCGCGGCGCGGCCATTGGTCAGTTCGCTGCTCGCGGCGATCCTGCTGCTGTCGGTCGGCGCGCTCGCACTGGTCCAGGAGCGGCACCACAACGCGCTGCAGCGCGAACTCGCCGACGCCGAACGGCTGCTGGCGCTGGCCTCGACCGAACGCGACGACCAGGACCGGCCGCGCAGCGCCGACGACCGGCGCGACCTGCTGCTGGCGGCGGTTGCCGCGTCGTCGACGACGATCGCGCGCGACGCCGGCTTCGCGCAGGCGTGGTTCGTGCGCGCCCGCGCCCACCACCGGCTGCGCCAGTTCGGCGACGCGATCTTCGACCTCGACACCGCCGAGCGGTTGCGCGGCGCTTCCACGCCGGAGATCCTGCACTTCCGGATCGACGCGCTGCGCGAACTGGGCGACCCGGCGTCGTTCCGGCGCCTGCAGCAGGACCTGACCACGCTGCTGCAGCTCGACCCGTCGGCGCACACCCGCGCGCTGGTCGCCGAACTGCTGCTCGACTACGCGGCCCAGGCCGGCAACCACGAACGCGCCGAGGCGCTGCTGCGCGTGCACGAAGTGCTCGGCGCCGCCGGCGACGACGACCCGCGGG
>JBASWX010000620.1:0-8409 GCA_049276695.1 Planctomycetota bacterium
CCTGGACGCCGGCGTGCAGCGCGCGGCGGCGCAGGCCCTCGTCGGGATCTGCGGCGACGAAGTCGCTGCGACGCTGCTGGCGTTCGCGACCGACGACAGCAAGCCGGTCGAGGCGCGGGCCGGCGCCCTGGTCGGGCTCGGCCGCGCGTTCCGCGCGCACGAGCCGGCGCTGCCGGGGCTGCGCTTCCAGCAGAACCACACGCTGTTCCCGGCGATCGTCGCGTGGGCGTTCAGCCAGGAACTGTGATCGCCGCGGGTGTGGGCTACGGGTAGATCACGGTCTTCGCGGCCTGGCTCATCGCGAAGAAGCCTTGCACGCTGCTGTCGAGCCCGAGCCACTGGAAGAACACTGGCGTGTAGCCGGCCACCGTCGATGGAATCGCGATCTGCTGGCGGAACTCGCCGGGAGTCGTTGCCGGCACCAGCGCCGACATCACGTCGGGCGACACCGACAGGATGCTCTCGTCCCAGCCGAGGATGCCCGACAGTGACAGCGGCAGCGGGCCGACCGCCGAGGTCGTGTTGGAGAAGCCGAGGATCAGCGACGCGAACACGGTGTTCGGCACGCCGGACAGGGCGACTTCGATCGTGCTGCCTGCGAAGGGCACGCCGCGGAAGGGACCGACGTCGCGCAGGTGGCAGCGGCCGAGCAGGCTCCAGCCGAACGACACCGGGCCGGCGATCTCGTAGAGCCAGCGTACGCCGAGCGGGTTGCCCGGCGTCTCCACCAGGCACACGAGGTTGAGTTGAGACGTCGGTGCCGAGCGGCTGCGGTACACCTCCAGGCCGGCCGCGAAGCCGCCCGGGGAGCCGCCGCTGGCGAGGTTGAGATTGCCGCAGAAGCGGTTGCCGGTCAGCTCGGAGTCGTAGCCGGACCATTCCACGCCGTGGACGTTGATCGGCCCGGACGGCGTTGGCAACGACGCGCGCGAGAGGCCGTAGAAGTTGCCGAGGGTGTCGTCGTAACCGAGGCCGACCAGTCCAGTGACGCCGCCACCGAGTGACTCGGTGTTGCGCAGCACGCCGTTCCGGGCGAATTCGTAGACGTTGTTGCTGCCCGGGTCGCTGACCCAGAACGTGCCGGCCCCGAGGTCACCGGACGGATCGAAGGCGAGGCCGAAGTTGGTGGATGGCGTCGGGATCGCCGGGAATCCGACCAGCCGAACGTTTTGCGACGCCGGAGCCAGAGCCGCAGTCGTGGCGTTGATCGCGATCAGATCGACGAAGCCGGTCGTGGCGCGAGAGTCGACCAGCGCATAGACGAACTGGACCGAGCCGAGCGGGCCGACGTTGACGACCTCGACCGCGAGGTCCATCGCGCCGGCCGGCGCCAACGCAGCAGTGACCGGCAACGGCGTCGTACTGATCACGACGCCGGCGGGGTTGAGCTGCAGGACCGTGTGCGCGGCGCCGACGCCGGAGGCGCGGGTGCTGACCCAGTAGCGGCGCTGGAAGGTCGGCGCCGGCCCCTCGGTGATGGCCACTGCCCGGCAATCGACGCCGGGGGCTGCCAACGACAGGTTCAGCGGACCGCCGACGAGGTCGCCCGAAGCGTCGCCGTCGTTGTCGGGCCCCGGCTTCACGCACTTGCTGTTGACGAACAGGTTGTCGATCAGCGCCGCATTCGCGCCGGTGGTCAGGAACGACCAGTCGATGCCTTCGTCGTTGGGCTGCGGGATCAGCTGCGCCATCACCGTGGTCTTCTCCCAGCCGCCGCCGAGTGACACCGTCTGCGACGACAGGATCGCGCGGTCGTAGTTCAAGCTCTTCTCGAGTTCGTGCACGATCGAGCTGCCGACGCCTTCGAAGGCGTCGAACTGGAACCAGAAGATCTTGATCCAGTCCGGATACGGATCGTTGTCGACCTGGAGGTCGATGCTGCCAGCGGCGGGTGGACCGGCTGGCAGTCCGAGCGCCTGCCCGGTCAGGCCCGGAAGCTGGATGACGTTCGACAGCAGCATCACGGTCTGGGCCTGGCTGTACCACTGGGGCACGATCTCCAACGTCGGCGTAGTCGGTGCCGGACCGTCGAAGCTCCAGTACAGACTGACGGTGACGTTGTCGTTCACGGCCCACCACGGCGGCGGATCGACGGGGGACTGGGCGGTGGTGGCGCCCAGCACGAAGCACGCGGCGAGTGCGTGCAGGAGTCGTGGTGCGGAGTTCATGGCGAGAGCTCGGGAGCGGCAGGGCGGTGGCAGCAGGTTACTTGCGGGTGGTGGAGGCCGGGGTGGCGCCGGGCAACAGACGTCGGGCGACCGCGACAGGATCCGTCGGCCAGAGGCAGACGGTGCCGTCGCGCGCGGTGGTGGCGATCGCGCTGCCCTCGGGGTGGAAGGCGCCGTGGTCGATGGGGCCGCGGTGGCCGCGGAAGCGCAGCACGCCGGTGCCATCGGCGACCCGCCACAGCACTGCTTCGCCGGCCGAGCCATCGCCGCAGGTCAGTACGTGATCGCCGTTCCGGTCGAACGCGGCGTGCCGCAGCTGCTGTTCGGTCGACAGCGTCTGCAACAGCTTGCCGGTCAGGTCGAAGATGCGGGCCTTGCGATCCTGGCTGGCGGTGAGCACGGTCCGACCGTCGGGCGAGAAGCGCACCTGGCTGACGACGTCGCCGTGGCCCGCGAGCTCGCCGCGTGGTTCGCCGTTCGGCACCGCCCACAGCCGGACGACGCGTTGGGTGTTCTCGACGGTCGCGACCATCCCGCCATCGGCGCGAACGTCGGCGGCAACGATCGGCTGCGGGCGCAGCAGTTCGAAGGCGCGCGACCGGTCGTTGGTGTTCCACAGCAGCAACAACCCACCGCCGCCCTTCTCGCCGGCGCCGGCGGCGAGCAGCCGGTTGCCGCCCGGCAGGAAGCGCACCGCAGCGGTGCCGCTGCCCTTGCCGTCGAGGTCGTAGAGCGCTTCGCCATCGGCGAGGCGCAACACGTGCACGACGCCGTCGCGCGTGCTGGCGGTGGCGATGCGGTCGCCGGCTTCGTCGACGTCGAGCCGGCCCTGCGGGTTGCGCAGGTTCGCCGACGTCCACTTCAGGTTGCCGTCGCTCGCTGACCACAACCGGACGCGGTAGTCGGTACCGCCGGTGACGAAGCGTTCGCCGGTGCGATCGAAGGCGACGGCGCCGGCCCAGCCGGTCTGGCGCACCGTCAGCACGCCGCGCGCCGAACCGAAGTCCCACACCAGCGGCCGGAACTGGCCGGCCAGCGCCAGCACGGCGTGGCCGCCGGGCGCGAAGCTGGCGCCGAGGATCGACGGGCCGGCCTCGTAGCGGTGCAGCACGGCCCCGGTCGACTCGCGGCCGGCGCCGACGTCGAACACCACCAGCTCGCCGGCCTGGCCGGTCGCGGTGAGCGCCAGCTGGTCGGTCGGATCGAACGCGACGTGATCGACGGGCCCCCGGTTGCCGAGCGTCGCGACTTCGATCAGGTCGAAGTGGCCCGGCGCACCACCGGGCTGCAGGCTCCACACGCGGGCAGTGCGGTCGCGCGAGCCGCTCAGCAGGCGCTGGCCCTTGCTGTCGAACGCGAGCGAGGTGACTTCGAGGCTGTGCCGGGCCTGGCCGACCAGTTCGCCATCGCGGACGCGCAGCAGCTGCACCGTGTGGTCGGTCGCGACCGCCAGCAGCGAACTGTCGGGCGCGAACTCGAGCGCGCGCACGCGGCCGCGCGGGATGCCGCCGGGCGTGATGGGCACGCCGGTGTCGGTTGGCCAGATGCGCAGCGTGCTGCTGCAGCAGGTCGCGGCGATCGTGCCGCAGGGGCTCAGCGCCGACTCGACGAACAACTGGCTGTGGGCGACGGCCGGCGACACGACCTGGCCCGTCGCCGTGTCGTACACCTGGGCGAGGAACGGTGGCTCCGGCAGCTTGGTCGTGGCGCTGCTGATGTAGCTGGTGACCAGCACCCGCTTGCCCTCGCGATCGCCGCGCATCGTCGCGGGCACGCCAGGGACCGGAATCGTCTGTTCGAGCGCGGCGTCGTGCCGCCGCCAGCACCGCAGCGTCTTGTCGGCGCCGGCGGTGATCAGCCGGTCGTTGCCGGCGAAGCAGACGCCGACCACGGTCGCTTCCTCGGCGTGGCCCTTCAGGCTCGCGAGCGCAGTGCCCGTCGCCGGATCCCACAGCCGCACCTGGCCATCGTAGCCGAACGTCGCGGCGGTGGTGCCGTCCGGCGACCAGCGCACGCCGACGAGTCGCGGCGCCCGGTTGCCTTCGCCGACGCGCAGCGTGCGCGTGACGCAGCCGCTGTCCAGTGCGTCGAGCACCGCGGAACGGGTCTCGATGTCGGCGTGCTGCTGCACCGCCGCCAACGCCAGTGCGATGGCCTTCTCGCGATCGCGCTCCTTCTCCTGGCTGCTGCGCGCCGCGAGGTTGGCAGCTTCGGCGATGATGCGCTGCTGCGCCTCGCCGTAGCTCTTCAGCCGCGCGCGCGCGACCTCGTCGTTGCGCAGCGCCACCGCCCGCGTCGCCAGCGCCGCCGCCTCGTCGAAGCGACCCTCCGCCTCGGCGACCGCCGCCTGCGCCAACAGTTCGTCGGCCTGCCTGCCCTCGTGCCAGCGCAGGCCGAGCAGCGTCATGCCGCCCAGCACCAACGCCCCGGCGATCGCGGTCTCGGTGCGATGCCGTCGCGCCCACTTCAGCAGGCGCGTCGTGGCGCTCGCGGGCCTGGCGTGCACCGGTTCCCACCGCAGGAAGCGCTGCAGGTCGGCTTCGAACTCGGCAGCGGTCTGGTAGCGCTTGCTCGGGTCCTTCTCGAGCGCCTTCTGGCAGATGGTGACGAGGTCGCGCGGCACCCGGTGGTTGCGCTTCTGCATCGGCACCGGCTCCTGGAAGCAGATCTCGTAGACGACCTGCTGCAGGTTCTTGCCGTCGAACGGCCGGCGCAGCGTCAGCAACTCGTAGAGGATGACTCCGAGCGACCAGATGTCGGCGCGGTGGTCGATCTCGACGCGCTTGGCCAGCGTCTGCTCCGGGCTCATGTAGTGCGCGGTGCCGGTGATCTCGCCCGACATCGAGATGCTGCCTTCGCCGAGCGACTTGGCGAGGCCGAAGTCGAGCAGCTTCACCTGGCGGCGGTCGTCGAGCATCAGGTTGCGCGGCTTCAGGTCGCGGTGCACGACGTTGGCCTGGTGCGCGACGGCCAGCGCCGACGCCAGTTGGGCGACGAACATCGCGCACTCGGCGACGTAGCCCTTCTCCGGGGCGAGCCCCAGCGTGCCGTCGATGACGGTCGGCGCGTCGCCGTTCAACAGCCGCAGGTCGTCGAGGATGTCGGCGAGGTTGCGGCCGGCGACGAAGTCCATCGCCAGCGCGAAGGTGCCGTCGACCTCGGTGAGACTGTGCACCGACACGATCGCCGGGTGGCGGAGCTGCGCGGCGGCGGCGGCCTCGCGGCGGAAGCGTTCGACGTGGCGCTTGCTGAGGGTCAAACCGCTCGCCATCACCTTCAACGCGACGCGGCGGTTCAGCGACTTCTGGTGCGCCAGGTAGACGATGCCCATGCCGCCGCGGCCGAGTTCCTCCTGGATCACGAAGTCGCCGAACGGGCGGCCCTGCGTCTCCTTGGCCGGGCCCGGCTCCCATTCCTGGTGGCCGAGCAGCCCGTCGAAGGCGAGGAACTCGCGGCACTGCAGCAGCACCGCCTTCTTCAGGTCGTCGGGGAAGCGCGACGCGAAGGTGGCGGGATCGGGCGCCTGACCGGTGGCGTGCAACTCGACGAACAGCTCGACGGCCTGCTGTACGCTGGTGCTGCGCGTGCCATCCCCCGGCGGGGGCTTGGCCGGCCCGGCGTCCCGCTCCGGCTGCACGTCACGTCCCCTGCGTGCGCGACAAGAGGCCGGACAGCCGGGCCTGGGCCCGCGACAAGAGGGCGCGCACCGCGCCCTCGGTCGGCAGCCCCATCTCGGCGCAGATCTCGTTGGTGTCGAGTTCGAGGTAGCGCCGCAGCACGATGATCTCGCGCTCGCGGTCGGGCAGTTGTTGGAGCGCCACGCGGATGCGTTCGGCCAGCTCCGACTCGTCGTGCATCTGGGAAGGCGTCGCGTCCGGCGTGGCGACGGCCTGCTCGACCTGGTCGTCGAGCGAGATCAAGCCGCCGACCGCGGTGCGCTTCTTGGTCTCGAGCGCGCGGATGCGGCGCACGATCTCGTACTCGGCGCCCTTCAGCAGCCAGGCCAGGAACGAACCCTCGCCGCGGTACTCGAACTGGTGCAGGCGCTTCAACGCCGACAGGATCGCGTCGTGGGTTGCGTCCTCGCTGTCGGCCATCAGCAGGCGGTACTTGGGGCCGATCAGCTTGCGCAGCGCCGCCCGCAGGCGGTCGCGGTAGCGCTGGAACAACAGATCGATCGCCTCGCGATCCTGTTCCAGCGCGCGACTGACCAGGTTGCGGGTGTTGTCGTCCAAGAAGGGCGCCTTGGCGAGGATGCCGAGGAGGCCCTGATTGTGCCCCGTTCCGGCCCGGTCACAAGGCAGGTGGCGGAGCCGCGCTTGCAGGCGACGGGGGAGCAGGCGGGCCAGCGGTGCCAGGGACGTCATGGTGTCCAGGAAGAGCCAGTCCGGGCCGGCCGCACGCGGAAAGGTGGTGATTCCTGGATGCTGCGGTGGCATGCGCGGGTGGGGGGGCGCGAGGAATCGTGCGGGATTCTGCGTGCGGGTTGCGGCCGTCGGTTCTTCCGGGTCGAGGCCCATCCCTGCCTCGTGTCTCCACCACGGTTCTTTCCCCAATGCGCACCATCCTCTGCCTGTTCGCGGGGCTGTCCCTGGCCCCGTTCGTTTCGGCCCAGCGCCTGGCCACCTACCTGACCGGCCCCGGGTTCTTCGAGCACCAGCCGCCGACCGCGATCCTGCCAGCTCCGTATCCGCCGATCCTCGGCTACCCGGCGGTGCCCGCCATGCCGGTCATGCCGGCTCCGGCCGGCGACAGTTCGTTCAACAACCTGACCGGCCTGCACTGGGTCACCAACGGCGCGCTGCTGGCGACCCAGCCGACGCCGACGTTCCCGCCGGCCGGCCCGATCTTCCCGCCGGTGCCGATCCCGGCGGCAGTGCTCGCGGCGATCGGCGGCGCCCCGGTCACCGGCATCGCCATCAACCCGATCGCCGGCATCCTGTACCTGGTCGGCATGCCCGGCATCGTCGTTGGCTGCGGCGCGGTGCCGGCGCTGCCGATCGTGGTGCCGCCGTTCCCGATCGTCGGCATCCCGGGGCCCATCACCGGCCTCGAGTGGGACGGCGCCACCGGCAGCCTGTACGCGGTGAACGCGCCGGGCTTCACCAGCAACTTCCTGCCGGGCGGGGCCCTGCTCGGCCCGCCGTTGGCGCCGCCGATGCCGCTGGTGGCGGCGGCGGGTGACGTCGCGATCGACAAGACCATGCGCCTGAACGCCGTTGGCCTGCGCCCGCTCTACGTCGTCGCCGGTCCGATGCTGCTCGACGTGCGCGACCCTGCGCCGATCGTCGGCCCGGCCGCGATCCCGATGGCCACCGGCCTCGCGTTCCTCGACCACCCCGCCGCGATGCCGCCCGCCGGGGCCTGCCCGTGTCCGCCGCTCGCCGGCCCGATCAACGGCACCAACGGGCCGATGGCGGTTGGCAACCTGGCGTGGACGATCGGCGTCACCGGCATCGCGCCCGGCGGCATCGCGGTGTTCGCGTTCGACACCGTGTTCAACCCGGCCTACCCGCTGTTCAACGTGGTCGGCTGCGGGCTCGGGTTGATCCCGGGCTCGCCGACGCTGATCGCCGCGATCGCGATCGCCAACCCCGCCGGCACCGCGACGTTGCCGTTGCCACTGGGCTTCCCGCTCGGCGCCGGTCCGCTCTACAACCAGAACCTGACGTTCTGCCCGGCCGATCCCACCGGCTTCGTGTTCACGCCGATGCAGTCGATCTACGTGGCGGGCTTCTGATCGCCCCGGCGCGACCGTCCCCGTTGCGGGACCGCGGGCAAGTCGGCGGGCCGATCCTGCCGATAACGCCGGCATGAACTGGCTCCTGCCCGTCGCCCTGGTCGCTCTCGTTCCGGCGCTGCTCGCGCAGCAGTCGGGCAGCCCCGCCCCGGCCGCGCCGGCACCGACGCCGGCACCGACGCCGGCGCGGTCGCAGGTCGACAAGCACGCGTCGTCGATGCGTGAGCAGATCGTCACCGGCCGCACGCTGCAGAGTCACGTGCGGGTCGCGGTGCGGCTGAAGAACGGCAACAAGCTGCTCGGCGTCGTCAAGGACGGCAAGCTGGTCGAACGCGTCGACGGCTTGCGTTTCGTCGAGGCCAGCGCGCTGGACCGCGGCGCCGGCATCCGGCTCTGGTACACCGGCGGCACCCGCAACTACGTGTTCGTGCCGTTCGGCGACTTCGCCGAGTACGAGATCTTGCAGCAGCTGTCGGCGAAGCAGATCGAGCAGATCGAGAA
>JBASWX010000621.1:0-5169 GCA_049276695.1 Planctomycetota bacterium
GACCCCGGTTGCGGCACCGCAGTGGGGGTGAGTCCGAGCCCCAGCCACGCGGCGCCGACGGCCTGCTCCTCGCCGATGCCGGGCCGGATGTCGAAGTCGGCGGCGATCGGCCAGGCGGTGCTGCCGAGGTGCACCAGGGTGCCGCGCATGTGGATGCGCACGTCGACGTGGCCATCCAGCACCGGCAGGCCGCGGAACCACTGTGCGAACGTGAACGTCCAGGTCCGGCCCATGCGGGCGCCGATCACTTCGCGCCATTCGGAGGTGTGCAGGCCGAGCAGGTCGGCGCGTTGCCCGAGCTGCAGCCAGGCGTGCCGGCGCGCTTCGTCGAGGTCGTTGTGGCGCCAGTCGAGGAGCGGCAGGCCGGCGCCGAAGATCGCGCGCGGCGTGCCGGTCGCCGCGTTCCACCGCACCTGCCAACCGCCGCCTGACTCGTGTTCGAAGTCACGCCAGGTCCGCGCCATCGCGGTGCCGGCGGCCGGTATCCAGTCGGGTGCCGGCAAGCCCTGGGCGGGGGCAAGGCTGGCAAGGAACAGGACGCCGAGGAGCGGTGCTTGGGTGGAGAGTGCGGGCATGGGAGCGCAGCGGAACCGGAGGCGGGACGAGGGCGACGCCACCGTAGTTGTGCCAATGAGCCGGGTCCAGCCGGGGCAGCGGGCGCGCCCGCGCCGTGGCCGTCGGGGCAGGGCGGCGATCGCGGTCGAGCGCACTTCCGGATTGCCTGCCGCGCCGCCCCTTCGCTAGACTCTCCGCCCCCTTGGTCGGCCCGTCGCCGTGCCTTCCGGAACGCAGGCCGCGGTCGTCGTCCGGTGCTCTTTTCCAATCCGGATGACATTCTCTCTTCTCTGGTTCCTGGTTCCCGTCCCGTTGCCGTGGTGAGTTCGAAGACGCGCGCCGAAGCTGCCGGTACCCCGACCGAGGTCGTCGCGATCGACGGTCCTTCGGGTGCTGGCAAGAGCACGGTGGCGCGCCGGCTCGCCGAGCGGCTCGGGTTCCAGTACCTGGACACCGGCGCGATGTACCGCGCCATCACCTGGCACTTCCTGACCGTGGGTGCAGCACCGGCCGAATGCGCCGCCGATCCTGACCTCGGGCAGGCGCGCATGCGGCAGGCGTTGGCGAACGCCCGGCTCGAGCTGGCGGGCGCCGCGGTGCTGTGCAACGGCCGCGACGTGACCGCGCACCTGCGCACCCGCGAGGTCGAGTCGCAGGTGTCGGCGGTCTCGGCGCTGCCGTTCGTGCGCGAAGCGATGCGCGATCTGCAGCGGGCGATCGCGGCCCGGGGCCCGGTCGTCGCCGAAGGGCGCGACATGGGTTCGGTGGTGTTCCCGCAGGCGCGCTGGAAGGTCTACCTCGATGCGCGGCCCGAAGAACGGGCGCGCCGCCGCAGCCAGGACTTCGCCGCCGCCGGCCGCGTGGTCGACCAGCGCGATGTGCTCGACGAGATCTCGGTCCGCGACCGGCTCGACAGCACGCGTTCGGACGCGCCGCTGCGGCAGGCGCCGGACGCGCTCTACGTCGACTCGACCGGGCAGCCGGCCGAGGCCGTGGTCGCCCGTCTGCTCGAGTTCGTGCGCGGCAAGGCCCGCCCGCAGGGGGCCTCGTGAGCGGCGGTTCGACGGGCGCGCCCCGCGTCGTGCAGCGCAGTGCCTTCGGCTGGTGGCTGTCGCGCAGCATCGTGTGGCTGTTCTGCAAGGTGTGGCACCGCGTGCGCCACGAAGGCAGCATCCCGGAAACGGGACCGCTGCTGCTGGTCGCCAACCACACCAGCTACCTCGACCCGATCCTGGTCGGCACCGGCGTGCGGCGCTGGGTCGCGTTCCTGGCCCAGGCCGGGCTCGCGAGCTTCGGCCCGCTGCGTTGGTGGCTGGCGCAGATGGGTGTCACGCTGATCGACCGCAAGGCGCCGTCGAAGGACGCGCTGCGGCTGATCGCGGACCAGCTGGCGAACGGCGAAGCGGTCGGCATCTTCCCGGAGGGCACGCGCAGTGCCGACGGCAAGGTGGCCCCGTTCCGCAGCGGCGTCGAGTTCCTGGTGCGGCGCACCGGGGCTGCGGTGGTGCCGATCGGGCTCGATGGCGCGTTCCGCGCGTTCGGGCGCGGCAAGGGCTGGCCGCGGCCGCGCAAGATCGTGGTGCGGTACGGCGAAGTGTGGCCGGCCGAACGCGTGCTGGCGCCGGGCGGGGTCGAAGCGCTGCGGGCCCGGGTGGCAGCGCTGGCGAACGCCGAACTCGGAGAATGTCCATCCAGTTCTCTGGCAGCGGGTGTGGCGACGGCGCCGCCCGCACCAACCTCATCTGCCGACAGCAGGGCGTGAGCCCGGCTGGCGGCGAACCATCGACCGGACGTTCCGGCCGGTGGGTCTGTGACTGTGATCGCCTCGTCGCGCGGTGGCTGCACCGCGGCCGGGGATCTCATCGTCGGTTCCTTCCTTCTCCAGTCCCCCAACCTTTTTTCGTTTGATGCACGGCAAGAATCTGATCAAGAAGTTCTCGATGTCCGCCGACGAGTTGTCGCGGCTCACCACCGAGGCGCTCGGCAGCAGTACGCTCGCCGAACTCGACACCGCGATCGGCAAGACGGTCGCCGAGCTGGCGCCCAACAAGATCGTCAAGGGCAGGGTCATCAAGGTGCAGGAAGACGGCACCGTGGTGGTCGACGTCAGCTACAAGGCCGAGGGCCACATCTCGCTCGAGGAATTCCCCGATCCGCTCGCGGTGCAGCCGGGGCTGGAGATCGAGTGCCTGGTCGAGTCGATCAACGACGCCGAAGGCTACATCCTGCTGAGCAAGCGCAAGGCCGATCGCATCCGCGGCTGGGAGAACATCATCCAGACGCACAAGGAAGGCGACTCGGTGAAGGGCATGGTGCTGCGCAAGATCAAGGGCGGCCTGCTGGTCGACATCGGCGTGCCGGTGTTCCTGCCGGCTTCCCAGGTCAACATCCGCCGCGCTGGCGACATCGGCGACTGGATCGGCAAGGAGATCGAGGCGCGCATCATCAAGATCGACGAAGAGCGCATGAACATCGTCATCTCGCGCCGCAAGCTGATCGAGGAGGAGCGCGAGACCAAGAAGGCGCAGCTGCTGGCCGAACTGGCCGAAGGCCAGGTGCGCAAGGGCATCGTCAAGAACATCGCCGACTTCGGCGTGTTCGTCGACCTCGGTGGCATCGACGGCCTGCTGCACATCACCGACATGTCGTGGGGCCGCGTGAACCACCCGTCGGAGATGCTGAAGCTCGACGACGAGGTCGAGATCAAGGTGCTGAAGATCGACCGCGAGCGCGAGCGCATCGCGCTCGGCATGAAGCAGAAGAGCGCCTCGCCGTGGGAGAACATCACCGAGAAGTACCCGGTGGCCAAGCGCATCACCGGCGAGGTCGTCAACCTGATGAGCTACGGCGCGTTCGTCAAGCTCGAGGACGGCGTCGAGGGCCTGGTGCACATCAGCGAGATGTCGTGGACCAAGCGGGTCAACCACCCCAACGAGGTCGTCAAGCAGGGCGACAAGGTCGAGGTCGTCGTGCTCGAGATCGACACCGAGAAGCAGACGATCAGCCTCGGCATGAAGCAGACCGAAGTGAACCCGTGGGACATGGTCGCCGAGCACTACCCGCCGGGCACCGTGATCCGCGGCAAGGTGCGCAACCTGACCAACTACGGCGCCTTCATCGAGCTGCAGGAGGGCATCGACGGCCTGTTGCACATCACCGACATGAGCTGGACGCGCAAGATCACCAACCCCAACGAGGTGGTGAAGAAGGGCGACGAGATCGAGTGCGTGGTGCTGTCGGTCGACCAGGAGAAGAAGCGCATCGCGCTCGGTCTCAAGCAGCTGCAGCAGGACCCGTGGACCGGCGACATCCCCGCCCGCTACCACATCGGCGACAGCGTCCCGGGCACGGTCACCAAGATCACCAACTTCGGCGTGTTCGTCGAACTGGAGCCGGGCCTCGAAGGCCTGCTGCACATCTCGGAGCTCGCCGACCACAAGGTCGACAACCCCGAGGAGGTGGTCAAGGTCGGCCAGCGCGTCGAGGTGCGCATCATCAAGATCGACACCGACGAGCGGAAGATCGGCCTCACCCTCATCCAGGCGCACTTCGAGGAAGGCGAGGAAGGCGACGGCACCGCGAAGGAACCGGATCGTCCGACGCCGCAGGCGCCAGCGCTCGGTTCGCTCGCCGAACAGCTGAAGGGCATCGGCCAGCGCGTCAGCGCGCGCGAAGCGGGCAAGAAGGGCGGCGAGACCGAGGGCCAGTAGCCACCGTGGCCCCCGGCTGCAGGCCACACGGTCCGCTGCGCGCGTTCGCGCTCGGCGGGCTGTGCCTGCTCGGGGGCTGCGTGACGACCTACGAAGACGCGCCGCTGTTCGGCAAGGTCGAGGCGCCAGCGGTGGCGGCGAGCTCGCTGACGATCCCGTTCGGCGACGGCAATGCCGGCGCCGACCAGGGCCTGGTCGCCGCGTTCTACGGCGGCGTGCTCGGCCGCATGCACGAGGCGGCGAAGGACCGCGACGTCGCCGGCCTCGAGGCGATGCTGGCCAGCTACGACCGGCCCGACCTGCCGCCAGGCGTGCAGGCGCGCATCACCGCCTACCGCGCCGTCGCCCGCGGGCTGCGCTTCCAGCAGCACGTGCTCGCGGCGACGAAGCTGGCGTTGGTCCCGGCGGCGACGGACGGGTCGACACCCTGGGAGGTCGGGGCTCCCGCGCTCGGGGCGGCGCTGCAGTTCACGCTCGAACTGCCGGCCCCGCCCGATCCGGTCGTGCTCGGCGGCGAGGGCGACGAGGACCGGGCAGGCTTCCTGGTCTCGTTCGTGGTCGAGGACGACTTCGTCGAAGGCGGCTCGCGCCGCTCGAGCAACAGTGTTCCGGTCTGGCTGCCCGCCGCCGTCGCGTTGCGCGGCGACACGGTGCTGACGCTGCCGATCACGATCGATCTGCCGTCCGACCAGGCGGTGCGGCGGCAGGTGACGGTGCGCGTCGACCTGATGCCGGGCCACGTGCAGCACGAACAGGGGCGGTCGCCGGTGGGCCGCACGACGATCGCGGCGACGGTGCTGCGGCAGTGGCCGGTCGGCTACGGGGCTTTGGCCAAGACGCCGCTGGCCGAACTGCAGGCGGCGCTGCGCACCTTCGGCCCGGCCACCTACGCGCGCGCCTGGCT
>JBASWX010000622.1:0-2130 GCA_049276695.1 Planctomycetota bacterium
GCCGCTGGCAGTGGGAGCGACGGGCGCGGGCGGCGGGACTTCGGGGGTTCCGGACTCGTTCACGGGGCGGAGAACGATGCGCACAACCGGGACCGCGGACAAGGCCACAACGTGCATTTCCTTTCGCCAGCACCGCCTGCTTAGATCCCGGCACCGCCCATGCCTCGCATCCACGACTCGATCCTGTCGACCGTCGGCAACACGCCGATCGTCCGCCTGGCCCGGCTGGGCCGCCACCTCGGACAGGAACTGCTGGGCAAGTGCGAGTTCTTGAACCCGGGCGGCTCGGTCAAGGACCGCATCGGCGTGCGCATGCTGCTCGACGCCGAGAAGCAGGGCCGGATCAAGCCAGGCGACACGCTGATCGAGCCGACCTCCGGCAACACCGGCATCGGGCTCGCCCTCGCCGCGGCGGTGCGCGGCTACCGGATCATCATCACGATGCCGGAGAAGATGTCGCGCGAGAAGCAGGTGGTGCTCGAAGCGCTCGGCGCCGAGATCATCCGCACCCCCACCGAAGCGGCGTGGGACGCGCCCGAGAGCCACATCGGCGTTGCGCGGCGGCTGCGCGAGGTGATCCCGAACGCCCACATCCTGGACCAGTACGGCAACCCGGGCAATCCGCTCGCGCACGAGGAAGGCACCGGCACCGAGATCTGCGACCAGCTCGACAACCAGGTCGACGCGGTGGTGCTGACCGCCGGCACCGGCGGCACCATCACCGGCGTCGCCCGCGCGGTGAAGAAGCGCGTGCCCGGTTGCAAGATCATCGGCGTCGACCCCGAGGGCTCGATCCTCGCGGGCCCGGGCCCGATCAGGAGCTACAAGGTCGAGGGCATCGGCTACGACTTCATCCCCGACGTGCTCGACGTGAAGCTGGTCGACCGCTGGGTCAAGTCGAACGACAAGGACAGCTTCCGGGTCGCGCGCCAGCTGATCCGGCAGGAAGGGCTGCTGGTCGGCGGCTCGTCCGGGGCGTGCGTGTGGGCGGCGCTGCAGGTCGCCAAGGACTTCGCCAAGGGTGCGCGCATCGTGACGATCCTCGCCGACAGCGTGCGCAACTACCTGACCAAGTTCGTCGACGATCGCTGGATGCGCGAGAACGGCTTCCTCGAGGAGGACTGGGCGATCGGCACGATCGCCGAGCTGCTGCGCAGCATGGGCCGGCGCGAGGTCGTCACCGTCGACGTCGGCGACCCGCTGAGCAAGGCCGTCACGCTGTTCAAGGAACGCGGCTTCTCGCAGGTGCCGGTCACCGACCGCGGCAAGCTCGCCGGCATCCTGACCGAGGCCGACGCGCTGCGCGTGCTGGTCGAAGGCGACGCGACGGCGAAGACGTCGATTGCCGAGGTCATGGTGCGCAAGGTGGCGACGATCGCGCCGCACGCACCGGCCAACGAGCTGCCGCGCATCTTCGAACGCGGCGAGGTGGCGCTGGTGGTCGACGACAGCCGCCAGGTCGTCGGCATCGTCACCAAGCTCGACCTGATCGAACACCTGACCAGGAAGCCGTCCGTATGAGCATGAACTTCGCGCGCGAGCAGTCGCTGCTGCGGCAGAAGCTGCAGGCGAAGGCTTCCCCCGACATCGCAGCAGTGCTGCAACAGCAGCACGGCGGCTCCGTGACGTTCCTCGGCGCCGACCACGCCGCGGTCCGCGAAGCTGCCGCCGACCTCGCCGCCGCCTGGCCGGCGATGGGCCGCGCCCAGATGACCGCGTTCGTGCGCACGCTGTGGAACAGCCGGCTGCACGAACTGCGCGCGGTCGGCGTGCACCTGCTGGCAGCGCGCGAAGCGCTGCTCGAGCCCGCCGACCTGCCGCTGCTCGAGACCTTCCTGCGCGACGACGCCACCGACGCCGTGCATGCACAGCTGGCAAGCGCCGTCGTCGGCGCGCTGGTGACCCGGAACAAGAAGCTGTGGAAGGACCTGAAGCGCTTCGCCGCGTCGGGCCACGCCGGCCTCGCCCGCGCGGCGGTGCGCGCCGCGGCGACACCACTGGCCGCCGACGCCGAGGCGTTCCCCCGCTTCCAGGAACTGGTGTCGCCGCTGCTGGCCGCCGCCGATGGCGTGTTGCAGGCCGCGATCGACGAACTGCTGGTCGCCGTCGCCGGCACCCACGGCACCTCGG
>JBASWX010000623.1:0-1692 GCA_049276695.1 Planctomycetota bacterium
GCGCGCGGGCGCACGAGGTCGCGTTCGTGTCGGGTGCGACCGAAGGCCTCAATCTCGCCCTGCGCGCACTGCTGCGGCCCGGCGATCGCGTGCTGACGACCGCTCTCGAGCACTCGTCGGTGGTGCGGCCCCTGCTGGCGCTGGCGCGCGAGTGTTCGCTGACCCTCGACCGGCTGCCGCCGGACGCCAGCGGCGGCGTCGACCTCGCCGCCGCCGCTGCGGCAGTGCGCACGAAGCCGGCGCTGTTGGTGTTCACGCACGCCAGCAACGTGACCGGCGCGGTGCTGGATGCGGCAGCCCTGTGCGAGCTGGCGCGGGCCGCCGGAACGCGAACGCTGCTCGATGCCAGCCAGACCGCGGGCCACCTCGACCTGCGCGTCGGCGCCGACGTCATCGTCGCCAGCGGCCACAAGGCGCTGCACGGGCCACCGGGCATCGGTTTCGTCGCCGCGCGCGGCATCGCGCTGCCGAGCCAGAAGCAGGGCGGCACCGGCAGCAGCCGGGCGCTGGCGACCCACCCCGAACAGTGGCCCGACGCGTTCGAGGCCGGCACCCCGAACACCCCCGCGATCTTCGGCCTGCTGGCGGCGGTGCAGGAACGCCCGGCGACCGTGCAGGCCGTGGAGCTGGCAGCGACGCTGCGGCGCGTCGATCGCCTGGCACAGGCGCTGCGGTCGATCCCCGGCGTGCGCACCTTCGAACCGCGCACCAACCAGCGGGTGCCGGTGCTCAGCTGCGTGCACGAACGCTTCGACGCCGCGGAACTCGGTGCGCTGCTGGCGACGATCGACGTGCACGTGCGCGCCGGCCACCACTGCGCGCCGTGGCTGCACGACCATCTCGGCACCGCCGTGGGCGGCACGCTGCGCTTGTCGCCGGGGCCCGCCACCACCGACGCCGACGTCGACGCGGTCGCCGCCTTCCTCGCCGGGCTGTGAGGCCCGCCGGCAACGTCAGTCGGGCAGGCGATGCTCGGGCGGCATCGGCGACCGCGGCTTCTCGAGGAAGTCCCACGCCGCTACCGCGATCGCGAAGAATCCGTCGTTGCGGTCCATGCCGCCCGGGCTGTACCGCAGATCCTGGCGCAGGTGCGCCTGGTACTTGACGCCAGGATTGCTGCCGGCGAGCAGCAGGTCGCGCAGCAGCGCGCGCTCGAGTTCGAACGGCGCCAGCCGCGGATGGCCGCCCCCGCGCCACAGCGCCTCCTCGAGCTGGATGCGCAACGCCGGCCGCGACAGCCGCCCCTGGCGGCACAGCTCCACCATCGCCTGCACCCGTGGATCGCCGCAGGTGCCGTCACCGTCGGCGGCGGCGCCGCTGGCCGTGCGCACCAGGTCCCATTCCGGCAGTTCCGGCACGCGAACGTCGACCGGCGCTGGAACCGGCGCCCGGGCGAGCGCCCAGGCCAGCGCGATCGCGACGTGGCTGGCGATGCGGCCGTCCGCCAACCACTGCTGGCGCTCGGCGATCACGACTTCGGGCCGGCGCGCAACCGCCCAGGCGACGGCCAGGCGGTGCGGTGCCTCGTCGCGCGGTTGCGGCAACGGGCCGAGCCAGGCCTGCAGCACCGAAGCGCTGCCGAGGTCGCCGGTCGCAACCTGCAGCAACGGCACGGCGAGTCGCTCACCTTCGGCGCGCAGGTCGCGGGCGACCGCACGCAACCACACCGCGGTCGTGCGCGCCGCGTCGAAC
>JBASWX010000624.1:0-8113 GCA_049276695.1 Planctomycetota bacterium
CGCCCCCTTCGGCAGGCGCAGTTCGCCCTCGGTAGGCGGCACCAGCTCCGGGTCGCGTTCCATGTAGCTCGGGAACGTCACGCGCACCGCGAGCTCGTCGATGCGCGGCCGCTCGACGATCGTGACCGCGACCTGCAGCGGCAGCGAATCGCCGCCCTGGATCGCGAGCTCGACGTTGGCCAGCACCGACTCGATCGTCCAGGTGAACTCGTGGTCGCCGGTGCGGCTCATCGTCTCCTCGCCGCGTTCGCCGCCGGCGAACGCGTAGCCGACCTCGACCTTGTCGGGAACGGGGCCTCGGGCGACGACGCGCACCGTCAGCGCGTCGCCCTGCGGCAGGCGCACGTTCGCGGCGTCGCCCTCGGCGAGCAGCAGCGTCGTGTAACGCGGCCAGTCGACGTTCGACAGCGCCAGGTTGCGCGCCGCCCAGGTGCCGAGCGAGGCGGCGTCGATCGCCGCCCAGATCGCGAACACGGCGAACCCGCCGGCGATCGCGCCGCCGAAGCGGGCCACGCGGGCGCCATCGAGGGCGGCGGCGAACGGGATCGTCGCGAGCCGCTGCCGCACGTCGGCGACGACCGCCGCCTTCAGTTCCGGTGACTCGACGCCTGGTTCAGAGCACTGCAGTTCGCGGTCGAACTGCAGCGAGCTGATCAGTGCCTGCTTGACCTCGGCGCTGCGGCGTTCGACCGCCAGCGCCATCTCCTCGTCACCGAGCGGCACCGCGAGCGGCTGCCACAGCCGCCGGTGCAGCGTGCGCAGCACGACGAACACGAACGTCGCCAGCAACACCGCGCGGTAGATCCACTCGAGCCGGAGCAGCCGGTCGGTCAGCAGGCTCGGCAGCGCGAACGCGACCAGCAGCAGCGCCAGCACACCGAGCGCCTCGATCCAGATGCCGGTGCGCGCCTTGGCCCGCAAGCGTGCGAACTCGGCCTGGCCGGGGCTCGCCGCGACGAGGAAGGCAGGGGTGTCCTGGGTCGCGGTCATAGCAGGTTGAAGCGCTTGCGCAGCAGCCACTCCAGCGCGAGCACGACCAGCACGAAGGTGATCGTCGGCCAGCCGTCCCACAGGGCGTGCGGAGTGCGGAAGGTGTCGGTCGCCGAGCGCGACGGGATGCGGTCGAGGGCGGCGAGCAGCATCTGGGGAGTATCGAACAGTTCGCCGCCGGTGGCGCCGGCGACGGCGGCGAGCTCGGCGCGGTCCATCGGCCCCGGCCGTTCGATCTGAGCTTGGACGACCTGGAACGTGACCTCGACGTTCTTGGCGGCCTTGTCGGCGCTGCGCACGCGGTAGCTGCCGAGCTGGGCCGGCCGGAAGCGCAGCGAGTAGCTGCCCGGCACGCTCTCGACCGCGACCAGCTGCAGCGTCTCGGCCGGATCACCTTCGCGCTCGAGCAGCACCGCATACGCGTCGGTGACCACCGGCTGCAGCGTCTCGTCCTTGACCTCGGCGGTCAGCTCGATCGCGTCGCCGAGTTCGACCTTGTCGTCGCTGGCGAGCAGCTTCAGCCGCGTGTTGCCGGCCTGCAGCCGGCCCTCGAACAGGTAGCGCAGCCCGTTCACCCAGAAGCGGTTGTAGGCGTGCTCGTACAGCGAGCGCCAGCGGTAGGTCTCGTCGTTGCCGGTGAACACCACGCGCCCGGCACCCACGTTCTGCATCGCCAGCATCGGCATGCCGCGCCCGGCGCGGCGGAAGTCGGGGCTGGTGTGCTCGGCGAGCACCATCGCTGCGGGCTTGAGCCTGCTGACCGGGAAGAAGAAGCGGAAGCCCGGCAGGCGCCCCCACAACAACCGGCTCTCGTCGCGGCCTTCGCCGATGCGCGTGATCTTGGCGCCGAGCCCGTCGTCGCCTTCCGGTGCGAGCGCCCACGGCCACACGCGCACGAACGCCTTGCCGAGCCCGATGAAGCCACGTTCGGCGAACTCGAGGTCCGGCACGATCGGCAGCAGCTCGGCGACCGGCCACGTCGCCGACGTTTGCCGCATCGCTTCGAGCGAGTACTTCTCGCCGGCGATCCACCACAGCCCGCAGCCGCCGGTGACGACGTGTTGCTGCAGGTGCTCACAGAAGCGCGGCGTCAGCTTGCTGTGGTCCGGGTCGATCAGCACCACGACGTCGTACGGATCGAACTCGACGCGCTCGGCCGGCAGCTGCTCGATGCGCACCGGCTCGTCGCCGTCCTGCGGGAACTTCGGATCGGCGCTCTGCAGCCAGCACGACACGTCGATCGTCTTGTCGCGGATGAGCAGGTTGCGCAGGATCTGGAACTCGTGGTTGGCGCTGCCGGCGACCAGCAGCACGCGCATCGTCTCGCCGAGCACTTCGACCGGCCCCTGCTTGTGGTGGCGCTCGGCGACCACCGGCTCGCCGTCCGGCGGCACGATCTCGGTGCGGTAGAGGAAGCGACCCGGGGCGTCGGCAGTGATCTCCTTCCACTCGATCACCACCTCGCCCGCTTCGCCGCCGAGCGTGACCGGCTGCGTGCGCACTTCCTGGGTGGCACCCTTGTCGTCGATGCGCACCAGCTTCGCCGTGACCTGGATCGAGCCGTACCCCTGCGCGCTGACGTTCGCCTTCAGCTCGAACGGATCCTTCTGGAACACCTTCGCCGGCGCTTCGAAGCGGGTCAGCTGCACGGTCTGCGTCTCGGACGGATCGCCAGCCCCGAGCACGAACGTGTGCGGGATCTTGCGTTGGTTCAGCAGCCGCGCGATCTCGGCCGCCTGTGGGCCGGCGTTGCGGCGGCCGTCGCTGACGAACACCACCGCGGCGATCTCGGCCGAGCGGCTCTTGTCGAGCGCGGTACGCAACGCCCCGCCGAGGTTCGACGAACGGCCATCGGCGACCAGCTTGCCCAGATCGAGCTGCGGCACCGGCGGCGGGGCCAGCGGATCGACCGGGAGCGGTTGCCCATCGGGCCCGGTCTTGGGCGCTGGCGGCGGCAGCAGCGGCAACTGGTCGAGGCTGCCGGCGAACGAGTACAGCTGCACCTGGTTCTTCGCCGCCAGCTTCTTCACCAGCTCGCCATCGCCGTGCGCGAGCAGCGCCTTCACCAGCTGCAGCCGCGTCGCGGTCGCCAGGTCGCTGACGCCGAGTGCGCGCCAGCCGTCGGCGGCCGGCTGCACTTCGGGCCGCCGCCACGCATCGAGGTGCGTCATCGACTGCGAGGTGTCGACCAGCAGGATCGTGTGGCCGGGCCGCGTCTCCCGCTTCACGGTGACCAGGTTCGGTTCGAGCAGCAGCAGCACGACCGCGAGCACGGCCAGCGCGCGCAGGCCGCCGAGCACCAGCCGCTGGCCATTCGTCAGGTGGTGGCCGTCGCGCCGGTAGACCAGCGCGATGCCCAGCACCGCCAGCGCACAGCCGAGCAGCACCAGCAGGCCGAGCCCGCCGCTCGGGAAGTTCGCGAGCTCGAACTGCAGCTCGCTGCCCGGTTCGGGAGCGATGCCGTGCCACTGCGCCAACCAACGGAGGATCGTCTCCATCGTACTTCGCCGTCAGCGACGGCCGAACCTCCAGGCCAGCAGGGATTCCAACAACAGGCCGACGAGCAGCAGTGCCGCCAGGAACGGCCACACCTCGCCTTCGCCTGCTTCGTCGCCGAACGAGGTCTCCTCGCGCACGAACGTGACGCGATCGTGCAGGTCGGCGGGATACAGCCGGGCGAACGCGTTGTCGGCGAACGGCACCAGCCGCCCTTCGACCGTCGGCACGTTGCGCGCCAGCAACCGCTTCTCGGGCGCGCCGTCGTGGCGGCCGAGTTCGAGTTCGTAGGCACCGAGCCGCCGCAGCTCGCTCATCGGCACCACCAGCGACGCCGGGGCCGGTGGCGGCACCTCGCGCGCGGTGAACGTGCGCTCGTCGTCGCCGGTCAGCGCGCGCAGCGTGACGTCCGGCCGGAACGTGCCCGGGTCGAGGTTGAGCCGGAACGAGCCATCGGGCAGCAGGTTGTTCCCGGCCAGGTCCTGGCGCCGGGCGCTGGCGCGGTGCAACTGCATCGCCAGCAGCACGAACAGGTCGGTGCTCGGCACGTTCCACCACGCCTTGTCGGCGGTCACCGAAAACAGCGCCACTTCGCCACCGCTGCCAGCGGTGCGCGTGACCAAGAGCGGCGCGCCCTCGGCGTCGCGGATGCGCGCGACGACCGACGCGCCGTGCTTGCCGTCCTCGACGATCTGCAGCCAGCGCTTCACCAACACGACGTTGCCCATCAGCAGGTCGACGACCTCGGCAACGCCTTCGCACACCGGGTGGTCCTTCTGCACCAGCACTGCCTTCTCGGGCCGGTCGGGGTCGCCGCCGATCTCGCCGAGCGGCAGCGGCAGCACTCCTTGGCCGTCGCGCCACAGCAGCTCGTTCCAGCGCGCGCTGTCCACCACTGCCCCGCAGGTGATGACCAGCCCACCGCCCGCAGCGACGAACTCTTCGATGCGCTTGCTCGTCGCTGCGCTCGGCGCCTGCACGTTGCACAGCCACACGACGTCGAACGGCGCCAGGTCCGTCTCCTCGAGCATCTGGTCGCTGACGACCTGCGGCGCGATGCCGCCTTCCTCGATCTCCATCGCCGTCTGCAGGAAGAACGTCTCCGCTTCCTCCTCGTCGGGCTGGCCGTCGACCAGCAGCACGCGGCTCTTCTCGCGCACCGGCAGCGCCAGCGTGCGGCGGTCGTCGAGCGGGAACGTCTCGGTCGGCTCGAGCGCGCCTTCGATGCGGTGGTGACCGGCCTGGTGGAACGTGTGCCCGACCGGCACCGCGATGCGTTCGCCGGGGGCGAGCTGCGGCACCGTCAGCACGACGCGGCTCTGGCCGTCGACCTCGACCGCAACGGTCGTCGGCGGGCTCGGATCGAGCCCGAGGTTCTGCACGTCGACCGCCAGCGTCGCCGGCACGCCCGCCACCGCCAGCCGGTCGACCAGCCGCACGTCGACGACCGCGAGGTTCGCCGGCGGCCCCGCCTTGCCGAGCACCGTCAGGTGGTCGAGGCCCGGCCGCAGCGCCTGCAGCGCCGCCAGCACCGCGGGTCTGGGCTTGTCGTCCTCGGTCGTCCAGTCGAACGCGCGCGCGTCGCCGGCCAGCCAGAACTGGTTGCGCCCTGCTTCCGCGACTTCGCCGGCGCGCTTGATGGTCGCCTGCAGTGCGGACCCCAGATCCGGCGAGCCGTCGCCGACCGTGAACTCCTTCAGCAACGCGCCGACGCGGTTGCCGAGTTCAGGCCCGACGCGCTGCGCCCAGAGGTCCGGCTGGCCCGGGCGGCTGGTGCGCACCAGCGAGAACAGGTCGCCCGAACGGCGCGCCGTCAGGTCGGCGGCGAGCGCGCGCAACCGTTCCTGCGCCTTCACGAACAGCGACGTGCTGCCGCTACGCTGCGCCATCGACGCGCTGTCGTCGAGCACGACGACGTGGTGCGTGCGGCTCGACAGCAGGCCGCCGCCGCCGAGCTGCGGCCGGCTGACCAGGAACACCAGGAACAGCACCGCCAGCGTGCGCAGCAGCAGCACGAGCCACTGCTCCATGCGCAGCCGCTTGCGGTTGCGCTTCATCGCCGCCAGCAGGTACTCCATCGCCGCCCACGGCACCTGCTTGAAGCGCCGGCGGTTCAGGATGTGGATGATGATCGGTACCGCGCACAGCGGCACCGCCCACAGCAGCAGCGGATTGAGGAACGCGAGGGCGAGCATCGTCCAGGATCACCGCTGGTAGATGGGCACGTACGCGTACGGCAGCTGCAGCAGCGTCAGTGCCACCGCGGTGCCGTACACCGGACCGACGCCGTCGCCTTCCCAACCGCCGTCCGGCCGCTGGCGCGTTCGCAGCCACTGCGCGAGCTGCTGGTAGTAGTCGGCCCACTCTGGACCGCCGCGCTGCCACAGCACCTGGCCCCAGTACTGGTGCGTGTAGAAGTGGTGCTGGCCCTCCACCGCCACGCGGATCGAGCGCTTGCAGAACTGGAAGGCGCGCTCGGCGAACTCGGCGTCGTCGTAGACGCCGGCGTTGTACAGCACGGCGACGCCAGCGGCGGTGATCGCGGGCCGGCTCGGGCCGGGCTGGCCGAGGCGGTAGCAGATGCCGCCGTCGGCATTGCGGCAGCCGCGCAGGTAGGCGATCGCGCGATCGATCGTGCCCTTGCCGACGACGATGCCAGCCATCCGGCACGCGCGCAGCGCCTGCACCTGCGTGATCGTGATGCTGCCCTCGTCGTAGCCGCCCGCCGGCGTGTAGTTCCAGCCGCCCGACGCCGCCTGCGCAGCTTCGATCAGCCGCACTGCGCGATCGAGCACGACCTTCAGCGCCTGCTGCTCGCGGCCGTCCTCCTCCATGCCGAACACCGAAGCGAGGAACAGCGTCGCGAAGCCGTGCGCGTACATCGAGCGGTCGTCTTCGGCACTGGCGATCAGGCCGGTCGCCGCGTCCGCGTGCCGCTTCAGGTACCGCACCGCACCGCGCACCGCGGCGAAGTGCTTGCCGCGCGTCGGCGTCGAACCGCCGGCGACCAGCGCCATGCCCGCCAGCGACGTCATCGCCACCGGGTAGCTGCCGTAGCCGCCCGAACTGCGCCAGCTGCCGTCCTGCTGTTGCGCGCGCACCAACCACTCGCGGCCACGTTCCAGCGCCACGTCGATCTCGGTGGTCACCCCGGCCGGCCAGCTGCTGGCCTGCGCTGCGAGCCCGAGACCGAACAGCGTCGCAGCGACGAGTCGGTGCAGGCGACCGGCGAATCTGGGAAGGGGCATCGGCACGCTCACCGCTGGTAGATCGGGGCGTACGCGTACGGCAACTGCAGCAGCGTCAGCGCGATCGCGGTGCCGTACACGGTGCCGACGCCGTCGCCGTCCCAGCTGCCGTCCTTCTTCTGTTGCCGCAGCAGCCACGTCGACTTCTTGGCGAAGTAGTCGGTCCAGTCGGCGCCGCCGCGCTGGTACAGCGCCTGGCTCCAGTACAGGTGCGTGTAGAAGTGGTGCCCGGTGTTGTCGACGGTGACCTGGATCGCCTTCTTGCAGTACTGCACCGCCTTGTCGACGAACGGCTGGTCGTCGTACATGCCGGCGTTGTAGAGCACCGCGACGCCCGCGGCGGTGATCGCCGGGCGCCCATCGCCGCCGGAGTTCAGGCTGTAGCGGATGCTGCCGTCGCTGTTCTGGCAGCGTTTGATGTAGTCGACCGCGCGATCGATCGTCTTCTTGTCGACGACGATGCCGGACATCCGGCACGCGCGCAGCGCCTGGATCTGCGTGACGGTGACGCTGCCCTCGTCGCTGTTCGAATCCGGCGTGTAGATCCAGCCGCCCGCGGACGACTGCGCCGCCGCGATCAGCCCGACCGCCTTGTCGAGCACGCGCTTCAGCTTGTCCTGTTCGCGCACGTCCTCCTCCATCCCGTACACCGAGGCGAGGAACAGCGTCGCGAAGCCGTGCCCGTACATGCTGCGCCCTTCCTCGGACGGCACCGAGATCACGCCGGTGTTGCCGTCGGCGTGCTTCTTCAGGAACGCGACCGCGCGACGCACCGACTCGTAGTAGCGGCCGCGCGTCGGCGTGTGGCCGCCGGCGATCAGCGCCATGCCGGCGAGCCCGGTCATCGCCGCCGGATAGCTGCCGTAGCCGCCGGCATTGCGCCAGCAACCGTCGGTGCCCTGGTTCTTCGCCAACCAGTCGATGCCGCGCCCGATCGCCTCGTGGATCTCCTTGTTGACGCCGGGCGGATAGACGCCGTCCTGGGCGGGTGCCGGGAACGCCGTGAGCAGTGCCGCGAGACAACCGACGATCGCAACGGCTCTCATTCCTTGCCCTCGAGGTAGTCGTAGAGGCGGTTCTGTTCGCGTTCGTGCGCCAGCAGGTCGTTGCCGTCCTTGCACACTTCGACGCGCGCCAGGTGCCAGGCCACGAGCACTGTTCGCGCGGTCATCGCCGCGCGCACGCCGTCGAGCACGCCGAGCGCCCCTTGCACGTCGCCGGCGCGCATCACCGCGAACGCCCGTTCGCGCGCGATCGACAGCAGATCGCAGCCGAGCGCCTGGCGTTCGTTCGCATCGCCGCTCGCCGCGATCGCCGCGCGCAACACCGCGACCGCCGCGTCGGCATCGCCGGCGCGCAACAGCAGGTCGGCCTTGCCG
>JBASWX010000625.1:0-3536 GCA_049276695.1 Planctomycetota bacterium
CGCCAGGCGCGCCTGGCCGGCGTCGCCGTGCACGGCGGTGATCGGCCGTGGCTCCCCGAGCGCAGCGCCGACGCGCTCGCGCACGACGACGTGCCCGTTCTCGATCAGCAGCAGGTCGGCCTTGCCGTCGCCGGTCCAGTCGGCAACCGCCATCCCGCTGCTCGTCCGGACGCCGAGGGCCTGCCCGGTCTTCGCGAAGCCGCGCGCCGTGCCGGAATGAACGTGCACCTCCGTGGTGGCCACGAGCAGGTCGAGGCGCCCGTCGTCGTTCCAGTCGCTCAACGCGATCGCACTGCTCTGCCCGTCGCACGGCAGCGCGGTGCCGTCGTCGGCGAGCAGGGCCGCTGCCGCTGCGAAGTCGCCGCGGCCGTCGTTGGCGAACCACGCGAACCTGCCGGTGCTGCCGAGCGGCGTGTCGATCGCCACCAGGTCCAGGTCGCCATCGCCATCGACGTCGGCGAGGCACGGCTGCCCCGCGCTCTCGCAACTCGGCCCGACCGTGCAGGGCAGCGTCTCGGTGTCGCGGAAGTCCTCGCCGGCACCTCCGCGACCGCGCCGCCGCGCGAACGCGCCGTTCGTGCCGATCACGAGGTCGAGGGTGCCGTCACCGTCGATGTCGCCGATCGCGGCGCTGACCCGGTAGCCGTCGCCGACCGGCAGCAGCGGGATCCTCGGCTGGATCTGGGCGAGGGCGAGGGCGGGCAGGAACGCGACCAGCAGGATGGGACCGGGTTGCACGATTGCCTCCAAGGGCGGCCGCCAACGGCTGCCGCGTTCGGGAACTTCGACTCGGGCTGCATGGCCGCGTCTCCGGAACCGGAAAACTGCGTCGGGGCGACAGATCGGGCGCGACCAGGACAAGGAGGGGTGGCCCGAATCCGAACCACCCATGCTCTCCCTGCTGCTGTCGTGCGCCCTCGCGGCGCTTCCCCAGGATCCGCCCGCCGCGTTCTCGGTGCCGCTGGCGTTCGAACGCCATGCCGTGCCCGGCGGTGACTGCTTCGTCGCCCGCGTCGCCGGCCACTCGGTGACCATCGACGCGCACGGTGCCAAGGTGCGGGCCGCGGCCCCCGGTTCGGCGGAACGCACCGAGCTCGGCATCGCGTTCGTCGGCGGCGAGGCGAAGACGGTCACCGGCGAGGCCGAGACGCCGTGCAAGGTGGACTGCTTCCTCGGCAACGATCCAGCAGCGTGGCGCACCGGCATCCCGACCTTCGCGCGGGCCCGGGTGGCTGCGGTGTGGCCGGGCGTCGACGTCGTCTGGCACGGCCGCACCGGCAGCCTCGAGTACGACTTCGTGGTGGCGGCGGGCGCTGATCCGGCGGCGATCCGGCTGCGGTTCAGCGGCGCGTCGCTGCGCCTCGACAGCAACGGCGACCTCGTGCAGGCGGCAGCCGGCGGCGAAGTGCGGCATCAGGCACCGGTCGCCTGGCAGCGTCGTGGCTCGACCCACGAACCGGTCGCCGTGCGTTACGAACTGGCGGCCGATGGCACCGCGTCGTTCGTGCTCGGTGAACGCGATCCGGCGTGCGAACTGGTGATCGATCCGATCGTGCTCTACACCGCCAGGCTCGACGGGCTCGCCAACAGTGCCGCGTCCGACCAGCAACCGCGTCTCGCCGTCGACGCGCTCGGCCACGCGATCGTTGCGTTCCAGACCAGCACGCCCGATCTGCCGACCGCCAACCCGATCCTGGCGACGCCGGGCAGCCTCACCGACGTGTTCGTCGCGAAGTTCAACCCGGCCGGCACCGGGCTCGTGTTCGCGACCTACCTCGGCGGCAGTGCCGCCGACGCGCCGGGCGGCGTCGCGGTGCTGCCGAACGGCAACATCGTCGTCGCCTGCAACACCGGCTCGCCGAACTACCCGCTGCTCGGCGCGGCGTTCCCCGGCCCGCTGGTCGCCTTCTCGGGCGTCGCCGGCGTCACGGTGTTCACGCCGGCGGGTGCCTTGGTGTGGTCGACCTACTACACGCTGCCGACCGCGACCAGCACGCCGGCCACCGACGTCGCCATCGACATCGCCGGCAACGTGGTCATCTGCGGGCGCACGACCACGGCCAACCTGCCGGTGCACGCGGGCGCGTTCCAGGGCAACCTGCAGGGCACCGTCGCGGCCTACGTGGCGCGCTTCACCAGCGGCGGCGCGTTCCTCGGTGCTACCTACTTCGGCACCGCGGGCACCAACGAGGCATTCGATCTCGCGGTGCGCCCGAACGGCGACATCTGCGTCGGCGGCCGCGCCGGCACCATCACGACGACGATTCCAGTGGTCGGCGGATTCCAGGGTGCGCACGGCGGGGGCACTCGCGACGCCTGGATCGCCGTGTTCGACCAGACGCTGTCGGTGCTGAACTACTCGACCTACGTTGGCGGCAACGACTTCGAAGCCCTGGTGAACGGCGAACCGCTCGGCATCGCGACCGACGCCGCCGGCCGCGTCGTGCTGGTCACCACCACCGAGTCGAACAACCTGCCGACGACGCCTGGCTGCGCGCAGCCGGCGTTCGGCGGCGGCGCCGAGGACGGGCTGGTCGTGATGGTCGACCCGTCGTTGTCGGGTGCCTCGTCGCTGGTGTTGATGACCTACGTCGGCGGCAACGGCTCCGACGGGCTGTACGAAGTCGCGATCGACGCGTTCGGCAACATGCACGCCGGCGGCTACACGGCGTCGACGAATCCGCCGCTCGTGCACCCGCTCATGCCCGACAGCGCGGGTACCGACGGCTACGTCGTCGTCCTGAACCCGGCTGGCAGCCAGCTCCGGTTCGCGACCCCGTTCGCCGACGAGGCGACGGTCACCGGCCTCGCGCTGGCGGCCGACGGCACGATGTTCGTCGCGGGTGGCGCCCAGGCGAACCTGATCCCGGTGACGCCGGGCGCGTTCGCGCCGGGCGGCAACAGCACGGGCGCGGCGATCTTCGTCGCGCACATCGACCCGCACCTGGCGCAAGCCTTCAACTACGGCGCCGGCCATCCAGGCACGCTCGGCGTGCCGTCGTTCGCTGCTTCTGCCAATCCGATCGTGGGCACCACCGTCGATCTGCTCATCGGCAGTTCGTCGGTCTTGCCGAGCCTGGCGCTGCTGGTGCTCGGCACGATCCCGGTCAGCGTGCCGACGTCGCTCGGCGGCACGCTGCTGGTCGGCAACCCGATCGCGCCGCTGCTGACGGTGACGATGGCGCCGGCGGGCGGACTGTTCCCGCTGGCGATCCCGAACCACCCGTCGTGGCTCGGCGTCGACCTGTTCGCGCAGACCGCGCAGCTGGACCCGGGTGCCTCCGCGCTGTTCGCGTTCTCGGCCGGGCTCGCGCTGCAGCTCGGGATCTGAGGCTGCGGGCTGGTCGTCGTCGCGAGCGCGTCGGCCGCGAGGGGGGCGCGAAACGCAGGCGTGCACCCCGGCCTTCGGCCTAGCCCAACTTGAAAGGCAAACGGCTGTTTTCGGGGTCAGCGCGATCGACGCGCGCGCAACTCGTGGTGCTGCAAGGCCGCGGTTTTTGAGGTCGCACAACGGCGATGTAGTGCCAACCAACCCC
>JBASWX010000626.1:0-9585 GCA_049276695.1 Planctomycetota bacterium
CTCCTCGGCGGCGGTGCGCGCGGCGGCAGCGGCGGCGGCAGCGTCCCGGGCACGCGTCTCCGGGAACGCCGCGGCCTCGGCGATCTTGCGCGCGTAGTGCTCGCGCAGCGCCAGCGCCTTCTCGACCGACAGCTCGCGTTCGGCGCGGGTCAGCCAGGTCGGGCCGAACGTCCACAGGATCGCGCCGACCAGCCCGCTGCCGAGCACGAAGTAGCTGAGCGCGTTCAGCAGCAGGCCCATCGTGCTGCCGCAGCGCAGGCCGCCGTGGAACCACACCAGCAGCGCAGCCAGGAAGCCGTAGTACACGTGCGCGTGCAGCCAGGCGGCCAGGCGGCCGAGCGGTTCGCGCGGGGCGACCTGCAGCCGCACCAGCCCGATCGCCTGCGGATCGCGCACGATGTCCACCCGCAGCACCCGGTGCACGCCGTGGCGGGCCAGGATCTGCTTCGCTTCCGTGCGGACCGCGTTGCTGCCGGCGACCTCGCGCCGCAGCACCCGCTGCTGCAGCGCAGCGAGCTCCGACTGCGCGCGCTCCAGCGCCGGCAGTTGCGCCTTCCACGCGAACTCGGGACTCAACCGCAGCCGGTGCGCGGCGCGCCGCACCGCGTAAGCGGCGAGCACCAGGTAGCACGCGACCGCGACCCAGCCGCTGGTCAGCAGGAACCAGACGTTGTCGTCGCCGCGGTCGCCGAAGTCCTGGCCAGCCAGCCAGGCCCACAGCAGGAACAGCGCGACCAGCGCCGCCGCGACCAGGCCGTGCCCGGACCGATAGATGCCGAGGTTCATCGCGGCGGCGGCTTCGGGGCGCGATAGAAGACCTGGATCAGGCGGTCGAACGCCTGGTTCAGCCGGTCCAGCAGCGTCACCCGCGTGCTCGCGGATTGCACCGCGGCGAACCAGTCGGCGGCCTCGATCGCGGTGTCGTTGAGCAGCACTTCGCCTACCGACTGGCTGGTGTCCGAACGCGCCATCGCCAGCACGTCGCGCGCGATGTCCTTCGGCAGCCGGCCGGCGGCGACCAGCGCGCGCAGCGCGCGTTCCTCGGTGCGGCGGTCGCTGCCGGCGGTCGCGGCGTCGACGCAGACGAACAGCCCGCGCAGGCTGCCGAAGCCGAGCAGCGAGTTGCGGCCGATCGCCTGCGAACGGCCGCGCAGCACGACGCCGTCGACCAGCGTGCCGTTGGTGCTGCCGCAGTCGCGCACCGACCACGTGCTGCCGTCGAACTCGATCTCGGCGTGCAGCTCGGACACCGATTCGTGCGGCAGCAGCACGTCGGCGGTCTCGGCGCGGCCGACCTTCGAGCGTGCCTTGATCAGCCGCATGCGGCGCTTCACGTTCTCGCCCTTGACGAACAGCCGCGGCATCGCCTGGTGCAGCCGCGCCTCGACATCGACGGCGAGGCCGGGCGTGAGCCTGGTCGACGGCGGCACCATCTCCGCCGGCGGCACGTAGACCGTCTTCGGCTTCTTGCCGGTGGGTTCCGGTCCGTCGGGCGCCGGCTCCTGTTCCTGCTCCCGCTCGGGTGGCGGTGGTGGCGGCGGCGGAGGGGGCGGCGGCGTCACCGCCTTGCGCTGCGGGCCGGGGTCCGGCTTGCGTGGCGGCTCGGCCGGGGCGCCGCCGCCGAGGCGGAAGCCGCCGGGAACGTTGATCGTCGGCAGCCCCTCGACGCTCGACGACGGCGGCTTCTGGCCCGGCCGGAAGCCGCCAGGCACGTTCATCGTCTGGCCGCTGTTGTCCGCCTCGGCCGCAGCACCCGGTGGGCCCGCAGTGGAGGACGGTGGTCCTTTCTGCCCCGGGCGGAAGCCGCCTGGCACGTTCATCGTGCGGCCGGTTTCGTCGGCTGCCGGCGCCGTCGGCGAACGGCCCCCCGGGCCGCCGCGGGGCCCCTTGACTTCGATCGTGTTCATCGGCCCGGCGAAGCCGCCGGTCTCTTCCTGCCCCGATGGCGGCGAAGCCCCTCCCGGCCGGACCGCGGCCATCGTCGCCCCCGCACCCGGTCCGCCCGGCGACTCGGCGGTGGTGTCGGCCGCCTGCACCTGCACCGAGCTCTTGCCGATCTTGATCGTGGTGCCGATCACCACCGTCACGCGCTGGCCGGCGTCGAGCGCGGTGCCTTCGACCGTCGTGCGGTTGGTCTTGCCGATGCCCTCGACGAACACCAGCGAGCCCTCGGGGCCGATCCGGAACTGTTCGCGACCGACCTCCTCGTCCTCGATCACCAGATCGGCGCGGCGCGAGCGCCCGACGACGATCGCCTGGGTCAGCGGCACCAGCCTCGGCGCCTTGCCGAGTTCGCGCACGAGCAGCTGGAAGCGGGGCATGCGATGGCGCGCGGATGCTAGGCCGCTGCGTGGAACGATGCGACAGGCAACCACCGCGAACCCGCCGACCGGGCCGCGGTGCGCAGCCCTGCGGAGCGCCCGACACGTGCGACAAATGTCTTCCCCCGGCCGCGGACCGTCGCTCCAATCCGCGCTCCCGGTCGGAGTGCTGCCATGAGGATTGCATGATGCGTCTCTGCTGCCCGCTGCTCGTCGGGCTCGGCTCGTCGTTGCTCATGCCCTGCCGGGCCCAGGACCCCACACCCGCCCCGGCCGCGCCGCCAGCGCCGGCTCCCGCGGTCCCCGAGTTCTCGCCGTTCCCGTCGCGCTGGTTCGCGCCGGGCCGCGCGGTGATGGGCGTCGAGCCGCCACGCTACGTCGTCAACGAGCCGGGCAGCCCGCTGAACCCGTACCGGCAGAACGTGCTGAAGGGCGACTTCCCGATCCTCGGCACCGAGGACCTGTTCGGCGCGCTGACCGTCACCAACCGCTTCTTCTATGAACGGCGCGACGTGCCGACGCCATCGGGCATCACCGGGCCGGGGCCGGTCGTGCAGGGCAACTTCGGCGACGGCAACCAGAGCTTCCTGCAGAACGACCTGGCGGTGTCGTTCGACCTGTTCCGCGGCCAGCAGGCGTTCAAGCCGGTGGACTGGCGGATTCGGCTGACGCCGGTGTTCGACTACACGCGCCTGGACGTCAACGAAGTTGGCGTGGTCGTGATCGATCCATCGCGCGGCGACAAGCGCGAACGCGGCGACGTCACACTGCAGGAGGCGTTCGTCGAGTACCACCTCGGCGACCTCAGCGATCGCTACGACTTCATCAGCGTCGAGGCCGGCGTGCTGCCGTTCCGCAGCGACTTCCGCGGCTTCCTGTTCGAGGACACCAACCTCGGCGTGCGCGTGTTCGCCAACGCCGACCAGAACAAGTGGCAGTTCAACTTCGCGGTGTTCAAGCAGCTCGACAAGGACAGCAACTCGGGGCTGGTGCGCTACGAGGACCGCGACCAGACCGTGGTGATCGCCAACGTCTACCGCCAGGACTGGCCGGTGCTTGGCTACACCAGTTCGTTCTCGCTGCACTGGAACCGCGACCGCCGCGACGTCGAGTTCGACGACAACGGCTTCCTGGTGGCACCGGCACCGATCGGCAACTTCACGCCGAGCGAACTCGACGCCTACTACCTCGGCTGGGTCGGTGAAGGCCACTTCGGCCGCTGGAACATCACCCACGCGCTGTACCAGGCCTTCGGCCGCGAGACGCAGAACCCGATCGCCGCGCGCTCGACCGACATCTCGGCGACGCTGCTGGCGGCCGAACTGTCGTACGACATCGACTGGTGGCGGCCGCGCGGCTTCTTCCTGTGGGCGTCGGGCGACGACAACCCGCGCGATGGCGACGCCAACGGCTTCGACGCGATCGTCGACGCGCCGGCGTTCGGCGGCGGCGGCTTCTCGTTCTGGAACTCGCAGCGCATCGGGTTCGTCAACACCGCCCTGACCAACGCGGGCAGCCCGCTCGCCGACCTGCAGACCTCCAAGACGCAGGGGCAGGCCAACTTCGTCAACCCGGGCGTGATCCTGCTCGGCGCCGCAGTCGACGCCGAGCTGACGCCGAAGTGGCGCGGCCAGGTCGGCTTCACCTACCTGCGGTTCGATCGCACCAACTCGCTCGAGTTCCTCGACCAGGCCGCGGACATCAGCCAGGAGATCGGCCTCGAGCTGTTCTTCGGCACCCAGTACCGGCCGTTCCTGACCAACAACGTGATCCTGCAGTTCGGCGGCGGCGTGCTGTTGCCCGACGACGGTTTCGCCCGCATCTACGATTCGGACTCGCCGGTCTACAACATCTTCACCAACATCCTGACGACCTGGTGATCCCCATGCACGCCAAGCTTCGTCTCCCTGTCGGTGTGCTGGCCGCGGCCGCGCTCGCGGCGGCGCTGGGCCTGCCGTCGTGCAACCCGGGCAGCGCCAGCCTCACCTCGGCGCCGGTGACGCCGCTGTTCGGGACCGTCGTCCCGCTCACCGATGCCGACGTCCAGGTCATCCTCGCGCGCGTGTTGGCGGCGACGAACCGCACCGACGTGCACGTCGGCGTCGTCGACCGCACCGGCCTCGCGTTGGGCGTGCTCAACACCGGGGCCGCGTTCGACAGCAACGACAACATCGCCCTCAGCCTCGCCCGTACGACAGCGTTCTTCTCCAACAGCCAGGCGCCGCTGTCGTCGCGCACCGTCGAGACGCTCGGCACGTTCCACTTCCCGCCGACGTTCGCTGACACCTTCGAAGCGCTGGCGCCGGCGGTGGCGTTCACGTCACCGCGCCGCACCACGACCGGCATCGCCGGCACGCCCCAGGGTCCGCTGTGGCAGATCAACTCGACCAACCGCGGCGCCAACATCGCGACCGCGGCCACCGAGCCGGACACCCTGTTCAACATCTCGGCGCAGTTCGGCAACGCCGTGTTCTTCCCGTCGGTGAACTCGGTGAACGTCGTCGGCAACGCCACGCCGAGCCCCGGCATCACCCTGCTGCCCGGCGCCGTGCCGCTGTTCAAGGCGGCCCCAGGACAGACGCCGCGCCTGGTTGGCGGCGTCGGCGTCTTCGTGCGCGCGGGGAACGCGAACCCGGACGTCGCGCTCGCCGAGTTCCTCGCGGTCGAGGGCGCGTCAGGGCGCGAGGCGCGCACGCGCGGACTGCTGCCCAACACGCCCGACTTCTTCCTCGACATCCTCTCGGAGGGTGCGATCACGATCGCCGGGATCCTGCTGCCGTACATCGAGCAGACGACGCGGCCGACCGGAGCGAGCCAGGGTCCGCCCCCCGGTGGTGGCGTGGCGGTGACCAATGGCGTTGGCGGCCAGATCGATCCGTTCAACTTCCTGATCGGCCCGCGCGCGGCGCGCTACGGGGTCAACCAGGTCGACGTCGCCGCCGTGCCCGGCACGGTGGCGCTGACGCAGGCGGACGTCACCCGCATCATCAGCCAGGTGACCGCGAGCGCCGACCGCACCCGCGCCCAGGTCCGCCTGCCGCTCGGCAGCGCGGCGAAGGTGATCGCGACCGTCGTCGACACGCGCGGCCTGATCCTCGCGCACTTCCGGATGGAGGACACGCTGTGCGACGCCGTCGATGTCGTGCCGGCCAAGGCCCGCAGCGTCGTCTACTACTGTCTGCCGAGCGCCTTGCCGACCAGTGCCTTCGCCAACGGCGACACCTGGCCGGGCTTCCCGACCGGTGACCCGCGCGGCATCGCGCTCAGCACCCGCACGCTCGGCTTCCTGTCGCAGCCGTTCTATCCGCCGGGCATCGACGAGAACCCGCCCGGGCCGCTGTTCGCGCTCGGCAACCGCAACCTCGAGCCGCAGCAGATCGACCGGTGGGGCAGTGCACCACCCGACCCCGGCTACCAGAACGGGCTGACGTTCTTCCCGGGCTCGGTCCCGCTGTACAAGAACGGCCAGTTCGTCGGCGCCCTCGGCGTCTCGGGTGACGGCGTCGAACAGAACGACCTGATCGCGTTCGAGGGTGGCGCCGGCTTCGCGCCGCCGCCCGAACTGCTGATCGACAACTTCTCGTTCCAGGGCGTGCGGCTGCCGTACCTGAAGTTCCCGCAGACGCCGCGGTGAGCTCCGCGAGCGCGCCGCGGAACGGCGCCCGAACGCAACCGCCCGTTGGCATCGCCGCCACGGGGCGTCGTTCTCGCAGCCCGCGGTTGGGCGTAAGGACTGCGTTGCCGGCGCCGCCGCCGAGGCGCAATGGGACAACGCTCCACTCCCGGAACGCGCCACCGCGGTGGTAGTGTTCGGCGCCCCGCAGCGCTGCCGGCCCATGCCATCGCCGCGCCGCTCCTCGCACTCCACCGCTCGCTCACCCGACCATGCGTTCCCTCACCCTGTCTCTCGCGTCCCTGCTGCTGGCCCCGGCCGCAGCGGCCCAGTGCTTCGACACCGCGTTCGGCACCCAGCTGACGCTGCCTCCCGGCGGCTTCGACTTCGAGTTGCCGATCCAGCCGATCGGGTTCGCGTTCCCGCTCGCTGGCGCGACCTACACCGACCTGCACATCACCAGCAAGGGTTATGTGTGGCTGTCGAACGCGGGCGTGCCGTTGCCGGGCGGCGTCGACATCACCGCGTCGGCGAGCGAACTCGCGACCGACGGCCCGCGCGTCGCGTGCCTGTGGTCCGACCTCGGCCCGTCGGCGACCGGCCAGATCTGGCTCAACAGCACGGCCGCGAAGTGCACGGTGACCTGGGTCGACGCCACGTGCTACCTGTCGACTTGCGGCGTGTTCACGATGCAGCTGCAACTGTTCCCGTCCGGTGAAGTGCGCTGCTTCTACGGGCAGGGTGCGACCAACAACTCCGATCCGGGGGTTCCGGCCTGGCAGGTCGGCGTCGCCGGCGTGTCACCGGGCTTCGCGACCGCGGTCGCCAGTTCCGACCTGTCGGTGGGCGGCGCCACTGCCAACAACGTGGTGGTCGAGGAGTGGATGGTCGCGAACACCTTCGACATGGCCAACCGCGGGCTGTTCTACACGCCGACGCTGCCGGGCTGGGTGTTCGGGCAGCCGGCGAACTGCGCCGGGGCAGAGACCTTCGGCACCGGCTGCGTGCAACTGGCCGACTCGTGCTACGAGGAGTGGATCGGCGCCTTCGACCTCAACAACACCACGGTCAGCTGGCTGCGCACCGGCACCGGCTACGCGGTGCTGACCTCGCTGCCCGGCACGTTCGTGACGCCCGGTCCCGGCGCGATCAACGTCGCGCCGCTGACGCTGGACGGGGAACAGGTGTTCACGCTGGCGACGCCGCTGCCGGGCCCGGGCGGCCCGATGCCCGCGATCAACGTGACGACCAAGGGCCAGATCGAGTTCGCCGGCACCGTCAGCGGCAACGTCGACTTCACGCCGACCGTCAGCGAACTGCTGAACAGTGGCCGCACGACCTTCGCGCTGTGGCACGACTACGACCAGACCGATCCGGGCAGCGGCCTGATCCTGTTCGAGGAGATCGGCTCGATCACCTACGTGACCTGGAACGGCGTGCACTCGTGGGCGTCGGTGCTGCCGAGCACCTTCCAGTTCCAGCTCGATCGCAGCAACGGCAACGTGACGCTGGTGATCGGCACGATGGGCGGCTTCGCCAACCCCGACAGCGGCATCCTCGGCTGCTCGGTCGCCGGGCCGTCGTTCGATCCGGGTGCGACCGACTTCTCGGCCTTGACCGGCACGGTGGCGATCGCCGACGTCGGCGTCGCCAGCCTGACGCTCGCCGCCAACGGGCTGCCGCAGATCGGCAACGGCGGCTTCGGCATGACCACCGCCAACGTGCCCAACCTGGCGCCGTTCGCGATCACCTTCGTCGGCACCGCGGCGACGGTGCCCGGCATCGACCTGACGGTGATCGGCATGCCCGGCTGCTTCGGCTACACCAACGCCAACCTGACTTCGGCGTCGTTCGCGGTCACGCAGCCGGCGGGCACCGGGGTGTTGCCGCTGCCGATCCCCAACAACACGTCGCTGATCGGCGCCCAGGTCGCGTGCCAGTCGGTGGCGCTCTCGCTGCTGACGCCGCTCAACCTGCTGAGCTCGAACGGGCTGCTGCTGACGCTCGGGCTGTGAAGCGGCGCGCTCCGGCCGCCGCCCTCAGTCCGTTCGCTTTGGCAGTTCGACCAGCAGGCCGCTGCCGAACCACTCGTCGAGGGTGAACGCGCCGAGCCGCCCGGTCAACGCACCGAGCCGCTCGCGCGCCGCGGCGACGTTCGCGGCGTCGAGCAGGAACAACGCGCGGGTGCCGTCGAGCCGCGCGGCCAGCAGCACCGCGGGATGGTGGGCCAGTGCGCCCCGCGCGTCCTCACCGTCGGTCGCCGTCAGCAGCACGTAGCTGCGGCCGCCTTCGCCGGGCTGCGGCGTGCGTCCCGACGCGACGATCGCGTCGTGCGCAGCGAGGTCGGCGAGCCGCTGCGCGCGCAGCGCCGCCGCCGTCGCCAGCGGGTGGTAGTGCAGCGCGAACACGCCTGCGCGGAACCCCGGGTCGCTCTCCGCCAGTTCGCGGGCGCGCGCCGGTTCAGCGGTGTCGAGCACGAAGATGCCGCGCAACGTCGGGTCGCTGCGCGTCTGCCCGAACGGCCCGGCGAGCAGCAGGTCGCCCGCGCGCGACAGCCGCCCCATGTTCGCGAAGTGGCCGCCGAAGATCCGCGCGCGCTCCTCGGCGGTCAGCGGCGCAGTGCGCGGTCCGGTCTTCAGCAGCACCAGCGTGTAGGCGGCTGCGGTCGGGCGCGACGCCCAACCGCGGGCTGGCGGCCGGCGCCGCGGAACGTTCCCAAGGTCGCCGCGGTGTGCGCGCCACCGTGCACCGGCAACCCCGGCGGGGTAGTGCCGCCCGGCCCGGCGATCGGCTAGGATCCCGCGCCGCTCGAACGCCACCGCCCCCCTCGACGGTGTTCTGGCCCGGAAGCATGTTCACCCTGCAGATCCTCGATCGCGGCCAGACGTTCCTGCATCCCGTCGACGGTGAGACCCTCCTGCTGGGCAGCGCGCCAACCAACCAGGTCGTGCTGCGCGAGGAGAGTGTCGCTGCCGCGCACGCCCGGATCGAACCGACTGCCCAGGGCGCGCGCCTCGTCGCGTTGGCGCCGGTGCGCGTCAACGGAGTCCCGGCGACGAACGTCGAGCTGCAGCTCGGCGATCGCATCGAACTCGGCCGCTCGGTGATCGTCGTCGGGCGCACCGTGGCGCGAGCGACGCGGCCCGACGAGGTGCTCGCCGACAGCCTGCCGCGCGAACGGACGCGCCGGCCGGAGCGCAGGCACAACCGCATGCTGCCGATCGGGGCGGCACTGCTGCTCGGCGGCGGCATCGTGTGGCTCGCGACGCGCGACAGCACCTCCGAGGTCAACAACGAGATCGTGTTGCTGCAGCGCTGGCGCCTGGGCGGCCGCGTCGAGCAGGCCGCGGCCCGCATCGAGCAGCTGCGCGCCAGTTGGGCCGACAGCCGCGACGGCCGCCTGCAGCGACTCGACGGCGAGGCGAACGAACTCGCCGCAGTCACCGCCGAGGTGGCGCGGCTGACCGCTGCCCTGTTGTCGCCGGACGACCCGCGTGGCTACGCCGAATGGAGCCAGGAGCTGCGGCGTCTCGAGCACGACGGCAACGCCGCCGAACGGGTTGCCGCGCGGCAGCTGCGCAGCACCTTGGCGGAGACGCTGCTGCAGCGGCCGGTCCGCCCACGGGCATCCGAGCCCGCCGCCGGCAACGG
>JBASWX010000627.1:0-2830 GCA_049276695.1 Planctomycetota bacterium
CCGGCGAACGGCCGGCGCTGCTGGCGACGCTGCGGCGGCGCGCCGTGGTGCTGGCCCGCACGCGCAGTCTCGCGGTTGGTTACGCGGTCTTGTACCGCAAGCGGGAACGATGAAGCTCGCGCCGCGCCACGCCGCAGTGCTGATGGCCGTGTCGTGTCACGGCGCTTTCGTCGCTGCCGTCGCGTCGATGGTCTGGTCGTTGGCGACCGGCATGCAGGTTGGCTGCGGCACCGTGCCGCGGGCAGTGGCCCCGTTCGTCAATGCGCTGCTGGTGCTGCAGTTTCCGCTGCTGCACAGCTTCCTGCTGGGCGCACGCGGTCGGCCGCTGCTGGCGCGGCTGTCGCCGGTCGGCCACGGCAAGGCGCTCGCGGTCTCGACCTTCGCCCTGCTCGCGTCGCTGCAGCTGCTGCTCGCGTTCTGGGCCTGGACGCCGAGCGGCGTCGTCTGGCACCGGCCGCACGGACCGACCGGTGTGCTGCAGTGGGTCGCGTTCGGGACTGCGTGGTTGTTCCTGCAGAAGGCGCTGTTCGACGCCGGGCTCGGCCTGCAGACCGGGTTCGCCGGCTGGTGGGCGCTGCTTCGCGGCCGCGCCGTGCGTCTGCCCGAGCTGCCGACCGGCGGCCTGTTCCGGCTGTGCCGGCAGCCGATCTACCTCGGCTTCGCGCTGGTGCTGTGGACCGCGCCGGTGTGGTCGCTCGACTGGTTGGCGCTGGCGTGCGGTTGGAGCGTCTACTGCGTGCTCGGTCCACGGTGGAAGGAAGCGCGCTGGCTGCAGTGGTACGGTGCGCGCTTCGCCGCGTGGCGCGCTACCGTGCCCTACCTGCTGCCGTTGCCGAGGCCCCGTCGTTGAGAATCGCCGCCGTCCGTTCCGCGTTCCCCGCGCACTGGTACGACCAGCGCACGCTCACCGAGGCGATCGTGCGCCTGATGCAGGCGCCGCCGAACCTGGCCGAACGCGTGCGCTCGCTGCACGCGAACGCCGGCATCGACGGCCGCCACCTGGTGCTGCCGCTCGAACGCTACGGCGAGCTGCGCGACTTCACCGCGACCAACGCCGCGTGGTTGCAGGGCGCGCTGGCGCTCGGCGAACAGGGTTGTGCGCAGGCGCTCGCCGCGGCGCGCGTGCGGCCCGAGGACGTCGACACGATCTTCTTCTCGACGGTGACCGGGCTCGCGAGCCCATCGGTCGACGCGCGCCTCGTCACGCGGCTGCAGCTGCGCCCGGACGTCAAGCGGGTGCCGCTGTTCGGGCTCGGCTGCGTCGCTGGCGCCTCGCTGCTGTCGCGCGCCACCGACTACCTGCGTGGCCACCCCGATGGTGTGGCCCTGGTGCTGACCGTCGAGCTGTGTTCGCTGACCTTCCAGCCCGCCGACCACTCGATCGCGAACCTGATCAGCGTCGGCCTGTTCGGCGACGGCGCCTGCGCGGCGGTGCTGGTCGGCAAGGACCGCACGGCACGTGGCCCGCAGGTGCTGGCGACCCGGTCGGTGTTCTATCCCGACACCGAGGGCATCATGGGGTGGGACATCGGCAGCCACGGCTTCCGCATCGTGCTGTCGGCCGAGGTGCCGACCGTCGCGCGCGAACGGCTGCCCGCCGACGTCGACGCGTTCCTGGCCGCGCAGGGTCTGCGGCGCGACCAGATCGCGCGCTGGATCGCGCACCCGGGCGGCCCGAAGGTGCTGCGCGCGCTGCAGGACGGTCTCGCCCTGCCCGACGACGCGCTGCGCGCGAGCTGGCAGTGCCTTGCCGAGGCCGGCAACCTGTCGAGCGCGTCGGTGCTGATGATCCTCGATCGCACGCTGCGCGAGAATCCGGGCCGGCCCGGCGAGTTCGGCGTGATGCTGGCGATGGGGCCGGGGTTCTGCAGCGAGCTGCTGCTGCTGCGCTGGTGAGCGGGCGTTACTCCGCCGGCTTGCCCGGCTCGGCGGCGAGCTTGTTGTAGAGCGTCTTCAACGCGATGCCGAGCACGGCCGCCGCCTTGGTCTTGTTGCCCTGGCAGCGCGCCAGCGCCTGCCGGATCGCGATGGCCTCGAGGGCCTGCAGGTCGAGCGTCGGCAGGTCCACGGTCGCCGAGGCGACCCGGCGCGCGCTCAACGCGATGTCGTCGACGTCGGCGGCGCTGACCAGCGGCCCGTCGGCGAGCACGCCGAGCCGCACGATCGCGTTCTCGAGTTCGCGCACGTTGCCGGGCCAGTCGTGCTGCTGCAGCCGCGCCAGCGCCGCCGGCTCGAACGTCAGCGACCGCCCGCCGCGGTCGGCTTCGCGGCGCAGGAACGCGGTCGCCAACGGCGCCACGTCCTCGCGCCGTTCGCGCAGCGGCGGCACCACCAGTTCCAGCACGGCCAGCCGGTAGAACAGGTCCTCGCGGAACGAGCCGTCGCGCACCCGCTGGCGCAGGTCGCGGTGCGTCGCGGCGATCAGCCGCACGTCGACGTGCCGCACGCTGTCGCTGCCGACCGGCCGGATCTCGCCGAACTGCACCGCGCGCAGCAGCGCCGGTTGCACGTCGAGCGGCAGCTCGCCGACTTCGTCGAGGAACAGCGTGCCGCGGTCGGCGGCCTCGAACAGGCCGAGCCGCTTCTGGTCGGCGCCGGTGAACGCGTCCTTGACGTGGCCGAGCAGCTCGCTCTCCACCAGTTGCCGCGGGATCGCGCCGCAGTGCACGACCACGAACGGCTGCTCGCGGCGCGGCCCGGCGGCGTGCAGGCGCCGCGCGACGATCTCCTTGCCGCTGCCGCTCTCGCCGCTGACCAGCACGCTCTCGCCCGACGCCGCGATGCGCGGGATCTGGCGGTCGAAGCGGCGCGCGACCTCGCTGCCGAGGTC
>JBASWX010000628.1:0-5892 GCA_049276695.1 Planctomycetota bacterium
CGCCGCTGCTCGGCCCCTGGTTGCCGCCGGTGCCGACCGTGCTGGTGCCGCTCGGCGCGCAATGGCGTTACCACGACCTCGGCGCGTTGCCCGCGGCCAACTGGCACCTGCCGGCCTACGACGACACGGCCTGGCCCGCGGGCCCGGCGCAGCTCGGCTACGGCGATGGCGACGAGGCCACCGTGGTCGCGAGCGGGCCAGCCGGCGCCGTCAACCCGACATTGTGGTTCCGGCACGCCTTCGATCTCGTGGACGCCGCCATCCCGCCGACCGCGCGGGTCCGCGTGCTGTGCGACGACGGCTGCGTCGTCTACGTGAACGGCGTCGAGGTCGGGCGCTGGAATCTGCACAACGGGTTCGTCAGCGCCTTCTCCCCGGCGTCGATCGCGGTCTCCGGAACCGCGGAGAACGCGTTCCACGTGTTCGCCTTCGACCCGAAGTTGCTCACCGGCGGCCGCAACGTCGTGGCGGTCGAGGTGCACCAGGTCGGGCCGACCAGCAGCGACGCCAGCTTCGACTGCGAACTGCTCGGCGGGGCCGGGCCGATCAGCGTGTTGCGCGGTCCGTACCTGCAGAACGGCACGCCGACCGCCGCGTGCGTGCGCTGGCGCACGGACCAGCCGACTTCGACGCGGCTGTGGCTGGGGCCGTCGGCGGCGGCGCTGCAGCCGGCGTTCTTCGATGCGACGCTGCGCACCGAGCACGCCGCGGTGGCCGGCGGGCTGCAGCCGGAGACGACGTACTGCTACGCGATCGGCGACGCCACCGGGGTCTTTGCGGGAGTGCCGGCGGCCACGCTGCGCACGCTGCCGCCACCCGGCGCGACCCGGCCGCTGCGGGCGTGGGTGCTCGGCGACGCCGGGTTCGGCTGGCTGCCGCAGTACGCGGTGCGCGAGCTGTACTCCCTGTTCGCCGCCGGCCAGCGCGCCGACGCCATCCTGATGCTCGGCGACAACGCCTACTGGGGCGGCACCGACCGCGAGTACCAGGTCGGGCTGTTCGACGTCTACGGCGAACTGCTGCGCGACACGTTCACCTGGTCAACCCTCGGCAACCACGACGCCTACAGCGCCGCGACCGCGACCGGCACCGGCCCCTACTACGACATCTTCACGCTGCCGCGTTCGGGCGAAGCGGGCGGGCTGCCGAGCGGCACCGAGGCGTACTATTCGTTCGATCGCGGCCACGTGCACTTCGTCTGCCTCGACTCGATGGACAGCGACCGCAGCGCCGCCGGCGCGATGATGACCTGGTTGCAGGCCGACCTCGCGAACACCGCCGCGCGCTGGATCGTCGCGTTCTTCCACCACCCGCCGTACTCGGCCGGTTCGCACCGCTCGGACGACCCGCTGGACAGCGGCGGCCGGCTGTTCGACATGCGGCAGATCGCGCTGCCGATCCTGGAAGCGGGCGGCGTCGACCTGGTGCTCAGCGGCCACAGCCACTCGTACGAGCGGTCGTTCCTGCTGGACGGGCACTACGGCACCAGTGCGACGCTGCAGCCGGCGATGGTGCGCGACCGGGGCGACGGCCGGGTGGCTGGCGACGGCTTCTACGGCAAGCCGACGGCCGGCAGGGCGCCGCACGAGGGCGCCGTCTACGTCGTCGCCGGCAGCGCCGGCTCGGTCTCCGGCGGCTCGCTCGACCATCCGGCGATGCACGTCAGCCTGAACAACCTCGGCTCGTTCGTGTTCGACGTCGACGGCGACCGGCTCGACGCGAAGTTCGTCGGGCTGTCCGGCATCGAGGACGAGTTCACGCTGGTGAAGGGCGACCCGCGCACGCTGTTCCGCGACCAGGTGGCGATCTCGGTCGCCAACGGCGGCCGCCAGGACTTCCGGCTCGCCGCCGGCCAGGCGCACGCCGGCAGCATCTACGTGCTGGCCGGCGCGCAGGGCACCAGTCCGGGCATGCCGCTGTTCGGCGTGCACGTGCCGCTGAACCCTGATCCGTGGCTCACGCTGAGCCTGGCGCTCGCCAACAGCGCCGTCTACCCGCACAGCATCGGGCTGCTCGACGCGAACGGCGCTGCCGCCGCCGCCCTGGTGCTGCCGCCGCTGAACGACCCGGCGCTGGTCGGCACCTCGCTGTGGCACGCCTACGTCGTCAGCAACGGTACGGGGCTCGCGCACGCCAGCAACGCGGTGCGCATGACGTTCGCGCCATAGCTGCGTTCGCCGCCGGCGCGCGCTATCCTGCCGCCCCGTGAGCTACCGCGTCGAGCTGCCGGTCTTCTCGGGCCCGATGGACCTGCTGCTGCACCTGGTGCGCCAGCAGGAGGTCGACGTGCACGAGATCCGCATCGCGCCCATCCTCGACGACTACCTGAAGCACCTCGCGGTGCTGCAGCAGCTCGACCTGCAGGACATCGGCGACTTCGTCGTGATGGCCAGCACCTTGATGGAGATCAAGTCGCGCGAACTGCTGCCGAACGAGGCGATCGAGATCGAACAGGAACTCGACCCGCGCGACGACCTGATCCGCCGGCTGCTCGAGTACAAGCGCTACCGCGACCTGGCGCGCGAACTCGACGTGCGCGCCGACCGCCGCGCGCGGCAGGCGCCGCTGGTGCTGCCGCCGCCGCCGCACCTGATCGAGGCCGGCGACGAGGACCTGCTCGACCTCGGCGAACTGGGCGTCTGGGACCTGACGTCGGCGTTCGCGAAGCTGCTCGAGGAGATCGGGCAGCATGGCACGATGAACGTCGAGGTCGAGAAGCGCGACGTCGGCTTCTACACCACGCGGCTGGTCGCGATCTTCCGGCAGCGGCGCGAGGTGCGCTTCGCCGACGTGTTCGACCGCACGGAGGGGCGCTACGGCCTGATCGGCACGCTGATCGCGCTGCTCGAGATGATGAAGCAGGGTTACCTGCGGGCCGTGCAGGAGAAGTGCGGCGACGAGATCCACCTCGCGTGGCTCGGCGGTCCCGAGGTCACCGCCGATCAGATCCTGGCCGGCATCGCCGCCGACGAGGAACAGCGCCGCCAGCAGCACGCGGCCGCCGAGGCGGCCGAAGCCGCAGCCGACGGGCTCGCCGCGGCCGGCGACACCGGGCTGGCCGGGGCTTCGCCCGCGTGACTTTCGGTTTGGTCTGACCCGCAAGCGTGCCGAGAATCGCCTCGGACCCCGAGATGCCCGCTGCCACCCCGAAGTCGCTGCTCGCCGGCATCTTCTGCCTCGGCCTGTCGGTGATCCTGTTCGAGATCGCGTTGACCCGCGTCTTCGCGATCATGATGTGGCACCACTTCACCTACATGGTGATCTCGATCGGGCTGCTCGGCTTCGGGGCCTCGGGCAGCCTGCTGACCGCGACGCGGCTCGGCGCGTCGCCCGGTGCAGCACAGCGCGCGCTGGTGTGGACCAGCCTCGGTTACGGCGTCAGCGTCGTGCTGGCGTTCTGCTTCGCGACGCTGGTGCGCATCGACAGCCTCGCCTTCTGGCAGCAGAAGGAGAACGTCGTCGCGCTGTTCTTCGTCTACCTGATCATCTTCGTGCCGTTCCTGCTCGGTGGGCTCGGCATCGGGCTGGTGCTGACGCGCCAGGTCCTGCACGTCAACCGGCTGTACTGCGGCGACCTGATCGGCAGCGCCTGCGGGGCGCTGGCCAGCGTGGTGCTGCTGAAGCACTTCGGCAGTTCGGCGACGGTGGTGGCGGCCGGCGGCTGCGGGCTGCTCGCCGCGTTCTGCTTCGGCCTCGGTCTGCCGCGCCGCTGGCTGCTGGTGACGGTGCCGGGCCTGCTGCTGGCGGGCTGGCTCGCAGTCGGCTTCGGCGGCGGGGCCCGGTGGCTCGGCATCCCGGCGTTCGACTGGCGCGTGCCGTACGCGCCGGGCAAGGAAGCGGTCGCCGCCGAGTTCCTGCTGCGCGAACTCGCCAACCGCGGTGCGCTCGGCGGCCAGAGTCCGGAATTGGCGAAGATCCACAGCGCAACCGCCGAGGTGCAGGTCGGCGCCAGCGTGCTCGCGGCTCCGATGGTCGGCGGCGACCACGGGCTCGACCAGATCCCGATCGAAGCGCGCGCGGTCGGCCAGGACGGCACCGCGCCGACGATGCTGTACAAGGACGCCGCCGAGCTGGCGCGCTTCCCGTTCCTCGACGACACGCAGGCGGCGTCGGCCTGGATCGTGCAGCGCGCCGCCGGCAGGAAGGACCAACGCGCAATGGTGATCGGCGTCGGCGGCGGCGTCGACGTGATGGTGGCGCTGGCGAACGGGGCGCAGCACGTGACCGCGGTCGAGCTCAACACCGCGATGGTCGAGATGGTGACCGAGCGGTACGCCGGCTACCTCGGCCGGCTGTTCAACGCCGATTCCCCGCTCGCCAGCCGCATCACGCTGGTCAACAGCGAAGGCCGCGCGTGGCTGCGTTCGCACGACGACCGCTACGACGTGATCCAGATGAGCGGGGTCGACTCGTACACCGCGCTCAGCACCGGCGCCTACACGCTGGCCGAGAGCTACCTGTACACCACCGGCGCGGTCGCCGACTTCTGGGCGCACCTGAACGCCGACGGCATCGTCTGCTGGTCGCGCTTCATCGAGAAGGCACCGCGGCGCTCGCGCGAGACGCTGCGCCTCGCCAACATCGCGACCAGTGCGCTGCGCGAGCTCGGTGTCGCCGATCCGAGCTCGCACGTCTGCGTGTTCCAGGGACTCGACTGGGCGTCGACGATGGTCAAGAAGTCGCCGTTCACCGCTGCCGAGATCGGCGCGTTGCGCGAGTTCGCGCTGGCCCAGGGCTTCGTCGGGCTGGTGTTCGATCCGACGCGGGGCCAGGGTCCGATCGAACTCGCGGCGACGCACTTCGCGCTGCAGCGAAGCCAGCTGCAGGCTGCGTTCGGCGCGCGGGCGGGGCTCGCCGCCGACCCGGCGAAGCTGCGTGCGGCCTTGCAGACGCTGCAGGGCCTGGCGGTGAACCTCGCCGCCGGCGAACGGTTGGCGCCGGCGATGTTGCCCGAGCCGCTGCGTGGGCCAGAGCACGCCGACGCGGTGCTGCAGGCGCTCGATGGGCTGCGGCCGATGCTGAAGGCCCACGGCGACTACCTGCGCGCGACGATCGCCGACTTCGAACGGCTGCTGCGCGGCGACGACGCCGAGCGCGCCCGCTTGCTCGCCGACTACCCGTTCGACGTGTCGGCGGCGACCGACGACGCGCCGTTCTTCTTCAACTACTACCGCTGGTCGAGCCTGTTCGGCGGCGAACGGCACACCGACGACACGCTGTTCAACTACCACACCGACTTCCCGGTCGGCCACATGGTGCTGCTGTCGTCGATGGCGCAGATCCTGCTGCTCGCCGCGCTGCTGATCTTCCTGCCGCTGCGCCACCTCGCGCGCGCCGGCGTGCGCGCGGCCGGTGCGTTCGGCGTGTTCGGCTACTTCGCGGCGCTCGGGCTCGGCTTCATGCTGGTCGAGATCGCGTTGATGCAGAAGCTGGTGATCTTCCTCGGCCACCCGACCTACGCGCTGTCGGTCGTGCTGGTCAGCCTGCTGGCCGCCGCCGGCACCGGCTCGCTGCTCGCCGGCCGCATCGCCGTGGTGCGCCAGCGCCATCTGAACCTGATCCTGCTCGGCATCGTCGCGGTGATCGCGCTCGACGTGTGGGTGGTGAACGCGTTGCTGCCGCTGCTGCTCGGGCTGCCGCTGTGGCTGCGCATGGCGTTCGTCGTGTTGCTGCTGATCCCGACCGGGCTGGTGCTCGGCATGCCGTTCCCGACCGGCATGCGCGTCGTCGAACGGCAGTGCCCGCAGCTGGTGCCGTGGGGCTGGGCGGTCAACGCGTTCTGCTCGGTGCTCGGCTCGATCGTCTGCATCGTGCTCAGCATGGCGATCGGCTTCACCAACGTGTTCTGGATCGCACTCGGCGCCTACGCTCTCGGCCTGCTCGGCCTGCGGG
>JBASWX010000629.1:0-1683 GCA_049276695.1 Planctomycetota bacterium
GCGAAGAAGGCGGCGGTGCGCGCGGCGGCGGCGGCGCAACTGGAACGCGAGGTCGACGCGATCCTCGAGCGCGTGCACCAGGTCGGCATGACCGGGCTCAGCGACCGCGAGAAGGCGGTGTTGAAGCGGGCCTCGGAGCAACGGCGCGGCGTCGGCTGAGCAAGCAGCCGGTCACGCGAACATCGCCAGCCACTCCGCCTCGCTCTTCGGCCGGAACACCGGGTTGCTGCGCCGCGTCTCGCCGAGTTGCTGGTGCGGCCGCGGGTCGTAGGCGTGGCCCGGATACAGCACCGCGTCGTCGGGCACCTTCGCCAGCTTCTGCGACAGCGACAACCACAGCTGGCGCGGATCGCCGCCGGGCAGGTCGGTGCGGCCGCAGCCCTGCAGGAACAGCGTGTCGCCGGCGACCAGCCGGTTGTGCACGAGGAAACACTGTGAGCCCGGCGTGTGGCCGGGCGTGTGGATCAGCGTGATCGGGATCTCGCCGACCTTCACGATGTCGCCGCTCTGGTGGATCGCGAGGTCGCTGTCGCTGCAGCCGGTCACGCGCTTGACCCACGGCACCTCCTCGCGCTGCACGTGCACCTTGCACGGGCAGCGGGTCAGCAGTTCGCGCACGCCTTGCAGCGAGTGCCCGAACAGGTCGCCGCCGACGTGGTCGGGGTGGTAGTGGGTGGCGAGCGCGCCGACCACGCGCATGCCGTCGGCAGCGGCCCTGTCGACCAGTTCACCGACGGCGTAGCAGGGGTCGACCAGCACGACTTCCTTGGTGAGCCGGTCGCCGATCGCGTAGACGAAGTTCGCCATCTGGCCGGCGATCGGGTCGTCGGGGGCGAAGTCGACGCCGGCGAGCCACTGCCGGAAGTAGAGGCGGTCTTCGGGAGCGTTCGCTGGCCGGGTCATGCGCGGCGCGGAGCGTAGCGCCAGCACCACGAACTGCGAACGCGGCCGCGCGCGGTGGCGGCGCCGGGTCAGGTGCCTACGCTGCCGCCGTGCCGTCCGACGCCGCTGCCGCGCCACCACTCGCTCCGTTGCCGCACCCGGCGCGAGCGGTGTTGAGCCAGGGCCTGCCGCTGGCGCTCGGCTTCCTGTCGCACGCGCTGATCAACCTGGTCGACCTGGCGATGGTCGGCCGGCTCGGCGCCGACGCGGTGCGCGCGGCGCACGTCGCGACCACGTGGAACTTCCTGCCGATGCTGGTCGGGCAGTGCGTGTCGACGGCGCTGTTGTCGCGGTTGTCGCGGCTGCTGGGTGCGGGCGAACGCGACGCGGCGCGCGCGTTCCACCGCTCCGGCGAGTGGTTCATGCTGTGGCTGGGGCTCGGCGTGTCGGTGCTGTCGGCGCTGCCGGCGACGCTGATGGTCGACGCGACCGGGATGACCGGCGCCGCGCGCGCCGACGCGGTGCACTACCTGGTGGTCGCGAATCTCGGCTGCGTGCCGATGTTCGTGCTGATGCAGACGACCGCGGCGATGCGGGCCGCGGGCGAGGCGACGATGCCACTCGCGCTGCTGCTGCTGGCGAACGTCGGCAACCTGCTGCTCGCGGCGGTGCTGCTGTACGGGTGGGACTGGCTCGGCGTGCCGTCGGTGGGCGTGGTCGGGGCCGCGTATGCCGCGGTCGCCGCACGCATCGTCGCCGCGGCGCTGGCGTTGCTGTGGATGCGCCGACGCAGCCACGCGC